>NZ_JAWXQV010000061.1:0-37717 GCF_033843325.1 Klebsiella sp. JN_Kp126 | reverse complement strand
GTGCGCCCCTATGGGGCGAAATCAATGCCACCTGCTATGCAGGTGGTTTTTTACGCCTGCTGGCGAGCGGCGATCAGGGCATCCACCTGCGCTTTGATGACCGGCCAGACCGCGTCAATGGTCATGTCGGCGACGTTAGTCTCTTCGCAGACAATTTGTCTGGCCTTGTCATAACCCGGCGCCCAAATGGTATAGCCCGGCAAACCGGTATCTTTGAGTTTACGTTTGTTGTAAACCGCCACCATGGGCTTGTCGAACGCGCGAGCAATATGCACGATGGCGGTATCCGCCGTAATCACCAGATCGCAGTGGCGAACAATCTCAACCGCTGAATTAATATTGCTATCTGGCAGATGCAGCGCCGTTTCCAGATTAAGCTGACGAATTTTCTCGCTATGCCCGACCATCACGACGCTAATTTTATAAGGGAGCGTATATAAGCGTTCAATCAGAGCAGAAACCTGATGACGGCAAAAGTCTTTATCCGTTGAGGCGGTAAACGGGTTTATGGCAATACAGAGCTGACTCCCCTTGTGCTGAGCCAGCAGTGTTTTGACTCTTTCCCGCTCAAAAGCATCGCCGGGCAGATGATAGTGGTAATGAGGGTGTTCTATGCCAAATAGCCTGGCGACGGCTTTATAGCGCGCGGAAATATGGCTGCTGCTATCCAGAAAAGGGATAGAGTGATCGTAAAGCTTATATTCTTGTTTATTAAAACCGATAACGCAGCCAGGGCGTAAATCAGCCAGCAGTTTAAAACGCTCGTAGGTTTTCACGTCATCAAAATCAACGACCGCGTCAAATCCTGCCGCACGCAGTGCGTTTAACGGCATCCGCGGCTGATATAAATAAACCTGCTCAAGAAAATCCGCACCGGCAAGCATCTGCTTACAAACCGGCCCGGTAAGAACCGAAACCTTATAGCCCCGGTCAGCTAAAAGCTTTGCGCAGCCGGTCGTTACGACCATATCCCCAACTTTGTCATCCAGGCGCAATAATAAAACATGCTGAATCTTCGCGAAATTAAAGGGCTGGCGTGCGCTTTTATTTCTATAACGATAGTTAATTAAATTAAACTTAATTTCGCGGAAGAAGGCATTTTTCTTCCGCGTAAACTGCTTCACGATACGCATACGGTACCTGGTTGTGATCTTTTATCGCTGTGTGAGTTTCTGTTGGTAGTACTCCGCCAACGTCATTCCCTTCACCTGCGGCGCCAGCCAGCTGAAAAAAGCGTCCAGATCGGCATATAAGCGCTCGATATCCTGCTCGTTTTTAAACGTTGGGCTGCCGCCGGGCATGTACTCTGAAGAGTGGAGCATATATTCGACGTAGTCATTACCCTGAGTCAACGTTTGTTCGACCACTTTTTTCATCGTCTCAACGTTGCCGCCCATCGGACGCAGCCAGTGTACCGACGGCGAGCGTACTTTGCCGCGCAGGCGATCGTAGCCCTGCTTCAGGCTATTCATCCACGCGGAATGCTTGTACTGAATGCTCATCGGCACTTCCAGCAGCGATGATTGTCCTTCACGACGGATATCATTCTCGTCAAGAAAATAGGCGTGCTGCGGGAAATGACGGTAATCGGTACCGCCGTCGCCCTGCGGCGCGCCTTTCGCCGTCTTCCAGTTCACCCTCGGGGTAACCGAGCAATCCACCAGATAGCCATACTCCACCAGCAGACGCGCGTAGCGCTCGTCAAACGCCCAGCGCCCGGCGCGATGGCTGACCATTTTGGTCTGAAAGGTGTCCTCCAGCAGGCGGGTCATATAGTCGACTTTTGCCCGCATCGCCGCATCGCTGTACTCGATCAAATACGGTTTATGTCGCCAGTCGTCATCGGTGAGCGGATCGGTCGGCGGGCTGTTCCACGCGTGAAGATGCATACCGATTTCCGCGGTTCCCCGGGCGATCGCATCTTTGGCAAATTCGATATAAACCGGGTCGATGGCCATTTCATAGTTGGTCAACCAGACCGGTTTAAAACCATACTTTTCGCAAAGCTGCTGAAAACGCGGTAGATAGCGCGCATTCTCGGTGGTGATGCTGTCATGTTTTTGCCAGAGGTTATCACCCTCTGTATCAATCGTGATGAGAAATGCGGGTTTGTGCACGAAAACGTCCTCAGGCCATACGTATCGGGTCATGGTAGAGCAAGACAAGGCTTCTCTCAATCTATCTGATCCCCTAGAATCGGAGCCCTGCCCCTGAATGAAGAATAGAGAATGACGCCTGAAACCCGCACTTCCGGCCGCGTGAACCCGGCGCGAATCCTGGTTATTAAGCTTCGCCATCATGGCGATATGTTATTGATAACGCCGCTTATTCACGCGCTTAAGCAGCAATATCCCGCCGCCAGCGTGGATGTGCTGCTTTATGAAGAAACCCGGGATATGCTCGCAGCGAATACGGATATCCGCCACATTTACGGCATTGACCGGCGCTGGAAAAAACAGGGCGCCGGCCATCAGCTGAAGATGGAGTGGCGGCTGATTCGCACGCTCCGCCAGCAGCGCTACGATATGGTGCTCAATCTTGCCGATCAGTGGCCCAGCGCGATCATCACCAAACTGACCGGGGCGGCCATCCGTATCGGCTTTGACTTTCCGAAGCGTCGCCACCCGGCCTGGCGTTTTTGCCATACCGCCCTCGCCTCAACCGAGCGGCATAACCAGCTGCATACCGTGCAGCAGAATCTGTCGATTCTGGCGCCGCTTGGGCTGGATATTGCTGACGCGCCGGCGACGATGGGCTACAGCGAGCAGGACTGGCGCGCCAGCCGCGCGCTGCTGCCGGCAGGATTTCAGGATAACTATATCGTCATTCAGCCAACCTCCCGCTGGTTCTTTAAGTGCTGGCGCGAAGGGCGGATGAGCGCCCTGATAAACGCGCTTTCTGAAGCAGGCTACCCGGTCGTGCTGACCTCCGGCCCTGACGCCAGAGAGAAGCAGATGATCGACACCATTATGGCGGGCTGCCCCAATGCTCGCCTGCACTCCCTCGCCGGGCTGCTCACCCTGCGCCAGCTGGCGTCCGTCATCGACCATGCCCGCCTGTTTATCGGCGTCGACTCCGTGCCGATGCATATGGCCGCCGCGCTCGGTACGCCGCTGGTGGCGCTATTCGGCCCCTCCAAGCTCACCTTCTGGCGTCCATGGCAGGCGCAGGGCGAGGTGATTTGGGCGGGTGATTTCGGAGCGATTCCCGATCCTGACGACATTGATACCAACACCAACGAACGCTTTCTCGATTTAATCCCCACCGACGCGGTTATCGCGGCGGCGAAAAAGGTACTGGCATGAGTAAATTCAGGCTGGCTCTGGTACGCCAGAAGTATCGCCCGGACGGCGGCGCGGAGCGCTTTGTCTCCCGCGCGCTGGAAGCCCTCGACGACAGCGATCTTGAACTGAACGTCATCACCCGCGAATGGCAGGGGCCGGTGAAGCCCGAGTGGAACATCCACATCTGCAATCCGCGCAAATGGGGGCGGATCAGCCGCGAGCGAGGATTTGCCGACGCCGCCCGCCAGCTATGGCAGCGCGAAGCCTTCGATCTGGTGCAAAGCCACGAGCGTATCCCCGGCTGCGACCTGTACCGCGCCGGAGACGGCGTGCACCGCCGCTGGCTGCAGCAGCGCTCGCGCATTTTGCCCGGCTGGAAAAGCCGCCTGCTGTTTGCCGACCGCTACCATCGCTATGTGATGCAGGCCGAGCGCGACATGTACCAGGACGCGCACCTGCGCGGCGTTATCTGCAACGCGGAGATGATTAAACGCGAGATTATTGAAGACTTCGGCCTGCCGGCGGAAAAAATCCACGTTATCTATAACGCTATCGATAACCAGCGTTTTCTGCCGCCGACGGAAGAAGCCTTTGTCGCGCTGCGCGCCAAATGGAATCTGCCGATCCAAGCGACCTGCCTGATCTACGTCGGCTCCGGCTTTGAGCGCAAGGGGCTGGATGCGGCGATCCGCGCCATCGCCCCGACCAACCGCTACCTGCTGGTGGTGGGCAAAGATAAAGAGCAGGGCCGCTATCAGCAGCTGGCGAAAACGCTGAACTGCGAGGAGCGGGTGCGCTTCTTCGGCATGCAGTCGGAAACCCTGCCGTTCTATCAGATGGCCGACGGCCTGCTGCTGCCGACGCTGTACGATCCGTTTCCCAACGTCATTCTCGAAGCGATGGCCTGCGGCCTGCCGGTGATTACGACTACCGGCTGCGGCGGCGCGGAGTTTATTGTTCAGGGCAGCAATGGCTACGTTTGCGATGCGCTGGATATCCCGGCCCTGCAGGAGTCGGTTAGCGCCCTGCCCGCCCGGGCGTTAGGCTCTGCGCAAGGCGAACGCGCCCGCGAGCGCATCATGACCTGCACCAGCGAACGTCTCTCGGCGCAGCTGCTCTCCCTCTATCAGGATTTGGTGAAATAACGATGCGCATACTGTTTGTTATCGACGGCCTGCCCGGCGGCGGCGCGGAAAAAGTCGTGCTGACGCTGGCAGCGCATTTTCTTAGCCAGGGTGAACAGGTATCACTTTTTTCCCTGCGCGACGTCTGCGATTATCCGCTGCCGGAAGGGCTGGATTATCAGGTCATCGCCGATCGCTGCCGCAAGCCGTGGCGCAAGCTGACGGAGCTGTCCCGGC
This sequence comes from Klebsiella sp. JN_Kp126, assembly GCF_033843325.1. Lineage (NCBI taxonomy): Bacteria > Pseudomonadati > Pseudomonadota > Gammaproteobacteria > Enterobacterales > Enterobacteriaceae > Klebsiella > Klebsiella sp. JN_Kp126. Next base: position 33,072 of record NZ_JAWXQV010000061.1, on the reverse strand, counting down.
GCGCGCGCCAGCTTGATGCGGCAATCGAGAAGGCAGAACAGCAGGGCCGTTTCGATCTGGTGCTCTCGAATCTGCATAAAACCGACCGCATTGTCTCCCGCAGCCGCCTGCTGAACGGGCGCAACGTCTGGTTTTGCCTGCACGGCGTGTTCTCCGCGTCCTATCTCGGACACCGCAGCGGTTTTGACCGCTGGCTGAAACAGCAGAAAATCGGGCGCGTTTACCGGGGACGCAACGTCGTCGCCGTCTCCGATGCGGTAGGTCAAGACCTGGTCGAGCAGTTCGCCATTCGCCCGGCCCAGCTGAAAACCATCTATAACCCGTTTGATATCCCCGCTCTGCGCGCCGCGGCTGAAGAACCCAGCCAGCGCCCCGACGGCGACTATATTATCCACGTGGGCCGCTTTCATCCCGGTAAACGCCACGACCGCCTGATTGAGGCGTATGCGCAAAGCGGTATCGATGCGCCGCTGGTACTGCTGGGGCAGGGAAAACCGGAACAAGAGCTGCGCCTGCGCCAGCTGGCGCAGCAGCTACAGGTTGCCGATCGCGTCCTGTTTAAGGGCTTCCAGAAAAACCCGCTGCCGTGGATTAAAGGCGCGCGGATGCTGGTCCTCAGCTCCGATAGCGAAGGCTTTGGCAACGTGGTGGTTGAGGCGCTGCTGCTGGATACGCCGGTCGCCAGCACCCGCTGCCCGGGCGGCGTGACCGAGATCCTCACCGGCGAGCTGTCGCGTGGCCTGGCGGATCTCAACAGCCCGGCGCTGGCTCAGACGATGCAAAGCATTTACCATAGCCCGCCGGCCATCGACGCAGCGGCGCTGGAGAAGTTCAGCGTGGCATCGATTTGTCAGCAGTATCGTCAGCTGCGCAGCGCCTGACGCCGTTATTCAACCAGGATCGAATGAGTTATGAGTCAAACGCCTTTACTAAGCATCGTAGCCGCCGTCTATAACGGCGAAAAATTCCTTGCGCAATTCTTTGAGTGCCTTGAGCAACAGCAGCTGGAAAGCTATGAACTGATCCTGGTGAACGACGGGTCGACGGACGGCAGCCTTGCGGTTATCGACCAGTGGAAAGACCGCCTGCAAAACGTGCTCGTGCTGGAGCAGGAAAACCAGGGCGTGTCGGTGGCGCGCAATACCGGCCTCGCCGCGGCGACGGGTAAGTACCTGACCTTCCCGGATATCGACGATAAGCTTTACCCGGGCATGTACCGTACGCTTCTGGAGATGGCGGAAAAGGGCAATCTTGACGTCGCCACCTGCAACGGCCGCTACGTCTACGAGACGAAAAAAGATATCCATCCTATTTTCCCGCTGGACCGGCTACAGTCGACCGGCGTTTTGCCCGGCCACGTCTGGTTAAAGCAGGCGCTGGATTCTCGTAAGTTCCTGCATGTCACCTGGCTGAATATCTACCGCCGGGAGTTTATCGCCAGCCACCGCTTCCACTTTGAGCCTGGCCTGCGCCATCAGGATATTCCCTGGACCACCGAAGTGCTGCTGGCGGCAGAACGCGTGCAGTACACCAGCGAGCAGTTCTACGATTACTATATTCACTCGGAATCGGTGTCGCATAAGCCGGACAACGACGACACGCTGATGCGTTCAGCGCGCCACTATATGAAGATTCTTGAGATGCTGGACGCCATCAACCAGCGCTATCCGGACAAGGTTCGCGATATTTCCGCCTGCCGCTGGCAGATCGCCAAAGAGGGGCTGGGGATTATTCATACCTTCGATAGCATGAAAGATGAGTCAAAAAAGCATATTATCATTAAAGAGTTCTTTGACCGCGGTATCTGGCGCCTGATCTGGAAAAACGCCCGTACGTTCCGTCTACGCTGGCGTCTTGGACGCCGCTATCTGCGCATCAAGCGCTATCGCGACGCGGCTTAATACTGAATCCCTTAGTTTCCGCCAAAGAGATAGCTTTACGCGGGTTAAATGCTTAGAATTTGCCCGCAAAAACATAAATACGGATAAATCGCTTGGAATTGCTTTATACCGCCCTACTTTACCTCATTCAGCCGCTGGTGTGGCTGCGACTGCTGTTACGCAGCCGTAAGGCCCCTGCCTATCGTAAACGCTGGAAGGAACGTTATGGCTTCTGCCAGAACAAGGTAGAACCGGGTGGCATCCTGCTGCATTCCGTTTCCGTAGGTGAAACGCTGGCGGCGATTCCGCTGGTGCGCGCGCTACGCCACCGTTACCCCTATCTGCCGATCACCGTCACCACCATGACGCCAACCGGCTCTGAACGCGCCATGTCCGCTTTCGGCAAAGACGTGCATCACGTCTATCTGCCTTACGATCTGCCCGGCGCGATGAACCGTTTCTTCAATACCGTTCAGCCGAAGCTGGTTATCGTCATGGAAACCGAACTGTGGCCGAACATGGTCGCCACGCTGCATAAGCGTAAAATCCCGCTGGTAATCGCCAACGCCCGCCTCTCCGAACGCTCGGCGAAAGGCTATGCCAAACTGGGGAAATTTATGCGTCGGCTGCTGAGCCGCATTACCCTTATCGCCGCGCAGAATGAAGAAGACGCCAGCCGCTTTATCGCTCTTGGCCTGAAACGCAATCAGCTGGCGGTCACCGGCAGCCTGAAGTTTGATATTTCGGTCACGCCAGAGCTGGCGGCTCGCGCCATCACCCTGCGCCGCCAGTGGGCGCCGCATCGCCAGGTATGGATTGCCACCAGCACCCACGACGGCGAAGAACAAATTATTCTTCAGGCGCATAAGCAGCTGCTGGAGCGTTTCCCCAACCTGCTGCTGATCCTTGTCCCGCGCCATCCGGAGCGCTTCGGCGACGCCCGCGAGATGGTGCAGAAAGCGGGAATGAGCTACACCCTGCGCAGCACCGGCGAAATCCCGTCGAACAGTACCCAGGTGGTGATTGGCGATACCATGGGCGAGCTGATGCTGCTGTACGGTATTGCCGACCTCGCGTTTGTCGGCGGTAGCCTGGTGGAGCGCGGCGGCCATAACCCGCTGGAGCCCGCCGCCCATGCGATACCGGTACTGATGGGTCCGCACACGTTCAACTTCAAAGATATCTGCGCCAAGCTGCAGCAGGACGATGGACTGATTACCGTCACCGACGCCGACTCGCTGGTAACGCAGGTGTCTAACCTGCTGACCGATGAAGATTACCGTCTGTGGTACGGTCGCCATGCGGTGGAAGTTCTGCACCAAAACCAGGGCGCGCTCTCCCGTCTGCTACAGTTATTGCAACCCTATCTGCCGCAGCGGAGCCACTAATGTCGCCTCGACTCTCGGTCGTTATGATCGCCAAAAACGCGGCGGATCTGCTGCCTGATTGTCTGGCGTCGGTAAGCTGGGCCGATGAGATAGTGCTGCTGGATTCCGGCAGCAGCGACAACACCGTCGAACTCGCTCGCAGCCAGGGCGTTCAGGTGCATGTCAATCGCGACTGGCAGGGCTACGGTATTCAGCGCCAGCGCGCCCAGGCCTACGCCACCGGCGACTACGTGCTGATGATCGATACCGACGAGCGCGTCACTCCGGAGCTTGCGCAGTCTATCCGCAGCGTGCTGGCCGCGCCGCAAACCGGCGCGATATACAGCATCGCCCGGCGCAACTATTTCCTTGGCCGCTTTATGCGCCACAGCGGCTGGTACCCCGACCGCGTGATGCGCCTGTACGAACGCGACCGTTACCGCTATAACGATAATCTGGTCCACGAATCTCTCGACGCCCAGGGCGCGCGGGTTATCGAACTCGCGGGCGACCTGCTGCATCTGACCTGCCGTGATTTCTCCGGCTTTCAGCAAAAGCAGCTGGCCTACGCCGCCGCCTGGGCGCAGGAGCGCCATCAGAGAGGCAAAAAGACCTCGCTGGCCGCTATCTTCGGCCATACGCTGGGCGCCTTTGTGAAAACGCTGCTGCTGCGCGGGGGCATTCTGGATGGGAAACAAGGTTGGCTGCTGGCGGTGGTCAACGCGCAATACACGTTTAATAAATACACCGAGCTGTGGGCCCTGAGCCGCGGCTACTCGGAGAAAGTGTCATTATGAGCACAAAAGCGATCTATCCGGGAACCTTCGACCCTATCACCAACGGCCATATCGATATCGTCACCCGCGCGGCCAGCATGTTCGATAAGGTGTTGCTGGCTATCGCCGCCAGCCCGAGCAAAAAGCCGATGTTCACTCTCGACGAGCGCATCGCGCTGGCCACCCAGGCAACGGCGCATCTGGTCAACGTTGAGGTTATTGGCTTCAGCGATTTAATGGCCAATTTTGCCCGCGCGCAGCAGGCGAACATTTTAATTCGCGGCCTGCGGGCGGTGGCGGATTTTGAATATGAGATGCAGCTGGCGCATATGAACCGTCATTTGATGCCGACGCTGGAGAGCGTGTTTCTGATGCCGTGCAAAGAGTGGTCGTTTATCTCCTCTTCGCTGGTGAAAGAAGTGGCGCGCCACCAGGGCGACGTCTCTCACTTTCTGCCGGCAAACGTTCACCAGGCGCTGCTGAAGAAGCTGTAATCCTGCGCCGTCTAGGCTCTTCCCGGAGGCGATGCTGCGCATCTGTCCGGGCTACCGGACCAAGCGCAGCCCTGTAGCCCGGCTAAGCGCAGCGCAAGCCAGGTTCACGGCAACCCCCGCACTTTACTTCTGACACTGGCGGCAATAAAACGTCGCCCGCTGGGCGTGTTTACTGCCGATAACCGGCGTCCCGCAAATGCGGCACGGCTCGCCCTTGCGGCCATACACCTGCAGTTCCTGGGCAAAGTAGCCCGGTTTACCGTCGCTTTGCAGGAAATCTTTCAGCGTCGTCCCGCCCTGTTCGATGGAGCGCAGCAGGACCAGCTTAATCACTTTCACCAGCTGCTCGCACTCCTCGCGCGACAGCGAAGAGGCCAGCCTGTCGGGGTGAATGCCCGCCGAAAAGAGCGATTCGCTGGCGTAGATATTGCCCACCCCGACCACCAGCTTATTATCCATTAGCCAGGGCTTAATCGCGGTTTTTTTCTTCGCGCACTTCGCCTGCAGATAATCGGCGTTGAACTCATCGCTCAGCGGCTCCGGCCCCAGATGCGCCAGCACCGGATGCCCTTCCAGCGCTTTGGTCCACAGCCAGGCGCCAAAACGACGCGGGTCGGTATAGCGCAGCACCTTGCCGTTACTCATCACCAGGTCCACGTGATCGTGTTTTTCCGCGGGCAGCTCTTCGCTCAGGATACGCAGGCTTCCCGACATCCCAAGGTGGACGATAATCCAGCCGTCGGGCAGTTCCAGCAGCAGATATTTAGCGCGGCGGCGTACGCTGAGCACCGGAACGTCGCTCAGACGATAGATCTCTTCAGAAACCGGCCAGCGCAGGCGCCCGTTGCGCACAACGGCGTGCAGGATGGTGGCTCCCACCAGGTGCGGCTCAATGCCGCGGCGGCTGGTTTCTACTTCAGGTAATTCAGGCATTCTTTTCTCGAACAAAAACGGCAGGATGCACTATCTTACCGCGTTCAGCAACGAGGTTCAGGGCAATTATTGTTCAGCATGCTCTTCCGCCTGGCGCAGGGGGTAAACGTTCGCCAGCGCCAACGGTGTAGACGGTAGCGTAGTCTTGATAACAAAAAACCCCGCCGAGGCGGGGTTTTTCTTTACAAGGAATCTAAAATTATTTGATTTTAGCTTCTTTGTATAAAACGTGCTGACGGACAACTGGATCGAACTTTTTCAGTTCCAGTTTTTCCGGCTTAGTACGTTTGTTCTTCGTGGTGGTATAGAAGTGACCAGTACCAGCAGAAGAAACCAGCTTGATTTTCTCACGAATACCTTTAGCCATGACTTATTTCCTCTAAGTACTTAGTACTTTTCGCCACGGGCACGCAGTTCGGACAGAACTGTATCGATGCCTTTCTTATCAATAACACGCATACCTTTAGCAGATACGCGCAGGGTGACAAAACGCTTCTCGCTCTCAACCCAGAAACGGTGAGAGTGCAGGTTCGGCAGGAAACGGCGTTTAGTCGCGTTCAGTGCGTGGGAACGGTTGTTACCGGTCACCGGACGCTTGCCAGTAACTTGGCAGACTCGGGACATGTCTATTCTCCAAAAATCAAATTAGCTCGAGCTTCGTATGGGGTATTGGCGCCTCGTCAGGCTTTACAGCCCGGTCATCGCAGTTCTAAGCGAACTCTCGATTGCCAGGCCCAAATGCCAAACCCGAGATTCTCAAAGGTGGCGTAGTATACGCTGACTCGGCGATGTGCTCAAGTCCCGAACAGACAAAGATCCCGATGGATCGCGCGATCGGGGCTAAATCCAGCCGCGTTCAGCAAAAGATACGTACGCTCCGCGGCCAATAACAAGGTGATCCAGCACACGTATATCCATGAATCGACAACATTTTATCACTCTTTCGGTAATCAACCTGTCGGCCTTGCTCGGCTCAGGACTACCGGATGGATGATTATGTGCCAGGATCACCGCGGCGGCGTTCACTTTGATGGCTTCGCGTACGATTTCTCGCGGATGCACCTCAACGTGGCTAAGAGTACCAGAAAAAAGGCGGCTATGTTTCAATACCCGGTTCTGATTATCTAAAAAGATCACCATGAAGATCTCACGCTCTTCGTCGGCCAGCTGGCTTTGCAGAAATTCCCGCGTCATCGACGGGGTAACCAGCGAGGGTTCTTCCGTCATTCGCAGGCTAAAATAGCGTCGCGCCAGTTCAGCAATCCCTTTTAGCTGCGCATATTTCGCCAGACCAATGCCTTCCACCTCAGCAAACTGCGACTCCTCCGCCGATAGCAGGCCGTACAGCGAGCCAAAACGCTGTAGCAGCTCCCGCGAAAATGTCATCACGTCCTGCGTGCGGGTACCGGTACGTAAAAATAGCGCCAACAGCTCAATATCCGACAAAACTTCGATACCGTAGCGCTGCATCTTTTCCCTCGGCATGAGGGATTCTTGTATTTCCATCGCGGTATCTCCTTCCCACTGCGCGCTATCCTGGCACAGCCTTTTTGCGCCGCCGAGACGCAAGTTTTATCCCTGCGTAGCGCCTCGCAAAGTGTATCTCCGCGAGGCACACGATGCCGTCAGGATTGTGATAAGATGCGCGAATTCTGGTGTACCGCAACAGGAAAAAATCATGATGAGTCTGGCTGGTAAAAAGATCGTTCTTGGCGTGAGCGGCGGCATTGCTGCCTATAAAACGCCGGAACTGGTGCGCCGCCTGCGTGACCGCGGCGCGGATGTCCGCGTCGCCATGACGGAAGCCGCAAAAGCCTTCATTACGCCATTAAGTCTACAGGCGGTATCCGGTTATCCGGTTTCCGACAGCCTGCTCGACCCGGCCGCCGAAGCGGCGATGGGCCATATTGAGCTGGGGAAATGGGCCGACCTGGTCATTCTTGCCCCCGCCACCGCCGACCTAATCGCTCGCGTCGCGGCAGGGATGGCCAACGATCTCGTTTCGACGATTTGTCTCGCTACGCCCTCGCCGGTCGCCGTCGTGCCCGCCATGAATCAGCAGATGTATCGCGCCGCCGCCACCCAGCATAATCTGGACGTCATTGCCGCCCGCGGTCTGCTGGTCTGGGGCCCGGACAGCGGCAGCCAGGCCTGCGGCGATGTTGGCCCGGGGCGGATGCTGGACCCGCTGACCATTGTGGATATGGCCGCGCAGCATTTCTCGCCTGTCAAAGATTTGCAACATCTGAACATCATGATTACCGCGGGCCCCACCCGCGAGCCGCTGGATCCGGTGCGTTATATCACCAATCACAGTTCTGGTAAGATGGGCTTCGCGATTGCCGCCGCCGCCGCGCGCCGCGGGGCTAACGTCACGCTGGTGAGCGGCCCGGTTTCGCTGCCTACGCCGCCGTTTGTACACAGAATTGATGTCACCACCGCGCTGGAAATGGAAGCCGCGGTGCAAAACAGCGCGCCTCAGCAGCATATTTTTATTGGCTGTGCGGCGGTCGCTGACTACCGTGCGGTCGCCATCGCCGAAGAAAAAATCAAAAAACAAGGTGATGAATTAACCCTGAAAATGGTTAAAAATCCGGATATCGTCGCAGGGGTCGCCGCGCTTAAGGCCAACCGCCCTTACGTCGTTGGGTTTGCCGCCGAAACAAATAATGTGGAAGAATACGCACGGCAAAAGCGAGCCCGCAAAAATCTTGATCTGATTTGCGCCAATGATGTTTCTCAGCCAAATCAGGGATTTAACAGCGACAGCAATGCATTACACCTTTTCTGGCAGGAGGGAGATAAGCGCTTACCACTTGAGCGCAAGGAACTCCTGGGCCAATTATTACTCGACGAGATCGTTACCCGTTATGATGAAAAAAATCGACGTTAAGATTCTGGACCCGCGTGTTGGTCAGCAATTTCCGCTGCCGACCTATGCCACCTCCGGCTCCGCCGGACTTGACCTGCGAGCCTGTCTCGATGACGCCGTAGAGCTGGCTCCTGGCGCAACGACCCTCGTGCCAACCGGTCTGGCGATTCATATTGCCGATCCCTCTCTGGCGGCGGTGATTCTCCCGCGCTCCGGACTGGGCCATAAGCACGGCGTCGTACTGGGTAACCTGGTCGGTCTGATTGATTCTGACTATCAGGGCCAGCTGATGGTTTCCGTCTGGAACCGCAGCCAGCAGAGCTTCAGCATCGAACCCGGCGAGCGTATCGCGCAAATGGTGTTTGTGCCCGTTGTGCAGGCAGAATTTAACCTGGTGGAAGATTTTGACGCCACCGATCGCGGCGAAGGCGGCTTCGGTCACTCAGGGCGTCAATAAGCCCGGCGATAGACAAAACTCTTTCGGGGCGCTGCCGGCAAAAGGGCTGCCTGAAGGATGAAGTGGAACCAGCATCGCAAAGCGCACTAATGCAATAACATCACCGCAGGCAACAGCTTGCGGTCGCTTTGTGGGTGCCTGCCTGACAAGTGCTTTTTTTCAGGGGTATTTTAAAACATGGCAGAAAAACAAACTGCGAAAAGGAATCGTCGCGAAGAAATACTTCAATCTCTGGCGCTAATGCTTGAATCCAGCGATGGAAGTCAGCGCATTACCACAGCGAAACTGGCGGCGTCCGTTGGCGTATCCGAAGCGGCTCTGTATCGGCACTTCCCGAGCAAGACCCGCATGTTTGACAGCCTGATTGAATTTATCGAAGACAGCCTGATTACGCGCATCAATTTGATTTTAAAAGATGAAAAAGACACCTCAGCGCGCCTGCGTCTGATTGTGCTGTTGATTCTTGGGTTTGGCGAGCGTAATCCTGGGCTGACAAGAATTCTGACCGGCCATGCGCTGATGTTTGAACAGGACCGGCTTCAGGACCGCATCAATCAGCTGTTCGAGCGCATTGAAGTTCAGCTGCGTCAGGTGTTGCGTGAAAAGAAAATGCGCGAAGGCGAAGGCTATACCGTCGATGAAGCCCTGCTGGCCAGCCAGCTATTGGCATTCTGCGAAGGGATGCTATCGCGCTTTGTGCGCAGCGAGTTTAAATATCGCCCGACGGACGATTTTGACGCCCGCTGGCCGCTGGTCGCCGCCCAGCTGAAATAATTCTCGCCGGTCTCTGTGCAGCCCGAAGGGCTGCATCTCTTCCCGCAGGAATGCCCGGCATTATCCGCATTGATACCCAGGCGCTCTTCTCGCCGCGGCTGGCCGTTTTGCCGGCAATCGACCCGACAGACCGTTGCCTGCCGGGCAGATGTTTATACGCCGTACGCTTCGCGATAGGCGCGAACGGCAGTCAGGTGTTCAGCCATTTCCGGCTTCTCTTCCAGATAGCTAATCAGGTCTTTCAGCGTCACGATGGAAATTACTTTACAGCCGTAGTCGCGCTCAACTTCCTGAATCGCGGAGATTTCGCCGCGTCCGCGTTCCTGACGATCCAGAGAGATCAGTACGCCGGCCAGCTCAGCGCCGTTGGCCTGAATAATTTCCATCGATTCCCGAATCGCGGTGCCTGCGGTAATCACATCATCCACCAGCATCACGCGGCCCTGCAGCGCGCTCCCCACCAGGTTTCCGCCCTCGCCGTGAGTCTTCGCCTCTTTGCGGTTAAAGCAGTAAGGCAGATCGCGGTCATGGTGTTCCGCCAGCGCGACCGCCGTGGTAGTGGCGATAGGGATGCCTTTATAGGCCGGGCCGAACAGCAGGTCAAAATCAATCCCGGAATCCACCAGCGCTTCGGCGTAAAAACGGCCTAACAGTGCCAGATCGCGCCCGGTATTAAACAGGCCGGCGTTGAAGAAATAGGGGCTCTTGCGCCCGGATTTCAGCGTAAACTCGCCAAACTTAAGTACCTGCTTGTTAAGCGCAAACTCAATAAACTGGCGCTGATACGGTTTCATGGATTCGCTCCTCATCTTACTTTTCTACGGACAAAAAAAAGGCGACTTCTCAGTCGCCTTAAAAACTAGTTTTGCAACGCCGCCTTCTGCGTCGTGACAATGGATTCGATACCCCCCCGGGCCAATGCCAGCAGGGTGAGGAGTTCTTCATGGGTGAACGGCTCGCCTTCCGCCGTACCCTGCACCTCAATGATGCGGCCATCTTCGGTCATCACCACGTTCATATCGGTTTCCGCCGCGGAATCTTCAACGTATTCCAGATCGCAAATCGCTTCGCCATTCACGATGCCTACGGAGACCGCCGCCACCATTCCTTTCATCGGGTTGGTTTTCAGCTTACCGGCCGCGACCAGCTTATTCAGCGCATCGGCCAGCGCCACGCAGGCTCCGGTGATAGACGCGGTACGGGTGCCACCGTCTGCCTGCAGCACATCGCAGTCCAGAGTGATGGTGAACTCACCCAGCGCTTTCAGGTCAACCGCAGCGCGCAGCGCACGCGCGATCAGGCGCTGGATTTCCATGGTGCGTCCGCCCTGCTTACCTTTTGCGGCTTCACGCGCGTTACGCGTGTGGGTAGAACGCGGCAGCATGCCGTATTCGGCGGTGATCCACCCCTGGCCCTGGCCTTTCAGAAAGCGCGGCACGCCTTCATCAATAGAAGCGGTGCACAATACTTTCGTGTCACCAAATTCGACCAGCACGGAGCCTTCTGCGTGTTTTGTGTAGTTACGGGTCAGGGTTACTGGGCGCACTTGATTAGCGCTACGGCCTGCTGGACGCATGATGTTCTCCGGCTTGAAACGAATGTGGCTGCGCATTATACGGATAATGCGCGCTTATTCCTATCCTGATAAGGCCTCGAAAGCTATAATCCACCCCACTCTCCTTTAAAAACAGGAACGTCTATGATCCGCAGTATGACCGCCTACGCCCGGCGTGAAATCAAGGGTGAATGGGGTAGCGCCGCGTGGGAACTGCGCTCGGTAAACCAACGATATCTGGAAACCTACTTCCGCCTGCCGGAGCAGTTCCGTAGCCTGGAGCCCGTGGTGCGTGAACGTATTCGCTCCCGTCTGACCCGCGGTAAAGTCGAATGTACCCTGCGTTTTGAGCAGGACCCGAGCGCGCAGGGTGAGCTGATCCTTAACGAAAAACTGGCAAAGCAGCTGGTTAACGCCGCCAACTGGGTCAAAATGCAGAGCGACGAAGGCGAAATCAATCCGGTAGATATTCTGCGCTGGCCTGGCGTGATGTCGGCCCATGAACAGGATCTGGACGCCATTGCCGCCGAAATTCTGGGCGCGTTGAACGGTGCGCTGGATGACTTTATCGTCGCCCGCGAAACCGAAGGCCAGGCGCTGAAAGCGCTGATCGAACAGCGTCTCGACGGCGTGACGGCCGAGGTGGCTAAAGTACGTGCCCATATGCCGGAAATTTTGCAGTGGCAGCGCGAGCGTCTGGTTGCCAAGCTGGAAGATGCGGAAGTGCAGCTGGAAAACAACCGTCTCGAGCAGGAGCTGGTGCTGATGGCGCAGCGTATAGACGTCGCCGAAGAGCTGGATCGTCTGGAAGCGCACGTGAAAGAGACGTGGAATATCCTGAAGAAGAAAGAAGCGGTCGGTCGCCGCCTCGACTTTATGATGCAGGAGTTCAACCGCGAGTCGAACACCCTGGCGTCTAAATCAATCAATGCCGAAGTGACGAACTCCGCCATTGAGCTGAAGGTGCTGATCGAACAAATGCGCGAGCAGATCCAGAACATCGAGTAACGGTTTTTCGCTCGCCAACCCACGCACGGACAGAAGGCCATGGTAAATCATGGCCTTTTATTTTCGCTGCGTTTCAGAAGGCGTAGTTCTTATCCAATATCCGGCAGGTTAAAAATGCCCCTGCGGCGCACAGCAGCGTGGGGGCCAGATAGCTGTGATCCATGTGGGTGAACTCCATCACCAGCGCGACCGCTGTGAGCGGCATCTGCATGGATGCGGCGAGAAACGCCGCCGCGCCGACGAGAGCAAAACTGCCGTAATCTCCGCCGGGAAGCAGCTGTTGCCAGAGCATACACAGCAGCAGGCTGGTCAGGCCGCCGACCGCCAGCCCCGGCGTCAGCAGGCCGCCCTCCGCGCCGCCGCGCAGCACCGCCAGAATCACCACCATTTTTAGCGCCAGCAGCATCGCCGCCCTGGGGAAACCCAGTTCATCGCTGAGAGCCAGCTGCATAGGCCCTTTACCGTTTCCCGGAAGCTGGGGGAAATAGAGGCTGAGGGCGGCAAGCAGGGAAAACGCCAGCAGACAGAAAACCGGCATCTGCCAGTTGCTTCGAACGCGCGAGCGGGCCGTGCTGGTCGCTTTGCGAAAGAGCCAGGCCCCGGCGCCAAGAATGGGGCCGGCGATAATCGCCCACCAGAGAAATGAATGCGGCAGGATGTCGGAAGTAAAATGGTATTGCGATTCCTCGCCTAACCCGAGCGTTGCCGTCCACGCGGCAATCGCCGAGGTGATAATCGCCGCCAGCGTTTTTTCCCAGCTAAACGACAGCAGCATTACCTCAAGGCTGAATAACGCACCGGCCAGCGGAACGTTATACACCGCCGCCAGGCCCGCACCGGCGCCGCAGGCAACCAGCGTTCGGGTTTCATCCGCCAGCAGTCCCAGCTTACGCGCCACCATCCCAGCCCCCAGCGCGCCCATTTCCCGCGGAGCGACTTCGCGGCCAAGCGGAGAGCCCAGCGCCACGGTGACGATTTGCAACAGGGCATGAATCGTTGTAGTACCCGCAGGCATTGCCACCGAAGGATTTGCCACCGCTGACGCTATTGAGACTCGCTTCTGCCCATAGCGCCCAAGGAGCCACCAGCCGAATCCTGCGATGGCTCCCCCCGCGACGATTGCCGAGAGGCGACGAGGCCAGGATGAATCCGTGACGCCCTGTAGAAATGACTCCGCGCTCACGATCTGCCCGGGGCTGTAGCCAAAGGCCAGGTGCTGAATCGCGTGTAAAATCAGCGCCAGAACCATGCCTGACAGGCCGGCAAGTAGCCCCGTCAGCACAACGGCAATCAGGCGGGTGAGATAGTTTTTATTGCCAGCTGCTGCAGTCATTTTCTCAGGCCCTGAAGGAGGAAAATAAAAGGATAAAGGTCGAGAGTTAAACAACAGGTATTCATCGCGTTTTCAATATCGATACGCATCGACGGCTTTCACATTACTTTTTATAATCACTAAAAATGAACAAATGACAAATGAACCGTTAAATTCAGCAGATTTAAACCTATCACGCATTAGTTTAATCAGGTCAAATGCATTCACTTTAGAAAATCTCAATCGTGATGTTGCGCACAAATCGTTAACCTTCCGCCATCACCGTGGGGGATTTATGCTGCTTCATATTCTTTATCTGATTGGGATTACGGCGGAAGCCATGACCGGCGCGCTGGCTGCCGGGCGCCGCCGTATGGATACGTTTGGCGTCATTATCATTGCCACCGCGACGGCCCTCGGAGGCGGTTCAGTGCGCGATATTCTGCTCGGCCACTACCCTCTGGGCTGGGTGCAGCACCCCGAGTACGTCATTATTGTCGCCATTGCTGCGGTCCTGACCACGATTGCCGCGCCGGTGATGCCGCATCTGCGCCGCCTGTTTCTGGTGCTTGATGCGCTCGGCCTGATCGTGTTCTCTATTATTGGCGCCCAGATCGCGCTGGATATGGGCCAGGGCCCGGTCATCGCCTCCATTGCCGCCGTCATCACCGGCGTTTTTGGCGGCGTGCTGCGCGATATGTTCTGCAAGCGTATCCCGCTGGTGTTCCAGAAAGAGCTTTACGCCGGAGTGTCATTCGCCGCCGCGATTTTATACATCGCGCTTCAGCATTACGTCAGCAACCACGATGTGGTGGTGATCTCCACCCTGCTGTTCGGCTTTACCGCCCGCATGCTGGCGCTGCGCTGGAAGCTGGGCCTGCCGGTATTTAACTACAACCATAGCGCACATTAATGCTTTCAGAATCCCGGAACGCGTTGCCCGCTTAGCCACTTCGCCAGTGCGGCAACATCCGGGTGATGTAAGAACGTCACCAGCTGCCGCGCTCTTTCCGCCCCGATCCCCGGCAGGCGCCGCCACTGCTCTTCGTTTCGCTCCTGCATCCGTCGCCAGTCATCCTCCTTCAGCCGGGCAAACGCCGTCTTCGGTATAGGGACTCCCATCGCCTGGATCCAGCGCAGAAAAGGCCGTTCGCGCGCAAGATTGAACTGGTGCCACAGCCTCTGCCCGCGCAGCGTCGAGACCCCCGGTATGGCTTGCAGCCGCTCCGGCGTAAACGCCAGCCATGAAAAGAGATGCTCCATGCTGCGCGCGTCATGCAGGGACCGCCATAGCGCTTCTCCCACGCCGTCAATATCAAGAACCGATCGGGATGAGAGCCAGACCAGCCGCGAAAGAAACTGTTCCGCACACTCGGGCGTGGCAAAATAGCAGGTTAAAGCATTGAAACGCGCCGCCGGTGGCTGGGGTTTATTACGCTGAGCCGTGCGCCAGACGACCGAATCGATGCGCGGTATCCCCTGCCCGGCAAGGCTGATTTGCAGCTGGTCGCCAATACCGATATCCAGATTGTACCAGCGGGATACCGAACCGACGCTCACCCGCTGCACGCGCTTATCGTCCAGCATCTGCGGTTCCAGATGCGCCACCACGGCTATTTTACCGCTGCGCCCGACGCTAAAGCTGATACGGCGAACCTCCATGACGCGCGAGGCGGGCGGGTATTTCCAGGCGATGACCCAATCGCCCTGACCCGGAACCCAGAAGCGCCCGGGAGATGCTTTTTCCCGCCGCACTACGACGCCATCGCTGACAAAAGGCAGCGGTGAAGTGAACCAGCGCTGGCGCCACTGTTCAACCTGCTGCGCATCCGCGACAGGGTGCGAAAAAAGCGCGCTGTAAAGAAAGCCGCCCTGCCGCAGCAGCGCCAGCCGCTGTTTCATATCCTGCGGCCCATCGGGCCATGCCCAGATAAAAAGACCCAGCTGATTAAGATCCGCCGCAGCCTGCTGGCGCATCATCATGCCGGCAACTTTTGCCCGCGCGTTCATGCCGCCCATCTGCTTTTGCACGTGCCCCTCGCGGAGCAGGAACAGCTCACCCTGTAGAACGCTATTCGCCAGTACGCCGTCAGAGACTTTAGGCACGGAGGGGATCTGCAAGACCCTGGCCGTCCAGTCTTCCCCGGCCAGGCCATTACCCCGGCTTATCGCCTGGGTCAGACGCCCCTGCCGATACACGAGCGTGACCGCGACGCCATCAACTTTAGGCTGCACCCACAGGCCGGATTGACCGCGCATCCAGCGCGCCACGTCGGCTTGATTTGCCAGTTTACGCACGCCGGTGTGCGCCACCGGATGTCTGGCCTCCCCTTTTAGGGGAGGAGACGCGTCGTGAGCGGGAGCCTCGCCGGTGAAGCAGCGCCGCCAGTACGCCAGCCGCTCCGCAAGCTGGTCATAGACCTCATCGCTTACCGTACTGCTCCCCTGCTGCCAGTAGGCGTTTTTCCATTCCGTTATCTGCTGGCTGAGACGTTCAATCTCCCGATCGGCCCTGGCCTGCGGCCATGCGGGGCAGGCTGCCTGCCCGTCTCCCACCAGCATCCACAGCACCAGCGCCCAGACTCCATTTTGCATCGCGATGCCCTCCTGTTTTCTCGTCGCCGATTGTGCCGCAGGCGTATTTTCGTCCGCGAGGAGGGATTTTTAACGCTGCGAGCAGGCATCCAGGTTTTCTGCGTTGTTTCTGCAACGCCCGGAGAAATCAGGGAAACGGCAAGCAAAATGAAAGAAAGAACGCAAAAAGTGTGACAGGGACTGCGTCACGCGGTGCCGCCGTGTATAATAGGCTCGTATGTAAGCTCTATTTCGACCACCACATACAAAAGACACTCATGGCTCAAGGCACGCTTTATATTGTTTCCGCCCCTAGCGGCGCGGGTAAATCCAGCCTGATTCAGGCTTTATTAAAAACCCAACCGTTGTACGACTCTCAGGTTTCTGTTTCGCATACCACGCGCGCTCCGCGCCCGGGTGAAGTGCACGGTGAACACTATTTCTTTGTGAATCACGACGAATTCAGGACGATGATTGGCAGAGACGCTTTTCTTGAACATGCAGAAGTCTTTGGCAACTATTACGGCACCTCGCGCGAAGCTATCGAGCAGGTACTGGCGACCGGCGTCGACGTCTTCCTTGATATCGACTGGCAGGGCGCGCAGCAAATCCGCAACAGAATGCCCGGCGCGCGCAGCATTTTTATCCTGCCGCCGTCAAAAGATGAGCTTGATCGTCGCCTGCGCGGCCGCGGTCAGGACAGCGAAGAGGTTATCGCAAAACGTATGGCGCAGGCAGTTGCAGAAATGAGCCATTACGCGGAGTATGATTACCTGATTGTGAATGATGATTTTGATACCGCGCTGAGCGATCTGAAAATTATTATTCGCGCCGAACGTCTGCGCATGAGCCGCCAAAAGCAGCGACATGGCGCTTTAATCACCAAACTGTTGGCAGACTGAACCCACATTCAGTATCATGCCCAGTCATTTCTTCACCTGTGGAGCATTTTAAGTATGGCACGCGTAACTGTTCAGGACGCTGTAGAGAAAATTGGTAACCGTTTTGACCTGGTACTGGTCGCCGCGCGTCGCGCTCGTCAGATGCAGGTAGGCGGAAAGGATCCGCTGGTACCGGAAGAAAACGATAAAACTACCGTTATCGCACTGCGCGAAATCGAAGAAGGTCTGATCAACAACAAGATCCTCGACGTTCGTGAGCGCCAGGAACAGCAAGAGCAGGAAGCCGCTGAATTACAAGCCGTTACCGCTATTGCTGAAGGTCGTCGTTAATCACACTGCGGGTCGCCCTTGTATCTGTTTGAAAGCCTGAATCAGCTGATTCAAAACTACCTGCCCGAAGAGCAAATTAAACGTCTTCGGCAGGCTTATCTCGTTGCACGTGACGCTCACGAGGGCCAGACACGTTCAAGCGGTGAACCCTATATCACGCACCCGGTAGCGGTAGCCTGTATCCTGGCCGAGATGAAACTCGACCATGAAACGCTGATGGCCGCTCTGCTGCACGACGTGATAGAAGATACCCCCGCCACCTACCAGGACATGGAGCAGCTTTTCGGTAAAAGCGTTGCTGAACTGGTAGAGGGGGTGTCAAAACTTGATAAGCTTAAGTTTCGCGACAAGAAAGAGGCCCAGGCTGAAAACTTTCGCAAAATGATTATGGCGATGGTGCAGGATATCCGCGTCATCCTTATCAAGCTCGCTGACCGCACCCATAATATGCGCACGCTGGGCTCATTGCGCCCGGACAAGCGCCGCCGCATCGCCCGCGAAACGCTGGAAATCTACAGCCCTCTGGCGCACCGTTTAGGTATCCATCACATCAAAACCGAGCTCGAAGAGCTGGGCTTTGAGGCGCTGTATCCTAACCGCTACCGCGTCATTAAAGAGGTGGTTAAAGCGGCGCGCGGCAACCGTAAGGAGATGATTCAAAAGATCCTCTCCGAAATCGAAGGGCGCCTGCAGGAAGCGGGAATTCCCTGTCGCGTTAGCGGTCGCGAAAAGCATTTGTACTCCATCTACTGCAAGATGGTGCTCAAAGAGCAGCGCTTTCACTCGATTATGGATATCTACGCTTTCCGCGTGATTGTCCATGATTCCGACACCTGCTACCGCGTGCTTGGCCAGATGCACAGCCTTTACAAGCCGCGTCCGGGTCGCGTCAAAGACTATATTGCCATTCCAAAGGCGAACGGCTATCAATCTTTGCACACCTCGATGATCGGCCCGCACGGCGTCCCGGTTGAGGTACAAATTCGTACCGAAGACATGGACCAGATGGCGGAAATGGGGGTGGCGGCGCACTGGGCTTATAAAGAGCACGGCGGCGAGAGCAGCACCACGGCGCAAATCCGCGCCCAGCGCTGGATGCAGAGCCTGCTGGAGCTCCAGCAGAGCGCCGGTAGTTCATTTGAATTTATTGAGAGCGTGAAATCCGATCTGTTCCCGGATGAAATTTACGTTTTCACCCCGGAAGGGCGCATTGTCGAACTGCCCGCCGGCGCGACGCCGGTGGATTTCGCCTACGCGGTGCATACCGACATCGGCCATGCCTGCGTCGGCGCCCGCGTCGACCGCCAGCCGTATCCGCTGTCGCAGTCGCTCTCCAGCGGCCAGACGGTGGAAATCATCACCGCGCCGGGCGCACGTCCGAACGCCGCATGGCTGAACTTTGTCGTCAGCTCGAAAGCGCGCGCCAAAATTCGCCAGCTGCTGAAAAACCTTAAGCGCGACGACTCCGTAAGCCTCGGGCGCCGCCTGCTCAATCACGCCCTCGGCGGTAGCCGCAAGCTGGCCGAGATCCCGCCAGAGAACATTCAGCGTGAACTTGAGCGCATGAAGCTGACCACGCTTGACGATCTGCTGGCCGAAATCGGCCTCGGCAACGCCATGAGCGTCGTGGTAGCAAAAAACCTGCAGCAGGGTGAAACCACCGCCGTGCCTGTACAGCCAGCGCCTGTCGGCCATAATCATCTGCCGATTAAAGGCGCGGATGGCGTGCTGATCACCTTCGCCAAATGCTGCCGTCCGATCCCCGGTGACCCGATTATCGCGCACGTCAGCCCGGGCAAAGGCCTGGTTATTCACCATGAGTCCTGTCGTAACATTCGCGGCTATCAGAAAGAGCCGGAGAAATTTATGGCGGTCGAGTGGGACAAAGAGACGGCGCAGGAATTTATCACCGAAATCAAGGTGGATATGTTCAACCATCAGGGTGCCCTGGCGAATCTTACCGCGGCGATCAACACCGCTTCTTCCAATATTCAAAGCCTGAATACGGAAGAGAAAGATGGCCGCGTTTACAGCGCCTTTATTCGCCTTACCGCGCGCGACCGCGTGCATCTGGCGAATATCATGCGCAAAATTCGCGTCATGCCGGATGTAATAAAAGTCACCCGTAACCGAAACTAGCTCTTCCACAAAATCATTCGAATTGCGTCAAGGCGGCAAGCGAATGACAAATCTGCCGGGAGCAGATTTGAACGCTGCTTACAGCGGCCCGGTAAGGGGCAAGGCCCAAGAATGGGCCGCGTAATCCGCAGCGATTAAAGAGTCATTCGAAGGATGGAAGTATCATGAATTTACAGCGTTATGCGCGTATCTGCGAGATGCTCGCCAGGCGCCAGCCTGACCTGACAGTCTGCATGGAGCAGGTCCATAAGCCTCATAACGTCTCTGCGGTCATTCGTACCGCAGACGCCGTTGGCGTGCATGAAGTGCACGCCATCTGGCCCGGTAGCCGTATGCGTACCATGGCCTCCGCGGCCGCCGGCAGCAATAGCTGGGTGCAGGTCAAAACCCACCGTACTATTGGCGAGGCCGTCACCCATTTAAAAGGCCAGGGCATGCAGATCCTGGCGACCCATCTCTCTGATAACGCCGTCGATTTCCGTGAAATCGACTATACCCGTCCCACCTGTATCCTGATGGGGCAGGAGAAAACCGGCATTACGCAGGAAGCGTTAGACCTGGCGGACCAGGACATCATCATTCCGATGATTGGCATGGTGCAGTCGCTGAACGTTTCCGTCGCCTCAGCGCTTATCCTCTACGAAGCCCAGCGCCAGCGGCAGAACGCCGGCATGTACCGGCGCGAGAACAGTATGCTGCCGGAAGAAGACCAGCAGCGCCTGCTGTTTGAAGGCGGCTATCCGGTGCTGGCGAAGGTTGCTAAACGCAAGGGACTTCCCTACCCCCACGTCAACGAGCAGGGCGAAGTCGAAGCCGATGCCGCGTGGTGGGCCACCATGCAGGCGGCGAAGTAATCATGCAGGGCCGTCTGCTGGATGCGGTGCCGCTCAATTCCCTGACGGGCGTTGGCGCGGCCCAGAGCAGTAAGCTGGCAAAAATCGGCCTGCATACGGTACAGGATCTGCTTCTGCACCTGCCGCTACGCTACGAAGACCGCACCCATCTGTATCACATCGGCGAACTGCTGCCCGGCGTTTACGCCACCGTTGAAGGCGAAGTCCTCAACTGCAACATCACTTTCGGCGGCCGCCGGATGATGACCTGCCAGATAAGCGACGGCTCCGGCATCCTCACCATGCGCTTTTTTAACTTCAGCGCGGCGATGAAAAATAGCCTGGCAACCGGGCGCCGCGTGCTGGCCTACGGTGAGGCGAAGCGCGGTAAGCACGGGGCGGAGATGATCCATCCGGAATATCGGGTTCAGGGCGACATGAGTACCCCTGATTTACAGGAAACGCTGACCCCGGTATATCCCACCACCGAAGGCATCAAGCAGGCTACGCTGCGTAAGCTCACCGACCAGGCGCTGGAGCTGCTTGAAACCTGCGCGATCGCCGAGCTGCTGCCGCCTGAGCTGGCGCAGGGGATGATGAGTCTGCCGGACGCCTTGCGCACGCTGCATCGCCCGCCGCCCACGTTACAGCTTAGTGAGCTGGAAAGCGGCAAACATCCGGCTCAGCAGCGCTTAATTCTGGAAGAGCTGCTGGCGCATAACCTCAGCATGCTGGCGCTGCGGGCAGGCGCCCAGCGCTATCACGCCCTCGCGCTCAGCGCTAACGACACGCTAAAAGATAAGCTGCTGGCCTCCCTCCCCTTTACGCCGACCGGCGCGCAGGCGCGCGTCACGGCTGAAATCGAGCGCGATATGGCGCTGGACGTGCCGATGATGCGTCTGGTGCAGGGGGACGTGGGCTCCGGTAAAACCCTGGTCGCCGCGCTTGCCGCCCTGCGCGCCATCGCCCACGGCAAACAGGTAGCGCTGATGGCGCCGACCGAGCTGCTGGCTGAACAGCACGCCAATAACTTCCGCAGCTGGTTCGAACCGCTGGGCGTTGAGGTGGGCTGGCTGGCTGGCAAACAAAAAGGCAAAGCGCGCCTGGCGCAGCAGGAGGCTATCGCCAGCGGACAGGTACAGATGATTGTCGGCACCCACGCCATCTTTCAGGAGCAGGTCCAGTTTAACGGCCTCGCGTTGGTGATTATCGACGAGCAGCACCGTTTTGGCGTCCATCAGCGGCTGGCGCTGTGGGAGAAAGGGCAACAGCAGGGATTTCACCCGCACCAGCTGATTATGACCGCCACGCCGATTCCGCGCACCCTGGCGATGACCGCATATGCCGACCTCGACACCTCGGTCATCGATGAACTGCCGCCGGGCCGAACGCCGGTTACGACGGTGGCCATTCCGGATACGCGACGCAGCGATATTATTGACCGCGTACGTCACGCCTGCACTCACGAAGGTCGCCAGGCCTACTGGGTTTGTACGCTGATTGAAGAGTCGGATCTGCTGGAAGCTCAGGCGGCGGAAGCCACCTGGGAAGAGCTGAAGCTCGCCCTGCCGGAGCTGAATATCGGCCTGGTGCACGGGCGTATGAAATCCGCCGAGAAGCAGGCGGTAATGAGCGCGTTCAAGCAGGGCGAGCTGCATCTGCTGGTCGCCACCACGGTGATTGAAGTCGGCGTGGACGTGCCCAACTCCAGCCTGATGATCATCGAAAACCCGGAGCGTCTGGGGCTGGCGCAGCTGCACCAGCTCCGAGGGCGCGTCGGGCGCGGTGCGGTAGCCTCCCACTGCGTGCTGCTCTATAAATCGCCGCTGTCAAAAACCGCCCAGAAGCGCCTGCAGGTTCTGCGTGATAGCAATGACGGTTTCGTCATCGCCCAAAAAGACCTGGAAATTCGCGGCCCCGGCGAGCTGCTCGGCACCCGTCAGACCGGCAACGCTGAATTTAAAGTCGCGGACTTATTGCGCGATCAGGCCATGATCCCGGAAGTTCAGCGCATCGCCCGCCATATTCACGAACGCTATCCCCAGCAGGCACAGGCGCTGATAGAGCGCTGGATGCCGGAAACCGAACGCTATTCCAACGCGTAGCGCGAACGTCATCTCGCCACGCTGCGCATAATTTTTATTCAGATGAGTGGATTATGAAACGAGAACTGGCCATCGAATTTTCGCGCGTCACCGAAGCCGCCGCGCTGGCAGGCTACAAATGGTTAGGCCGCGGTGATAAAAATACCGCCGACGGCGCCGCCGTCAACGCCATGCGCATTATGCTCAACCTGATCAACATCGACGGCACTATCGTGATTGGCGAAGGCGAAATCGACGAAGCGCCGATGCTGTACATTGGCGAGCGCGTCGGTACCGGCCACGGCGATGCGGTAGATATCGCCGTCGATCCCATCGAAGGCACCCGCATGACGGCGATGGGCCAGGCGAACGCGCTGGCGGTCATGGCGGTAGGCGATAAGGGCTGTTTCCTGAATGCGCCAGATATGTACATGGAAAAGCTGATTGTCGGCCCGGGAGCAAAGGGCACCATCGATCTGAACCTGCCGCTGGCGGAAAACCTGCATAATATCGCCCGCGCGCTGAATAAGCCGCTGAGTGAATTAACGGTCACCATCTTAGCCAAGCCGCGCCATGACGACGTCATTGTTGAGCTGCAAAAGCTGGGCGTGCGCGTATTCGCCATCCCCGACGGCGACGTTGCCGCCTCTATTCTGACCTGCATGCCGGACAGCGAAGTTGACGTCATGTACGGTATCGGCGGCGCGCCGGAAGGCGTCGTTTCCGCTGCGGTGATCCGCGCGCTGGACGGCGATATGAACGGCCGTCTGCTGGCGCGTCACCACGTGAAGGGCGACAGCGAAGAGAACCGCCGCATCGGCGAAAACGAGCTGGCACGCTGTCAGGCGATGGGCATTGAAGCAGGCAAAGTGCTGCGCCTGGACGATATGGCGCGCAGCGACAACGTGGTTTTCTCGGCAACCGGCATCACCAAGGGCGATCTGCTGGACGGTATCACCCGTAAAGGCAATATGGCCACCACCGAAACCCTGCTGATCCGCGGTAAATCCCGCACCATCCGCCGTATTCAATCGATTCATTATCTCGATCGCAAAGACCCGGATATTCAGCTGCACATCCTGTAAAAACATTTGATCAATAGAGCTTTCCAGCCTTTTCGGGCTGGAAATCTGCTCTCGTCGCGGTGAAGATACGTTAACAGGATTGAGAGGAGAGTCGCTATGGCAAACTGGGTTACGGGCAAAGTGGTAAAAGTACAGAACTGGACTGATGCACTGTTTAGCCTCACCGTTCACGCGCCGGTTGCGCCCTTCACCGCTGGGCAGTTTGCCAAACTGGGGCTGGACGTAGACGGAGAACGCGTGCAGCGCGCCTATTCCTACGTCAACGCCCCCAGCAACCCCGATCTTGAGTTCTATCTGGTGACGGTTCCGGAGGGCAAGCTCAGCCCGCGGCTGGCGGCTCTGAAGCCGGGCGATGAAGTCCAGGTGGTCAGCGAAGCCGCCGGTTTCTTCGTGCTGGAAGAGGTACCGGATTGCGACACCCTATGGATGCTCGCCACCGGCACGGCGATTGGCCCGTACCTGTCAATTCTGGAAGAAGGGAAGGACCTGGATCGCTTTAAAAACCTGGTACTGGTGCACGCCGCGCGCTATGCCGCCGACCTCAGCTATCTGCCGCAGATGCAGGCGCTGGAAGCGCGCTATGCGGGCAAACTGCGCATCCAGTCGGTCGTGAGCCGGGAAACCGCGCCGGGCATGCTCACGGGACGTATCCCGTTCCTGATTGAAACCGGCGCGCTGGAAGAGGCCGTCGGCCTGCCGATGAACGCCGAGAGCAGCCACGTCATGCTGTGCGGTAACCCGCAGATGGTGCGCGACACCCAGCAGCTGCTGAAAGAGACCCGGCAGATGAGCAAGCACCTGCGTCGCCGGCCGGGTCATATGACCGCCGAACACTACTGGTAATCAGGATTCCGCTTTCCAGCGCACGTCCAGCGTCTCTTTACCAAATTTATTCGCGCCCTGGGTACCGACAAACGCGCCCAGGTCGATCAGCATCATGACGATAATCAGCGTCGGTATAAACCGCCCGACGCCCCACTGCCAGACCCCAGGCAGCATCGACCAGTTGCCCGCCAGCAGCATCCACGCCAGAATCATCAGCAGCGCCCAGAGCCCGGATTTACCCCGATCGTGCAGGCGTTTAATGGTCACCGCCGCCGTCGGCCACAGCAGACACACCAGAATAAAAGCCGCCGTCTGTAAATTGAGTAGGTTACTACCGGCCAGCGTGAACAGCGCGCTCATGGTCATTATCCAGATAGCGATCCAGATCCAGAAGTCGCGACGTCCAATCCGCCCTTTAATTGAGAATAGCCACTGCTGTAGGGTCATGTTTTATTCCTTATCATCATCACCGACGTAGTTTACCCTGAAGGCGTGACTTTTTGACAAGCGTGACGGTTCTCGTTTTAATCGTCAGCAGATAAAAAAAGGGAAGATGGGCATGAAGAAGTGGGCAACCTTATGTTTAATTGGGCTGGCGGCATTATCCGTCGGCCAAAAAGCGTTGTCCGCCGAGTCAGACGCCAGCGCTACGGCGCCCTATCTTCTCTCCGGCGCGCCGGCCTTTGATATTTCCATCAGCGAGTTTCGGGAAAAATTCAACAACGATAACCCGAAGCTATCGCTCAATGAATTTCGCGCCGTCGCCGCCAGCAAAGACCAGGCAAACCTGACCCGCGCCGCCACGAAGATCAATGAGAACCTTTACGCGTCGACCGCGCTTGAACGCGGCACGCTCAAAATTAAATCGATGCAGATCACCTGGCTACCGATTCAGGGGCCGCAGCAGAAAGCGGCGAAAGCGAGAGCCCAGGAGTATATGAGCGCCGTGATGCGCGCGTTCGTACCCACGCTCAGCCTGACGCAAAGCCAGCAGAAGCTGCAGAAACTGCTGACCGCCGGAAAAGGCAAACGTTACTTCTCCGAAACGGAAGGTGCTGTGCGCTATGTAGTGGCGGACAACGGCGAAAAGGGGCTGACCTTCGCTGTTGAACCGATTAAGCTGGCGCTATCTGAAACGCTGGAAAACAACAATAAATGACAAAAAGCAAAGCCTTTCCAGTGATGAATCTCTATACTGTTTCACAGACCATGCTGCCCGCGGGGGCGGCTATATTCCTTAATTCGCTTTAAAGCGTGGAGAATAAAAATGCGACATCCTTTAGTGATGGGTAACTGGAAACTGAACGGCAGCCGCCACATGGTAAACGAACTGGTCGCGAACCTGCGTACCGAACTGGCTGGCGTAACCGGGTGTGCAGTTGCCATTGCTCCGCCTGAGATGTACATCGACCTGGCTAAACAAGCCGCTGCGGGCAGCCACATTCACCTGGGCGCGCAGAACGTTGACCTGAACCTGTCCGGCGCGTTCACTGGCGAAACCTCTGCCGAAATGCTGAAAGACATCGGCGCTGAATACATCATCATCGGCCACTCCGAGCGCCGTACCTACCACAAAGAGTCCGACGAGTTTATCGCCAGGAAATTCGCGGTACTGAAAGAGCAGGGTCTGATCCCGGTTCTGTGCATCGGTGAAACCGAAGCGGAAAACGAAGCGGGCAAAACGGAAGAAGTGTGCGCGCGTCAGATCGACGCCGTTCTGAAAACCCAGGGCGCGGCGGCGTTCGAAGGCGCGGTTATCGCTTACGAACCCGTATGGGCGATCGGTACCGGCAAATCCGCTACCCCGGCTCAGGCTCAGGCGGTGCACAAATTCATTCGCGACCACATCGCTAAAGCTGATGCGAAAGTGGCTGAACAAGTGATCATCCAGTACGGCGGTTCCGTTAACGCGGGCAACGCAGCAGAGCTGTTCACCCAGCCGGACATCGACGGCGCGCTGGTTGGCGGCGCATCCCTGAAAGCTGACGCTTTCGCGGTGATCGTTAAAGCAGCAGAAGCCGCGAAAAAAGCGTAATTCGCTTTAAAGGCTATCCCCGGTCGTGCTTCGCAACCGGGGCTACTGACCAGAAATCTGCAATATTTGTGGCCCGGCTCAGCACAGCGCAAGCCGGGTTTTTTTACCTCGCTACAGTTTCCCCAACGCCTGATACCACAGGTAGTCCAGCGGCAGCAGAATCAAATAGCTTACCGCCGCCAGCGCGATACACAGCAGCATTCCCGCCCGCGCAGGCACTTTCCCTAGCCCCATTGCCACCACAATCGGTGACGCCTGATACGGCAGCAGCGGCGTGGAGTACCCCAGCACCTGAATCATAATCACGCTCAGCAGCGGGAAGCCGGTGGCATCGGAGAAGCTCTGCGCGAAGGTGGTATACAGCGCCGGTACGCCGTTAGCGGTCATGATAAAGTTCAGCGCGCTGGTAATGCCGGTCAATGCGAGAAAGCTGGTAAACGGGCTCTCTTTATCCAGCGGCATAATCTGCAGCAGGGCATTCCCCACCACGCCGCCGATACCGGTTTGCGTCACGGTGATAGCCAGCCCCAAAATCCCGGCGACGTAAATACAGGTGCGGATATTAACGCCGCTGGAAAACTCCTCGCCGCTGATAAAACCGACCCGCGGCAGCAGCGTTATCACCGCCGCCGCCAGCCCCGTCCAGGCCGGCCCCACGCCGTGCCAGCTCTCCGTCACCCAGAGCGTCAGCACTACCACCAGCAGCCACGCCAGGCGCTTCTCATCGCGGCTCATCGGCGGCAGCGGCGTCATGTCGCGCGGCGGGTGCGGTTTTCCGGGAAACAGCCAGCATATCAGGGCGATCAGCACAGCCCCTTTGAGCCAGCCGAGCACCGGCGTATGCAGCAGTAAATAGGGAAGATAATTCAAATGGATACCATACGATCCCTCCGCCGCGCCGCTCATCACCAGATTCGGGACGTTGGCGGGCAGGATGGTGGCAGACAGCTGGAAGGTCCCGAACCCCACCGCCAGCGCCAGGCCAAACCACGGGCGCGTCCCCTCTTCAATGCCGGCACGCCTGGCCATTGCCGCCACAATCGGCATCAGCAGCGCGATACGCCCCATATTGGACGGCATCACAAACGCCAGCGCATAGCTGAGCAGCACCACACTGCCGACCATCAGCGGCCAGGAGTCGGTCAGCCGTGACGAGAGCGACCGGGCCGCCCTGTCCGCCAGCCCGGTTTTGCGTATGGCGATCCCCAGCACAAATCCGCTGAACACCAGCCAGAACGCCGATGAGGCAAAGCCGCCGAAAATGACCTCCGGCGGCGCGATTTTGGCGATCATCGCTGCGGCAAAAAACAGCAGCGCAGTCATAAACTCCGGCAGTAGCGAAGTCGCCCAGAGGAGAATAGTGATGCCGACGATGATAGAAGGAAGGAACAGAGGGTGGGACAACCAGAGCGACATACCTGTCTCCTGTCGATTTTTTCAGCAAGAATACGACGGACAATAAGACAGGTAAACGCCAGATATGGTGGGGTTATTGCAGGATTGCGCAGCTATGATCCTGAATCTCTTCCGCCGATGCGCGATTAAGCGTTAGCAGGTTACGCTCGGTGGCCAGCAGCACCAGCGAGCCATCGCTCTGCTTTGCCATCGCCAGCGCAAAACGGCCCATATGTTCACGCGCTTCCGGCACCTCTTCGGCCAGCATCAGGAACGGGCTGCGCTGCGCCAGCTCCGTTTCAGTGACCCGACGCGCCAGATATTCGTGGCCCAGTAGTCCACCGGGCAGCGGCAACCAGCGGCTGCTGATAGCGGGCGCGTCCTTGTCCAGCTGGGTACGGACATCGGGACGCAGGCAGGAGATATGGATATGGAAATGATTTTGCGTGCGTCCGCTGCGCGAGTTGATGGTCAAGGAGACCGCGTCATCCGATACGGCGGAACCACGATGCTGGCTCATGATTTCGCGCCCCTGCCAGGCCTGCCAGAAGAAGTTCGGCGTCAGGGGATTAAGCAGCAGCGGACTTTCGGTGCCGTTAATACGGTAAGTCGGCATCAGCAGATACTGCAGCGGGCCATTGCGGTCTTTAAACAGCACATAGCCGCCCTTGAGGTTCACTTCCGCACAGGGCGCGGGATTCTGGTGCTGCTGTTGATTGGGGACGCACTGTTGCAGAACAATTTTGCGCAACGCATCAGGGTTGCCGGAATGAAGCCAGTAGTAGCCGCCGGCTATCGCCGCCACAACGACCACCAGCAGCGCTAATAAAAGGTATCGTACTCTTCGCATTATTTTTTCCTGTCTCAGCCAGAAACGGAAGAGTAACGCAGTTTGATGACCAAATGAAAACAGGAAGAGGTTCGGTGTGTTTTCCCGGAGGCGGCGCTACCAGACTTCTCAGCCCCGGGTCGCGGCTTACGTCTGTCCGGGCGACAAGAGTTGTATCCCCGCTAAGCGCAGCGCAAGCGGGGATAAGGAGAGGCTATTTAACGCTGGTTTATCTGGTCGAAGGTGCCGCCGTTGGAAAAGTGCTCTTTCTGCGCTTTCGTCCAGCCGCCAAACACGTCATCGATGGTGAACAGCTTCAGTTTCGGGAACTCATTCGCGTATTTTTTCGCTATCTCAGGATCGCGCGGACGATAGAAGTTCTTCGCCGCAATCTCCTGGCCTTCCGGCGAGTAGAGGTACTTCAGATACGCTTCCGCCACCTGGCGAGTGCCCTTCTTGTCGACCACTTTATCCACCACGGAAACCGTCGGCTCGGCGAGAATCGATTCGCTCGGGGTCACGATCTCAAATTTGTCTTTACCCAGTTCGTTGGTCGCCAGCAGGGCTTCGTTTTCCCAGGCAATCAGCACATCGCCGATCCCACGTTCCACGAAGGTGTTGGTCGCACCACGGGCGCCGGAATCCAGCACTTCGACGTTCTTAAACAGCGCTTTTACGAACTCTTGCGCCTTCGCCTGATCGCCATTGTTCTGGTGAAGGGCATAGCCCCATGCCGCCAGATAGTTCCAGCGCGCGCCGCCGGAGCTTTTCGGGTTCGGGGTAATCACCGACACGCCCGGTTTAATCAGGTCGTTCCAGTCGTGAATCTGCTTCGGGTTGCCTTTGCGTACGAGGAACACGATGGTTGAGGTATACGGTGCGGAGTTATCCGGCAGACGCTTCAGCCAGTTTTTGTCGATTCGGCCACGCTCGGCAATCGCATCGACGTCATAGGCCAGCGCAAGGGTCACCACGTCGGCTTCAATGCCGTTGATCACCGAGGTCGCCTGTTTGCCAGAGCCGCCGTGGGACTGACGAATCACCACGTTGTCGCCGGTTTCTTGTTTCCAGTGCGCGCTAAAGGCTTTGTTGTACTGTTCGTACAGCTCGCGCGTTGGATCGTAAGAAACGTTTAATAGTTGAATGTCTTTTGCCAGAACGCTGGCGGATGCCAGCAACAGAGTTAACCCCACGCCCCACTTATTCATCGCACCGCTCTCTTTATATAGTGTTGTGATGGATTAAGCGTGCCAGAAAGCGGACTAATGATTAAAGAATAAAAAAAGATTGGCTATAACTTGTGAGTATATAGAGCGGGGGAGAGTTTGCCCCCTCCCGAACGGGAGGGGGCGGGAAGCATCAGACTTCTTCCATGCGGCCCAGCAGCGCCTGCAGACGATCCTGCCAGCCCTGCTGCTGTTCTTTCAGCTGACCGTTTTCACGCTCAAGCTCTTCACGGCTGTGCTGCGCGCTCTGTACTTCCTGCGCCAGCGTGTTGTTCTTCTCTTTCAGCTCTTCGATTTCCATCTGTAACAGAGTGATGGTATCAATCGCCTGCTGAACTTTAGATTCTAATTTCTCAAACACTTCTAATGACATCGTCATACCTCTCCTGAACTTGCAAGGCGTTGATAGAAACCGTCCGTTTCGTATACGCGTTGACGCCTTAACGAAAATTAGCGCACTACAGTGGTGATGTAGTCGATTGTATGAAGCCCCGCCTCCCCTGTCCAGCGACAACCCGCGTAGATTGCGGTTTGCAACACTTTTCAGCCTTTACCTGGTCCGTTCGCCGCTTTTACCCGGTACTTTTTCGTAATTGTTAATCAACACGTAAAAAAATGTGCGGTGAAACGCTCCCGCAAAAGGCCGAACACGCGTTTATGGCGCGAAAACGCTCATTTTCTTGACGTGGTACACACATTTGAATTTCGATATTTCTCGTTTTTGTTCGTTAACGATAAATTAACACTATGCCTACATGGCAGCGTGGTCGCCTGCGACCTTCACACATACAATAATCATCACTACGCTTCAGGATTCGATTATGAGCCAAACATCAACACTAAAAGGCCAGTGCATCGCAGAGTTCCTCGGTACCGGGTTGTTGATCTTTTTCGGCGTTGGGTGCGTCGCTGCGCTTAAGGTCGCGGGAGCCAGCTTCGGTCAGTGGGAAATCAGCATCATCTGGGGTCTGGGCGTCGCCATGGCGATTTACCTGACCGCAGGGGTTTCCGGTGCGCACCTTAACCCGGCGGTCACCATCGCGCTGTGGCTGTTCGCCTGCTTTGACGGTCGTAAAGTTGTTCCATTTATCGTTGCGCAATTCGCTGGCGCCTTTTGCGCTGCGGCTTTAGTTTACGGGCTTTATTACAATCTTTTCTTCGATTTCGAACATACCCACAATATGGTGCGCGGTAGCGTCGAAAGTCTCGAGCTGGCAGGCATTTTCTCCACCTATCCGAATCCGCATATCAATTTTGTGCAGGCCTTCGCGGTAGAAATGGTGATTACCGCTATCCTGATGGGCGTCATTCTGGCGCTGACCGACGATGGTAACGGCGTGCCGCGTGGCCCGCTGGCGCCGCTGCTGATTGGTCTGCTGATCGCCGTCATCGGCGCATCCATGGGCCCGCTGACCGGCTTCGCCATGAACCCGGCGCGTGATATCGGACCGAAAGCCTTCGCCTGGCTGGCAGGCTGGGGCAACGTCGCCTTCACCGGCGGCAAAGATATTCCTTATTTCCTGGTGCCGCTGTGTGCGCCAATCGTCGGTGCTGCGCTGGGCGCATTCTGCTACCGCAAGCTGATTGGCCGCCACCTGCCTTGCGACACCTGCGTCGTCGAAGAGAAAGAAGCTGCATCCCCCTCTACGACGCAACACAAAGCTTCGCTGTAATCTGACTACGGAACTCATACTATGACCGACAAAAAATATATCGTAGCGCTCGACCAGGGCACCACCAGCTCCCGCGCCGTGGTAATGGATCACGATGCCAATATCGTCAGCGTCTCTCAGCGAGAATTCGAACAAATTTATCCGCGTCCAGGCTGGGTTGAACACGACCCGATGGAGATCTGGGCATCGCAAAGCTCTACGCTGGTCGAAGTGCTGGCAAAAGCCGATATCAGCTCCGATGAAATCGCGGCGATCGGCATCACCAACCAGCGTGAAACCGCCATCGTGTGGGAGCGCGAAACCGGGAAGCCGATTTATAACGCCATCGTCTGGCAGTGCCGCCGTACCGCCGAGATCTGCGAACAGCTCAAGCGCGACGGCATGGAAGAGTACATCCGCAAGGCCACCGGCCTGGTGGTTGACCCCTACTTCTCCGGCACCAAAGTGAAGTGGATCCTCGACCACGTCGAAGGCGCGCGCGAACGCGCTAAACGCGGCGAGCTGCTGTTCGGTACCGTAGACACCTGGCTTATCTGGAAAATGACCCAGGGACGCGTTCACGTAACCGACTACACTAACGCCTCGCGTACCATGCTGTTTAATATCCACGAGCTGGACTGGGACGACAAAATGCTCGACGCGCTGGATATCCCGCGCGCCATGCTGCCGGAAGTGCGCAAATCTTCCGAAGTGTACGGCCAGACCAACATCGGCGGTAAGGGCGGGACGCGTATTCCGATCGCCGGCATCGCGGGCGACCAGCAGGCGGCGCTGTTCGGCCAGCTGTGCGTGAAAGAGGGGATGGCGAAAAACACCTACGGTACCGGCTGCTTTATGCTGATGAATACCGGCGAGAAAGCGGTGACGTCAACGCACGGCCTGCTGACGACTATCGCCTGCGGCCCGCGCGGTGAGGTGAACTATGCGCTGGAAGGCGCGGTGTTTATGGCTGGCGCCTCTATTCAGTGGCTGCGCGATGAGATGAAGCTGATTAGCGACGCGTTCGATTCCGAATATTTCGCCACCAAAGTGAAGGATACCAACGGCGTGTACGTCGTTCCGGCGTTTACCGGCCTCGGCGCCCCGTACTGGGACCCGTATGCCCGCGGCGCGATCTTCGGCCTGACCCGCGGCGTGAACTCCAACCATATTATTCGCGCCACCCTGGAGTCGATTGCCTATCAGACCCGCGACGTGCTGGAAGCGATGCAGGCTGACTCCGGGATCCGTCTGCACGCCCTGCGCGTTGACGGCGGCGCGGTCGCCAACAACTTCCTGATGCAGTTCCAGTCCGATATTCTCGGCACCCGCGTGGAACGCCCGGAAGTCCGCGAAGTCACCGCGCTGGGCGCAGCCTATCTGGCCGGTCTGGCGGTCGGTTTCTGGCAAAACCTGGATGAACTGCAGGAGAAAGCGGTCATCGAACGCGAGTTCCGTCCGGGGATTGAAACCACCGAGCGTAACTATCGCTACAGCGGCTGGAAGAAAGCGGTAAAACGCGCGCTGGCGTGGGAAGAGCACGACGAAGCGTAAGATGGGGGAAGTATTCCCGGCTGGCGGCGTAAACGCCTTAGCCGGGCTACACAGCCCGCAGACCGCACACCCCCGTAGCCCTGCTAAGCGCGGCGCGAGCCGGGGGGAAACCCCGTCGATGTATAAATCCCGGGGTATCCCCGGGTTGCGGCGTAAACGCCTTACCCGGGCTACCGCCCGC
>NZ_JAWXQV010000060.1:0-38858 GCF_033843325.1 Klebsiella sp. JN_Kp126 | reverse complement strand
GCCAACTTATTGCTGACCACCTCCATAGGAGGTGGTGTTCATGCAGGGATAAAAAGAGGCCCGCGATTAGGCGATCGCGGGCCTCTTTTGTCCTGTTTTGCAGCGTTATCGCCGGTTACGCCTCGGTTAGCGCGCTAATTCCGGACATACCGCCGCTACGGTGCGAAGAGAAAACATTACTGTTTGTTATCTTTCTGGATCTTCTTGATGATGTTGGTCGTCGAGCAGCCATCTTCAAAGTTGAGCACCAGCACCTCGCCGCCGTTTGCCCAGACTTCTTCGCTACCGGCGATCTGTTCCGGCTTATAGTCGCCGCCTTTTACCAGCAGATCCGGCAGAATTCCGGCAATCAGACGCTGCGGGGTATCCTCTTCAAAAGAGACCACCCAATCGACGGCTTCCAGCGCGCCCAGCACGATCATCCGCTGATCCAGCGGGTTGACCGGGCGAGAGTCGCCTTTCAGGCGCCGGGTTGACGCGTCGCTGTTCACCGCAACGATCAGCCGATCGCCCAGCTTGCGCGCGTTAGCCAGGTAGGAAACATGGCCCGCGTGTAAAATGTCGAACACGCCGTTGGTCATCACCACTTTCTCGCCGCGCTTGCGCGCCGCGGCAACCGCCAGCTTCAGCTCTTCTTCGCTCATCACGCCAAAACCGGTCTCGGAGCGCCCGCGCACCGCGTTCTCCAGTTCGATAGGCGAAACGGTAGAGGTACCGAGTTTACCGACCACGACGCCCGCCGCCGCGTTGGCAAAGTAGCAGGCCTCTTCCAGAGTATTGCCGGAGGCCAGCGTCGCCGCCAGCACGCCGATGACCGTATCACCCGCGCCGGTAACATCATAGACTTCCTGGGCCTGAGTGGGCATATGCAGCGGCGGTCGCCCCGGCTGCAGCAGCGTCATCCCCTGCTCGGAACGGGTCACCAGCAGCGCCGAGAGGTCAAAATCGGCGATGATTTTCATCCCGCGTTCAACGATCTCTTCTTCATCCTTACATTTACCCGCGACCGCCTCAAATTCTGAGAGGTTAGGCGTCAGCAGGGTGGCGCCGCGATAGCGTTCAAAATCCGTGCCCTTCGGGTCGATAAGCACCGGAACGCCCGCGTCGCGAGCCAGCTTAATCATGGTCTGGACGCTGGTCAGCGCGCCTTTGGCGTAATCAGACAGTACCAGCGCGCCAATGGAGCTCAGCGCCTGCTGAATACGCTCGTGCATCGGCTGCGGATCGACGCCGGAGAAACCCTCTTCAAAATCGAGACGAATCAGCTGCTGGTTGCGCGACAGCACGCGCAGTTTGGTAATCGTCGGATGGGTCGGGACGGACACAAAGTCGCACTTCACGTTGACGTCGGCCAGCGCCTTGCTTAACGCGCGGGCGGCATCGTCAATCCCGGTCAGGCCAACCAGACGAGAGGTCGCGCCGAGCGACGCAATGTTCATCGCCACGTTTGCCGCGCCGCCAGGACGTTCTTCGATATTTTCCACCTTCACCACCGGCACCGGCGCTTCCGGCGAAATACGGCTGGTGGGACCATACCAGTAGCGGTCCAGCATCACATCGCCAACCACCAACACTCCTGCACGTTCAAACTCTGGCAGCGTTACTTTCATTCCTCTCTCCTGCGAGACGCAAACTTTGCGCGCGATAATAGCACACCCGGTTTTTTAGTTAAGCCATCAACCACTTCTGCCAGCTGGCGCTGACCTGTTCACGCTCCTGGCTAAACGCTTCTGGCGCCACGTTCCCCGGCTGCTCCTGCAGCGCCAGGTGATGGAGCGCATCGCGCAGCGTGGTGTAAGCGTGAGTTAACGCCCTCGCCTCTGCCTCGTCCATAATGTCGTTCTGCGCCAGCAGTTCCAGAATACGGACGTTATCGGACCAGCGCGTGAGCTTCGGTTTATCACTGGCATAGCGTAGGACCAGATACTGGGTAATAAATTCAATATCCGTGATACCCCCGGCATCGGCTTTAATATCAAAGCGATCGTGATGCTTATTCCCCAGGTGAGCGCGCATTTTTTCGCGCATTTCCCGCACTTCGGTCTGCAGTTTTTCGCCTTCTCGCGGGGTAGTAAGAATATCCCGACGAATGGCGTCAAAGCGCGCCTGTAGCTCAGGATCGCCATACACTACGCGGGCGCGAACCAGCGCCTGATGCTCCCAGGTCCATGCCTCATTTTGTTGATAATCAGCAAAGGCATCGGCGGTGGTCACCAGCATGCCCGCCGCACCAGAAGGACGTAAGCGAGCGTCCACTTCGTACAGAATGCCCGACGAGGTGCGAGTGCTGAAAAGATGCATGATGCGCTGCGCCAGCCGCAGATAAAACTGACGACCGTCGATTTCGCGCTCGCCGTCGGTCATCACCTCCATCGGACAATCGTGGAGGAACACCAGATCGAGATCGGAACTGTAGCCCAGCTCCCAGCCCCCCAGCTTACCGTAGCCAACCACCGCAAAACCGCGCCCCTGGCGATCGTGCAGATGCGTCGGCTGCCCGTAGCGGGCCACCATCTGCAGCCAGGCCTGCTGGACCACCGCGTCAATCATCGCCTCCGCCAGCCAGGTTAAGTGATCGCTCACTTTCATCACCGGCAGGGTTCCGGCGATATCGGCCGCGGCGATATGCAGCAGCTGCGCCTGCTTAAACTGGCGCAGCGCCTCCAGCTGCTGCTCTTCATCATCTTCCGGTACGCGCAGCAGATACTGCCGAAGTTCGTCGCGATAGGCATCGGTGGCCGTCGGTTGATAAAGCGTATTCGGGTCCAGCAGCTCGTCCAGCAGCAGCGGATGGCGAGCCAGCTGGCTGGCGACCATCGGCGACGCCGCGCACAGGCTAATCAGGTGCTTTAGCGCGCCGGGGAATTCGCTCAGCAGCTCCAGATAGGTTGTGCGGGTGACAATCCCGGTGAGCAGCGGCGTAATGCGCGCCAGCGGCACCGGGGCATCCGCGCGCGAGCAGATTTCGCTGAGCAGATGCGGCATGAGCTGGTCGAGCACCTGACGGCCGCGCGGGCCAATCGTACGCCGGTCCAGCTCTTTACGAAAATCGGCGATCAGCGCCAGCACGCTGCGGCGATCGCTGTCGGCGAGATGCGCCAGCGCCGGGCTGGTATCATCCTCCTGCAGCGCGTCCTGCCACAGTTCGCGCCAGTACTCTTCAAGCTGTTCATCCGGCGACTGGGTTTCATCGTCGCCGATCAATTCATTAAACACGCGCCGCACGTTGGCCATCTGCTCCGCCAGCCGCGCGCTGAGCGTATCCCAGTCGGCAGCCCCCATCCCCCAGGCCAGCCGGGCGCGATTAAGTTCATCCTGCGGCAGGGTTTGCGTCTGCTCGTCGTTGATGCTTTGCAGCAGGTTTTCCAGGCGACGCAAAAACAGATAGGCTTCGCGCAGCCTCTGCGCATCCCCTTCCGGCAGCAGGTGCAGCTCTTCGATGGCGGCCAGCGTCGGCAGCAAAGCCCGCTGTTGCAGCATCGGTTCGCGTCCGCCGCGAATCAGCTGGAAGACCTGGACGATAAACTCCACTTCGCGGATGCCGCCCGCGCCGAGCTTGATATTGTCCTTCAGTCCCCGACGGCGCACCTCACGGGCGATCATTCCCTTCATGTTACGCAGAGACTGAATCACGCTGAAATCAATATAGCGGCGGAAGACAAACGGCCGCAGCATGGCGCGCAGCTCGCTGGCGTAAACGCCATCGTTATCGCCCATGATTCGCGCTTTCACCATCGCGTAGCGCTCCCAGTCGCGCCCCTGCTCCTGGTAATAATCCTCCAGCGCGGCAAAGCTCAGCACCAGCGGGCCGCTGTCGCCAAACGGGCGCAGGCGCATATCAACGCGGTAGACAAAGCCATCCTGGGTGGGCTGATCCAGCACCTTAATCAGGCGCTGCCCGAGGCGGGTAAAAAACTGGGCGTTGTCCAGCTCGCGACGGCCGCCGCGCGTGGCGCCATGCTCCGGCCAGGCGAAAATCAGATCGATGTCGGAGGAGAAATTCAGCTCGCCGCCGCCGAGCTTGCCCATCCCGAGGATCAGCAGCGGCTGCGGCGTACCTTCAGCATTACACGGAGTGCCCCATTCACGGCAGCAGGCGGCGTATAGCCAGTCGCGCGCGGCGACGATTAAGGTCTCCGCCAGCGCGCTTAGCTGCTGCAGGCTGCTCTCTTCGCTGACCAGCGATAGCGCCTGGGCCCAGGCGATACGCACCATGATCCGACGGCGAAACTGGCGCAGCTCGCGCATCAGCGCGGCTTCATCATTGACCTCGGCCAGGCGAACCTGCAGCCAGTCGGCATAGTGATGCCACTCCTGCGCCTCGGGGGGCGCACTTTCAAGCTCCGCCAGCCACTGCGGCTGCGCGATCAGACTCTGTTCGACGAAATCGCTAAAGGCCATGACCGATTGCGCCCGATCGCTCAACGTCGATACGGGAAAATCCGCTGGTAGCCGGCCTGCGACCGTCTGCCAGTGCTGCTGTAATTGCGAAGAAAGCGGCATCTTAGGGGCTCCCTGGCCTGAAATTATCGTTTTCCACTATGCAGCCAGAACGGCTCCGCGGCCAGCGCCTGGCGACGAAAATATTCGATAACGCTGCTGTCGTTATGCGCTATCGCCCGGCGGGTTTCTTGCCAGTTTTCCAGCCACGGCGCGGCAGCGTCGATATAAGCGCCGGATAGCAGCTGAACGGTGTCAATTTCACGGGTCAGGCGCGGAAGCTGATCGACATAACCGTCAGCGGACGGCTGGCGGAAGGCGTTTTTCAGCTCCGCCGCCGCTCTGGAGAGCTGAATATCCGCGAAGCGTTTAAACGAACCGGCAATTTTCTGCTCTCCGGCTGCGTTCAGGAAGGGACGCCAGCCGTGGTTTATCAGCAGATCGGTCAGCGTCAGCTTGGCTCTGACGGTCGCCACGCTGAAAAGCGCCGCCTGGGCGGTTTCGGCCTCCGCCAGCGCCGCCTCAGCTTCGCTCAGACGCTCACGCAGCAGCGTGGTGGCCTTGCGCGGGACAATACCGCCAAACAGCACCAGCGCGTGCCGCACGCGGGCGATAGCGTGCAAAATCTCCGCTTTCGCTTTTGTATTGCCGCGATTGAGGAGTTCATCATGATACAGCCAGTGCGCCAGCGCGCTTTCCAGCGCCGCTTCCAGACCCTGCTCGACGCTGGCCTTCGGCGCGACGCGAAGGATCGTTAACGCGGTCAGCGGACGTTCTTCATTGCCCTGCGCCAGATGATAACCGCGCGCCGCCTTGCTCAGGCTGCCCTGACGCAGTACGCCGGTATCCAGCAGGCGACGGGCAAGGGTCAGAATGTCCTGCGTAGTACCGGACAGCAGTTCCAGCTCCAGTTCACAAATCGGTTCCTGATGCTCGCCGGCTTTAACTTCGCCGCGGTCAAGAGCGATTTCAATTTCGCTGTCGCCTTCTTTGACCACCCATCTTTCACGCTCAAAATCGGTGCTGAAAAGCGGCTGTACGTTCTGTGCGAGCGCCGCCGGCAGTTCCCCCTGCGGCCAGACCTCAGCCGGCAGTTTCTCCAGCGCCAGCTCCGGGGTGTCCAGCGGAATGTTGTATTCCGGACGCTGATGCAGGCCGCCGACGACGCGCCCGGCGATTTTCAGCGTCATTTCATAGCGCCCCTGGTCGCCGCGAATGCGCAGCCCCATGTCGTGGCGGCGCAGCCAGTTATCCGCCGTTTCATAGTAAATATTCAGCAATTGACCCGCTGGCGTATGCTTTGCCTCCAGCGCGTTGAGGTGCTGACGCAGCGCGTCAACGCCATCCTGAGCGACGATAAACTTTAATTCGATTTCTTGAGCCATGACTGAATTCTTCCGCTTATATGCTGTGCCGGGAAATTGCGGCGAACTAACAACGATATTTCTTGTCAGTAAATAGTATTTTGCGGCGAATCGCCATGCAATGCGCATTTTGCCGGGCCACCTCCTGGATGATTCCGATTGTGGCGGAAAACTTTGCGTCGCTTCGGCGATGCCACTACTATCGTTCAACTTTTTATGACCAAACGATGACCTGATGCCAAAATTACGCCTTATTACATTGACTTTGCTGGCGCTGAGCGCCGCCACGGCGGTTCACGCGGAAGAAAAACGTTACGTTTCAGATGAACTGAATACCTGGGTGCGCAGCGGTCCGGGCGATAACTATCGTCTCGTGGGCACCATCAACGCCGGTGAAGAAGTCGCGGTGCTGCAAACCAACGACAGCACGAACTACGCTCAGGTACGCGACAACAGCGGCCGTACCGCCTGGATCCCCTTGAAAGAGCTGAGCAACGAGCCCAGCCTGCGCACCCGCGTGCCGGATCTGGAAAACCAGGTCAAAACCCTGACCGACAAACTCAACAACATCGACACCACCTGGAATCAGCGCACGGCGGACATGCAGAAGAAAGTCGCCGGTAGCGACGCCGTGATAAACGGTCTGAAAGAAGAGAACCAAAAGCTGAAAAATGAGCTGGTTGTCGCGCAGAAAAAGGTAAACGCCGCAAATCTGCAGCTTGATGACAAACAGCGAACCATTATCATGCAGTGGTTTATGTACGGCGGCGGCGTGCTGGGCGTCGGCCTGATCCTCGGACTGGTGTTGCCGCACCTGGTACCGAGCCGCAAACGCAAAGACCGCTGGATGAACTAATTCGTCTTCTCTGCCAGACTTACGTATCATCGTAAGAAAATAAAGACGGGAGAGTGAGGCGTGAAGGTTTATCTGGTCGGTGGTGCAGTACGAGATGCGTTATTAAGGCTACCGGTTAAAGACAAAGATTGGGTCGTGGTTGGCGCCACGCCTCAGCAACTTCTCGACGCGGGCTACCAGCAGGTAGGCCGTGATTTTCCCGTGTTCCTGCATCCGCAAAGCCGCGAAGAGTATGCGCTGGCGCGCACCGAGCGCAAGTCCGGCTCCGGCTACACCGGCTTTACCTGCTATGCCGCCGCTGACGTCACCCTTGAGCAAGACCTGCTGCGCCGCGATCTGACGATCAACGCGCTGGCCCAGGACGCCGACGGCCAGATTATCGATCCCTACGGCGGCCAGGCTGATTTACGCCAGCGCCTGCTGCGCCACGTCTCGCCCGCCTTTAGCGAGGACCCGCTACGCGTCCTGCGCGTGGCGCGTTTTGCCGCCCGCTACGCGCATCTGGGGTTCCGTATCGCCGATGAAACCATGGCGCTGATGCGGGCGATGGCCGATGCTGGCGAGCTGGCGTACCTCACGCCTGAGCGGGTGTGGAAAGAGACGGAAAGCGCCCTCTCTACCCGCAATCCGCAGGTCTTCTTCCAGACATTACGCGACTGCCGCGCGCTCAAGGTGCTGTTCCCGGAAGTCGACGCTCTTTATGGCGTACCGGCCCCGGCTAAATGGCACCCGGAAATCGACACTGGCCTGCATACGCTGATGACCGTCACCATGGCGGCGATGCTCTCGCCCGAAGTGGATGTCCGTTTTGCCACCCTATGCCACGACCTCGGGAAAGGGCTGACGCCGAAAGCGCTCTGGCCGCGCCATCATGGTCACGGTCCGGCTGGCGTTAAGCTGGTCGAGCAGCTCTGCGCCCGTTTGCGGGTGCCAAACGAGCTGCGCGACCTGGCAAAACTGGTCGCCGAATTTCACGATCTGATTCATACCCTGCCCATCCTGCAGCCGAAAACGCTGGTCAAGCTGTTCGATAATATCGACGCCTGGCGCAAGCCGCATCGTGTCAGGCAAATCGCGTTAACCAGCGAGGCCGACGTGCGCGGGCGCACCGGCTTTGAAGCCTGCGATTATCCGCAGGGTCGCCTGCTGCTGGAAGCCTGGGACGTTGCCCGGTCGGTTTCAACTAAAGAGGTGGTGGCGGAAGGTTTTCAGGGCGTTGAAATTCGTGAAGAGCTGACGCGTCGGCGGATTCAGGCCGTCGCCCGCTGGAAAGAAAAGCGTTGCCCTCAGCCGCGGGACTGAGGGCGGGCGCTTAGAAGAAGACCACGTAGACCGCTGCCGCAACGATAAAACGGTAGATGGCGAACGGGATAAACGAAATACGTTTAATCAGCTGCAGGAAGGTTTTAATCGCAATCAGCGCGACGATAAATGCCGTGATAAAACCGACGGCAAACATCGGAATATCGCCGGCGTTCAGGAAGCCAATGCTCTTGTACATATCCAGTACGGTTGCGCCCATCATCATCGGCACCGCCAGCAGGAACGAGAACTCAGAGGCCGCATAGCGGCTGACGCCCATCAGCATCCCGCCGGAAATCGTCGCCCCGGAACGCGAGAAGCCCGGCCACAGCGCCAGACACTGGAAGCAGCCGATGACGAACGCCTGACGATAGGTCATATCATCAATGCCCACCGCGCGCGGCTGTTTCGGCTTCAGCACTTCCGCCGCGATCAGCAGCACGCCGCCCACAATCAGCGCATACATCACGTTTATCGGGTTAAACAGCGACTTGATGGTATCGTGGAAAATCAGCCCCAGCACCACCGCCGGGATCATCCCCAAAAGAATATGGATAAGCGACAGGCGACCGCTGCCCTGGCCTTCATGCTCGGGCTTTTTGCCAAAATGAATGCCGATAAGACCAAACAGGCGGCGCCAGAACATCACCACAACGGCCAGAATGGAACCAAGCTGAATGACGACTTCAAACGTATTCGCGGTATCGCCTTCAAAACCCAGCAGATGACCGACAATAATCATATGACCAGTACTGGAGACAGGTAAAAATTCTGTCAAACCCTCAACCACACCCAATATTGCCGCTATCAGCAGCGAGTGTATATCGCTCATCCAATTAAACCCTTTAAAAAGTAAAATGAAAAAAACCAGGAACGAAGAACCGAGCTATCAGGCGTGCTTATTTGGCCACAGACAGCGCGCAGAAAAGTGAGCGTACAGGTTGTACGCAAGGATTTCGAACGCTGTCACAGGGCAAAACGGCAAAGAAAATAGCCTGATGGCCGGATTCTATGACCGGTATAAACGCAATTTGTTTAACGAGTATGACCTGAAAAGTTTTGTTTCAGATTAAGGCCACGTTCAATAATGACGCCGACGTTAGCCGCCCGGGCTACCGCCCCAGGTTTGCTGACTTTAATACGTACCCATGGAGATTGAAACTTTTCCAGCAGCAGGTCGGCAATTTCTTCCGCCACGCGTTCCACCAGCGCAAAACGCCCGCCTTCGACGTGGCTGATTACCAGCTCGCTGATATCAGCATAGCTGAGACAATCGCTGACATCATCGCTGGCCGCCGCTTTGCGGTTATCCCACGCCATTTCGATATCGAACACCAGCTTCTGTTCGATGGTCTGTTCCCAGTCGTAAACACCAATTGTGGTGATTACCGAAAGTTGCTCTATAAATACAATATCCATCACGACCTGCCTGCTTTTTGGCTAAACCGGATACCACTTCCGGCCAATTATGCGTATTATCCACAGATGCAAAGACATCCCCTAAATAATTTGCGTTGCAGGAAGACAGCGACGCGGCAAGGCTCCAGGAGCATAGCGTCGCTATGGGTCCCGGCGAGCCAATGCGCGGACAACGCGCAGTGCGCAGGGGATAAAACGACACTTTCAAAATGGAACAGCTGATGAGTGCAATCGCGCCTGGACTGGTTATCCTCGCCTACCTCTGCGGCTCAATCTCCAGCGCCATTCTCGTTTGCCGCCTCGCTGGCCTTCCCGACCCTCGCGACAGCGGCTCCGGCAATCCAGGGGCGACGAACGTCCTGCGAATTGGCGGCAAGGGCGCAGCCGTAGCGGTGCTTATTTTTGACGTACTGAAAGGCATGCTGCCGGTCTGGGGCGCGTGGGCGTTAGGCCTGACGCCGTTCTGGCTCGGCCTGGTGGCGATCGCCGCCTGCGTGGGCCATATCTGGCCGGTATTTTTTAACTTTCGCGGCGGTAAAGGCGTGGCCACCGCTTTCGGCGCCATTGCTCCTATCGGCTGGGATCTCACCGGCGTGATGGCCGGAACCTGGCTGCTGACGATTCTGCTCAGCGGCTACTCCTCGCTGGGGGCTATCGTGAGCGCGCTGATTGCTCCGTTCTATGTCTGGTGGTTCAAACCGCAGTACACTTTCCCGGTTTCGATGCTGTCATGCCTGATTCTGCTGCGCCATCACGACAACATACAGCGTCTGTGGCGTCGTCAGGAAACCCGCATCTGGACTCGGCTCAAAAAGAAGAAAAAAACGCCGGAGCAGAAATAACCTTTGCTGCGCCGCAACTTCGCGGCAAGTAAGCCCCAGGTGATTAAAGTAAACCAACGCGGCTGCGGCTCGAAGTATGACGGGTATAAGCTTTTCATATGACCGGGATGATTGGCCCCCGATCAATACTCTTCGCTGCTGTTTTATCTTGATTTTGCAGGGGCGCGACATTGCACGGCACCGTGTTACCACAGAATAAAAAAGGCTGGCAGGCCTCGCTGGACCTCCAGTTTCAATTTCTCGGCGGGAAAACCACGCTCGCCTCCCGTCGTCATGTCGGTCCCCTCACCGTTCAGCGCCCGTTTTATCCCGAAGAAGAGACCTGTCACCTCTATCTGCTTCATCCGCCCGGCGGTATCGTCGGCGGCGATGAACTCACCATTAGCGCGACGATGGATCCCGGGTGCCACACGCTGATCACCATGCCCGGCGCCAGCAAGTTCTATCGCAGCAGCGGCGCGCAGGCGCGTCTTCAGCAAACCCTGACGCTGGCCGAAAACTCAACGCTCGAGTGGCTGCCGCAGGACGCGATCTTCTTTCCCGGCGCCAACGCCGCTTTGTCTACCGCCTTTCATCTCGCCGCCTCCAGCACGCTGCTGGCGTGGGACCTGCTGTGCCTTGGCCGGCCGGTCATCGGCGAAGCCTTTAGCCACGGCGCACTCGCCAATCGCCTGGAGGTGTGGGTCGGCGGCTCTCCGCTGCTGATTGAGCGCCTGAGCCTGGCCGATGGACAGCTGGCCTGCGTCGCGCAGCAGCCGTGGGTGGGAACGATGCTGTTCTACCCGGCGAACGAAACGCTGCTCGAAGGCGTACGCGAAAAACTTACGCCGCTGGCAAACTACGCCGGCGCGACGCTCACCGACGGCCTGCTGACGGTACGCTTTCTAAGTGACGATAATCTGCGTTGCCAGCGGGCGATGCGCGATATCTGGCAATTTATGCGCCCGCACCTGACCGGCAAATCTCCGGTACTCCCCCGAATCTGGCTGACTTAAGAGAACGCTATGGAACTGACACCCAGAGAAAAAGACAAGCT
Source organism: Klebsiella sp. JN_Kp126 (assembly GCF_033843325.1). Taxonomy (NCBI): domain Bacteria; kingdom Pseudomonadati; phylum Pseudomonadota; class Gammaproteobacteria; order Enterobacterales; family Enterobacteriaceae; genus Klebsiella; species Klebsiella sp. JN_Kp126. The sequence continues at coordinate 27,599 of NZ_JAWXQV010000060.1, read as the reverse complement.
GTTGCTGTTTACCGCCGCGCTGGTGGCGGAGCGTCGCCTGGCCCGCGGTCTGAAGCTCAATTATCCCGAATCCGTGGCCCTGATTAGCGCCTTTATTATGGAGGGCGCGCGCGATGGCAGAAGCGTCGCGGCGCTGATGGAAGAAGGACGCCACGTCCTGAGCCGCGACCAGGTCATGGAAGGCGTGCCGGAAATGATCCCCGATATCCAGGTCGAAGCCACCTTCCCGGACGGCTCGAAGCTGGTTACCGTCCATAACCCGATAATCTGAGGTAGCGCGATGATCCCAGGAGAATATCAGGTAAAACCCGGCCAGATAGCGATTAACGTCGGCCGCGCCACCTGCTGCATTATCGTTGAAAATCACGGCGACCGGCCGATTCAGGTCGGCTCGCATTACCACTTCGCCGAGGTCAACCCGGCGCTGAAGTTCGATCGCCAGCAGGCGACCGGCTATCGCCTGAATATCGCCGCCGGCACCGCAGTGCGCTTCGAACCTGGCCAAAAGCGCGAGGTGGAGCTGGTGGCGCTGGCCGGAACCCGCGCGGTGTACGGTTTCCGCGGAGACGTTATGGGCGCGCTGGAGGCAAACGATGAGTGACATTTCACGTCAGGCCTATGCCGACATGTTCGGCCCCACCACCGGCGATAAAGTTCGCCTGGCGGACACCGAGCTGTGGATCGAGGTCGAAGATGATTTGACCACCTACGGCGAAGAGGTCAAATTCGGCGGTGGCAAAGTGATCCGCGACGGTATGGGCCAGGGACAGATGCTTTCCGCCGGGTGTGTGGATCTGGTGCTGACAAATGCCCTGATCGTCGATTACTGGGGGATCGTCAAAGCCGACATCGGCGTCAAAGACGGGCGGATCTTCGCGATCGGCAAAGCCGGTAACCCGGATATTCAGCCCAACGTCACGATCCCGATCGGCGCGGCCACGGAAATTATTGCGGCGGAAGGCAAGATCGTCACCGCCGGCGGCGTCGATACGCATATTCACTGGATCTGTCCGCAGCAGGCGGAAGAGGCGCTGGTCTCCGGCGTCACCACCATGATCGGCGGCGGGACCGGCCCGGCGGCGGGCACCAACGCCACGACCTGCACGCCCGGGCCGTGGTACATCTCGCGGATGCTGCAGGCCGCGGACAGCCTGCCGGTCAATATTGGCCTGCTGGGTAAAGGCAATGGTTCGAATCCGGATGCGCTGCGTGAGCAGGTCGCGGCCGGGGTTATCGGCCTGAAAATTCACGAAGACTGGGGCGCGACCCCGGCGGCAATCGACTGCGCGCTGACGGTGGCCGACGAAATGGACGTGCAGGTCGCGCTGCACAGCGACACCCTCAATGAGTCCGGATTCGTTGAGGATACCCTGGCGGCCATCGGCGGGCGCACTATCCATACTTTCCATACCGAAGGCGCGGGCGGCGGCCATGCGCCGGATATTATTACCGCCTGCGCGCACCCCAATATTCTGCCCTCGTCAACCAACCCGACGCTGCCCTATACCGTCAACACCATTGACGAACATCTGGATATGCTGATGGTTTGCCATCATCTCGACCCGGATATCGCCGAGGACGTGGCGTTTGCCGAATCGCGCATTCGGCGGGAAACCATCGCCGCGGAAGACGTCCTGCACGATCTGGGCGCCTTCTCCCTCACCTCGTCTGATTCGCAGGCGATGGGGCGCGTCGGCGAAGTGGTGTTGCGCACCTGGCAGGTGGCGCACCGGATGAAGGTCCAGCGCGGCCCGCTGGCGGAAGAGAGCGGCGATAACGACAACTTCCGCGTGAAGCGCTATATCGCCAAGTACACCATTAATCCGGCGTTAACCCACGGTATCGCCCATGAAGTCGGTTCGATTGAAGTGGGTAAACTGGCGGATCTGGTGCTGTGGTCCCCGGCGTTCTTCGGCGTGAAGCCGGCGACGATCGTCAAAGGCGGCATGATCGCGATGGCGCCGATGGGCGACATCAACGCCTCTATCCCGACGCCGCAGCCGGTGCACTATCGCCCGATGTTCGGCGCGCTGGGCAGCGCTCGCCACCGCTGCCGTTTGACCTTTCTGTCGCAGGCGGCGGCGGAAAACGGCGTCGCTGAACGGCTGAACCTGCACAGCGCGACGGCGGTGGTTAAAGGCTGCCGCACGGTACAAAAAGGCGATATGCACCACAACGGCCTGCTGCCCACTATTACCGTGGATTCGCAAACCTACGAGGTGCGCATCGACGGCGAACTGATAACCAGCGAACCGGCGGACGTGTTACCGATGGCGCAACGTTATTTCCTGTTTTAAGGAGCGCAAATGCTTTATTTGACCCAACGGGTGGAGACCCCGGCGCAGGCCACGGCCAGCGTTACCCTGCCGATTGACGTGCGGGTAAAAAGCCGCATTAAAGTCACGCTTAACGATGGCCGTCAGGCGGGCCTGCTGCTGCCGCGCGGTCTGCTGCTGCGCGGCGGCGACATTCTCAGTAACGAAAACGGTAGCGAATTCATTGAAGTGATCGCCGCTGATGAAGCCGTTTCGGTCGTACGCTGCGATGACCCCTTTATGCTGGCGAAGGCCTGCTATCACCTTGGCAATCGCCACGTGCCGCTACAGATTATGCCCGGCGAGCTGCGCTATCATCACGATCACGTCCTGGACGATATGCTGCGCCAGTTTGGCCTGGCCGTGGATTTCGCGCATCTGCCGTTTGAACCGGAAGCCGGCGCCTACGCCAGCGAATCGCACGGCCATCACCACCACCATCACGATCGTGAGCACAGCCACTAAATGCCGACGCCGGAAAAACGTCTGCGCTTGATGCAGCTTGCCAGCAGCAGCCTCCCGGTTGGCGGCTACAGCTGGTCCCAGGGGCTGGAGTGGGCGGTGGAAGCGGGCTGGGTAGCGGATACCGCCGCCTTTGAGCGCTGGCAGCTGCGCCAAATGGAGCAGAGCTTTTTTACCGTCGACCTGCCGCTGTTTGCCCGTCTCTACCGGGCCTGCGAAGCGGGCGATCTGGCCTGCGCCCGGCGCTGGACCGCTTATCTGCTCGCCTGCCGGGAAACCCGCGAGCTGCGCGATGAAGAGCGCAACCGCGGCGCGGCCTTCACCCGGCTGCTGGCCGACTGGCAGCCGGACTGCCCGCCCGAATGGCGCAAGCTGTGCCAGCAAAGTCAGCTAACCGGCATGGCGTGGCTCGGCGTACGCTGGCAAATCGCCATTCCTGACCTGGCCCTGAGCCTTGGCTATAGCTGGATTGAAAGCGCGGTGATGGCGGGCGTCAAGCTGGTGCCCTTTGGCCAGCAGGCGGCCCAGCAGTTGATTCTTCGCCTGTGCGACCGCTACGCGGCGGACATGGACAGCGCCCTGGCGACCCCGGACGACGCCATCGGTTCGGCGACGCCGCTTGCGGCTATCGCTTCCGCCCGGCACGAAACCCAGTATTCCCGATTATTCCGTTCTTAGGAGAAGGTATGAACATGATTAAGCAACCGCTGCGCGTCGGCGTCGGCGGCCCGGTCGGCTCCGGAAAAACCGCGCTGCTGGAAGCCCTCTGCAAAGCCATGCGCGACACCTGGCAGCTGGCGGTGGTGACCAACGATATCTACACCAAAGAAGATCAGCGCATTCTCACCGAGGCTGGCGCCCTGGAGCCTGAACGAATTGTCGGCGTCGAAACCGGCGGCTGCCCGCATACCGCTATTCGGGAAGATGCGTCGATGAACCTTGCCGCGGTGGAAGCGCTGAGCGAGAAATTCGGCAATCTCGATCTCATCTTTGTGGAAAGCGGCGGCGATAACCTGAGCGCCACCTTCAGCCCGGAGCTGGCGGATCTCACCATCTACGTCATCGACGTGGCGGAAGGGGAAAAGATCCCGCGCAAAGGCGGACCGGGGATCACCAAATCCGACTTCCTGGTGATCAACAAAACCGATCTTGCACCGTACGTGGGCGCGTCTCTGGAAGTGATGGAGCGCGATACCCTGCGCATGCGCGGCGAACGCCCGTGGAGCTTCACCAACCTGAAAAGCGGCGACGGCCTGCAAAATATCATCGCCTTTATCGAAGACAAAGGCATGCTCGGCAAGTAACCCCTGCACCATCCCGGCGCAGAGGTGTCGGGATGGTGCATACCCTGCCCTCTCTTTAACCATCCCCTTCATGAAGCCCTGATAGCGCCTGCCCTGCGATGTGGCATAAGGTTTGCTAATTCCAGTCATGCCTAACCATTAAGGAATGACTATGTCATCACTGGATATAAAAACTGATTTACCTGCGCAAACCAGTGCCTCCGGCTCCAAAGAAACGCTGGAAGATTATACCCTTCGCTATGCTCCGCTGAGCTTTCGCCGCTGGGGACCGGGGGTTGTCGCGGTGACCGCATTGGGCGGCATCGCCTATCTGGCTGACTTTTCTATCGGCGCCAGCATCGGCATGGCCTGGGGCACCACCAATGCGATTTACGCGATCCTGCTGGCGGCGCTGGTTATTTTTCTTACCGGTATTCCGCTGGCGATTACCGCCGCGCGCTATAACATCGACCTCGACCTGATCACCCGCAGCGCCGGTTTCGGCTACTTTGGTTCGGTGATCACCAGCATTATCTTCGCCGGATTTACCTTTATCTTCTTCGCGCTTGAAGGCTCGATCATGGCGCAGGGGCTGCTGGTGGGCCTGGGGATCCCGCTGTGGATGGGCTACCTCATCGCCACGCTGATGGTCTTGCCGCTGGTGGTCTACGGCATGAAGGCGCTGACTCGCCTTCAGGTCTGGACGACGCCGCTGTGGCTGGTCCTGATGGTGGTTCCGGTGGCGTGGCTTATCGCCAAAGACCCGGATCTGGTGGACGGCTTTATGAACTTCGCCGGTAAAAACAACGCCTCAACGGTAGATTTAACCGCCATTATGCTCGGCGCGGGGGTCTGCCTGTCGCTGATCATGCAGATTGGCGAGCAGATCGACTATCTGCGCTTTATGCCGCCGAAGACCGCGGAAAACAGCAAAAGCTGGTGGCTGGCGGTGTTCTCCGCCGGCCCGGGCTGGGTCGTATTAGGCGCGATTAAACAGATTATCGGCGCTTTCCTCGGCTTCTATCTGCTGACCCGCTTCCCGGCGGTGCACAACACCGAACCGGTGCAACAGTTCGTCAGCGTCTTCGATAACCTGGTCCCCGGCTGGCTGGCGCTCACCCTCGCGGTGGTGCTGGTGGTTATCTCGCAGATTAAAATTAACGTCACCAACGCCTATTCCGGCTCGCTGGCGTGGACCAGCGCCTGGACGCGCACCACCAAACGTTATCCGGGGCGGATTATTTTCGTCATCGTCAACCTGACGATTGCCCTTGCCCTGATGGAAGGCGATATGTTTAGCGCTCTGGCGTGGATCCTCGGCTTCTATTCTAACTTTGCCATCGCCTGGGTGGTGGTGGTCGCCACCGACATCACCGTCAACAAAGGGGTTCTGAAGCTGGCGCCGGCGCAGCCGGAGTATCGCCGCGGGATGATCTACAACGTCAACCCGGTAGGCGTGGTCTCTTTTGCCCTCGCGGCAGGCCTGTCGATTAGCGCCTTCTTCGGCCTGCTGGGCGAAACGCTGGCGCCGTTCTCGCCGCTGATTGCGCTGGCGGTGGCTTTCGTGATGACGCCGGTCATGGGGATCGCCACCCGCGGGCGCTATTACATTAAACAGCACGATGATGGTATCGCCGAGCCGCGCTACGATGCGCAGGGTAACGCGTCGATCACCGTTTACCGCTGCCTGAGCTGCCGGGAAGAGTACGAACGTCCTGACGTGATGCATTCGCACAAGCACCAGGGGGCGATTTGCTCGCTGTGTAAGAGTATGGAATAAGTCGCGAAGGCAGGCCGACAGGACGTCGGCCTGTGAAATATCAGACGTTATGCCGCCGGAAGCTCAGCCAGCGGCCAGCGCGGACGAACGGTGACGCCGAGCTCCGCTTTAGCGCCGGAGCGCAGACGGACCATCCCCGCATAGGCAATCATCGCGCCGTTATCGGTACAGAATTCAGGACGAGCGTAGAAGACTTCACCGCCGCGCTTTTTCATCATTTCCGCCAGCTTTGCGCGCAGTGTACGGTTCGCGCTGACGCCCCCCGCCATCACCAGCCGTTTAAAGCCGGTTTGATCCAGCGCGCGGCGGCACTTAATCATCAGCGTATCCACGACCGCATCTTCGAAAGCGCGGGCGATATCGGCGCGGGTTTGATCGTCATCGCCGTTGCTGCGAATGGTGTTCGCGGCAAAGGTCTTGAGGCCAGAAAAGCTGAAATCCAGCCCGGGGCGGTCGGTCATCGGGCGCGGGAAGACAAAGCGCCCTTCGGTGCCCTGGGAGGCCATCTTCGACAGCATCGGGCCGCCGGGATAATCCAGCCCCAGCAGTTTCGCTGTCTTATCGAAGGCTTCGCCCGCCGCGTCGTCAATCGATTCGCCCAGCAGTTCATACTGGCCAATGCCGGTGACGCCGATCAGCTGGGTATGGCCGCCGGAAACCAGCAGCGCGACAAAAGGATACTGCGGCGGATTATCTTCCAGCATCGGCGCCAGCAGGTGCCCTTCCATATGGTGTACCGGGATCGCCGGCACGTTCCAGGCGAACGCCAGCGAACGGCCAACCGTTGCGCCGACCAGCAGCGCGCCCACCAGGCCGGGGCCCGCCGTATACGCAACGGCATCGATATCCTTTGCCGTCAGCCCGGCTTCCTTGAGCGCCGCCTGAATCAGGGGGACGGTTTTACGTACGTGGTCGCGCGAGGCCAGCTCGGGCACCACGCCGCCGTAGTCAGCGTGTAATTTCACCTGACTATACAGCTGGTTGGCTAACAGACCTTTTTCGTCGTCATAAATGGCGATGCCGGTTTCATCGCAGGATGTTTCAATTCCCAGTACACGCATGGCTAGTTTTACCTCGTTTCAATACCGCGCAGTGTAGGACCAATGCGGGTTGATGTAAAACTTTCCTCACCCCTGGCGTTCACTTCGTGTATACTCCCTGTCCTTATAAAAGTCCCTTTCAAAAATCGCGTCGGTGCTTTACAAAGCAGCAGCAATTGCAGTAAAATTCCGCACCATTTTGAAATAAGCTGGCGCTGATGCCAGCGGCAAACCGAATTTATCAAAGGTGAGAGTTACATGCCGGTAATTAAAGTACGTGAAAACGAGCCGTTCGACGTAGCGCTGCGTCGCTTCAAACGTTCATGCGAAAAAGCAGGTGTTCTGGCGGAAGTTCGTCGTCGTGAGTTCTATGAAAAACCGACTACCGAACGTAAACGCGCTAAAGCTTCCGCAGTGAAACGTCACGCGAAGAAACTGGCTCGCGAAAACGCACGCCGCACTCGTCTGTACTAATCTGTTGGGAGCCAGGCTCTCAATTCAGACCGAGTTGTAGTTGTAAGGCCGTGCTTCCGAAAGGAATGCGCGGCTTATTTTCGTTTATGCATTAGCATATACACTCAATCATTCAAGATGCATCAAGGCGGCAAGGGAGTGAGTCCCCGGAGCTTACCGAAGTAAGTGACAGGGTGAACGAGCGAAGCCAACGCAGAGGCAGCTTGAAGGGTAACGTGTATAAAACGGGGCATATGGCTGGACGAATTCCACGAGTATTTATCAATGACCTGCTGGCGCGCACCGATATCGTCGATCTGATCGATGCCCGGGTAAAGCTGAAAAAGCAGGGCAAAAATTTTCACGCGTGCTGTCCATTCCATAACGAAAAAACCCCCTCTTTCACCGTCAACGGTGAAAAACAGTTTTACCACTGCTTCGGCTGCGGTGCGCACGGCAACGCTATCGACTTCCTGATGAACTACGACAAGCTCGAGTTCGTGGAAACCGTCGAAGAGCTGGCTGCCATGCATAATCTAGACGTGCCGTATGAAGCAGGAACGGGCCTGAGTCAGATAGAGCGCCATCAGCGGCAAAATCTCTATCAGCTAATGGAAGGGTTAAATGACTTTTATCAGCAAACCTTCACCCAACCTAATGCCGAACCTGCGCGCCAGTACCTGGAGCAACGCGGTCTGAGTGCCGAAGTTGTCCAGCAGTTTGCTATTGGTTTTGCGCCGCCAGGCTGGGATAACGCATTAAAACGTTTCGGCGGTAATGTCGACAACAGGAAACTGCTGCTCGATGCCGGAATGCTGGTCAACAACGACCAGGGAAGAACTTACGACCGTTTCCGCAATCGCGTGATGTTTCCGATTCGCGACAAACGAGGCCGGGTGATTGGATTTGGTGGTCGCGTACTGGGTAACGATACGCCGAAATACCTCAACTCCCCGGAAACCGATATTTTCCATAAAGGCCGCCAGCTTTACGGCCTTTATGAAGCGCAGCAGCACCAGGCAGAACCACCGCGGCTGCTGGTTGTCGAAGGGTATATGGATGTCGTCGCTCTGGCGCAGTACGGTATTAACTATGCCGTTGCATCGCTGGGTACATCGACCACGGCCGACCACATGCATATATTATTCCGTGCGACGAACAACGTAATTTGCTGTTACGACGGCGACCGCGCCGGGCGAGATGCGGCCTGGCGTGCGCTGGAAACGGCAATGCCGTACATGACCGATGGTCGTCAGCTACGCTTTATGTTCCTGCCCGATGGTGAAGATCCGGATACGCTGGTACGTAAAGAGGGTAAAGAGGCTTTTGAAGCACGGATGGAGCAGGCTCAGCCGCTCTCCACGTTTTTATTTAACAGCCTCTTACCGCAGGTCGATCTGAGTTCGCCGGATGGCAGTACGCAGCTGGCCGCACTGGCGCTGCCGCTCATCAGTCAGGTTCCTGGCGATGCGCATCGTATTCAGCTGCGCCAGATGCTGGGCCTGAAGCTGGGCATTTTTGATGATACCCAGCTTGATCGTTTAATGCCGAAACAGGCAGAAAGTGGCGTCGTACGCCCGGCTCAGCAGATAAAACAGACGCCTATGCGTATACTTATAGGACTGCTGGTGCAGAATCCCAATCTGGCGCCGCTGGTGCCGCCTTTGCAGGGGCTGGCGCAGAGCAAATTACCGGGACTCAGCCTCTTCTCCGAGCTGGTGAACCTCTGTGTTGCGCAGCCGGGCCTGACCACGGGGCAACTGTTAGAGAACTATCGCGGGACAAGTGAATACTCAACACTTGAAAAACTCTCAGCCTGGAACGATATAAGGGATGAGAATGTTGAAAAAATGTTCACCGACACGCTAAACCGAATTTTTGATGCAATGCTTGAACAGCGGCAAGAAGAGTTGATAGCTCGCGACCGCACTCACGGTTTAAGCAGTGAAGAACGCCGGGAGTTCTGGGAAATCAGACAAGCCCTGGAAAAAAAATGAATTTAACGGCTTAAGTGCCGAATATCGTTCGGGAAGACCCCGACAGCCGCTCGAGGCGCAGCGGCAATAATATAAGTACGCCCTCGCTTTAAATGTTGGCAGTTCGCCTGCTTACACCAATCAAACGAATTAAGTGTGGATACCGTCTTATGGAGCAAAACCCGCAGTCACAGCTGAAGCTTCTTGTCCAACGTGGTAAGGAGCAAGGCTATCTGACCTATGCCGAGGTCAATGACCATCTGCCGGAAGATATCGTCGACTCCGACCAGATCGAAGACATCATCCAAATGATCAACGACATGGGCATTCAGGTGATGGAAGAAGCACCGGATGCCGATGATCTTTTGCTTGCTGAAACGAACAACAATACTGACGAAGATGCGGAAGAAGCTGCGGCGCAGGTTCTCTCCAGCGTTGAGTCTGAAATCGGACGCACAACCGACCCGGTGCGCATGTACATGCGTGAAATGGGTACCGTCGAACTGCTGACGCGCGAAGGCGAAATCGACATCGCTAAACGTATCGAAGACGGCATTAACCAGGTTCAGTGCTCGGTGGCTGAATACCCTGAAGCGATCACCTATCTGCTGGAGCAGTACGATCGCGTTGAAGCGGAAGAAGCGCGTCTGTCCGATCTGATCACCGGTTTTGTCGACCCGAACGCCGAAGAAGATATGGCGCCAACGGCGACGCACGTCGGTTCTGAACTCTCTCAGGAAGAGATGGATGACGACGAAGACGAAGATGAAGAAGAAGACGACGACAGCAGCGATGACGACAACAGCATCGACCCCGAGCTGGCGCGCGAGAAATTCGCCGAGCTGCGTACGCAGTACGAACTGACCCGCGACACCATCAAAGCGAAAGGTCGTAGCCACGCCGCAGCGCAGGAAGAGATCCTCAAGCTGTCCGAAGTGTTCAAACAGTTCCGTCTGGTACCGAAGCAGTTCGATTACCTGGTTAACAGCATGCGTATCATGATGGATCGCGTTCGTACTCAAGAACGTATCATCATGAAGCTGTGCGTTGAGCAGTGCAAAATGCCGAAGAAAAACTTCATCACTCTGTTCACCGGCAACGAAACCAGCGAAACCTGGTTCAATGCGGCCATCGCCATGAACAAGCCGTGGTCAGAGAAGCTGCTTGACGTGAAAGAAGACGTTCAGCGCGGCCTGATGAAACTGCAGCAGATTGAACAAGAGACCGGCCTGACCATCGAGCAGGTAAAAGATATCAACCGTCGTATGTCCATCGGTGAAGCGAAAGCGCGCCGTGCGAAGAAAGAGATGGTTGAAGCGAACCTGCGTCTGGTTATCTCGATCGCCAAGAAATACACCAACCGCGGTCTGCAGTTCCTCGATCTGATCCAGGAAGGCAACATCGGTCTGATGAAGGCGGTTGATAAGTTTGAATACCGCCGCGGCTACAAGTTCTCCACCTACGCAACCTGGTGGATCCGTCAGGCGATCACCCGCTCTATCGCAGACCAGGCGCGCACCATCCGTATTCCGGTGCATATGATTGAGACTATCAACAAGCTCAACCGTATTTCCCGCCAGATGCTGCAGGAGATGGGCCGCGAGCCGACGCCGGAAGAGCTGGCAGAACGCATGCTGATGCCGGAAGACAAAATTCGTAAGGTGCTGAAAATCGCCAAAGAGCCTATCTCCATGGAAACGCCGATTGGCGACGATGAAGATTCGCATCTGGGAGATTTTATCGAGGATAACACCCTCGAACTGCCGCTGGACTCTGCCACCACCGAGAGCCTGCGCGCCGCCACCCACGACGTTCTGGCTGGCCTGACCGCCCGTGAAGCGAAAGTCCTGCGTATGCGCTTTGGTATCGACATGAATACCGATCACACGCTGGAAGAAGTGGGTAAACAGTTTGACGTAACCCGCGAACGTATTCGTCAGATCGAAGCGAAGGCGCTGCGTAAACTGCGCCATCCGAGCCGTTCTGAAGTGCTGCGTAGCTTCCTCGACGATTAATTATCGCCGCGTCCCCTGAAAAGCCAGTCAAATGACTGGCTTTTTTTATGCCTAAGCAGAAACCATTTATTTAATAAATATTAAAACCCCAATATAAAATCCATCAATATATATCCAGGTCTTATTCTTATTATTTATTTATGTGCCATTAAACCGCTGGACTCATAGTTTTACGATTGTACTATTGGTTGGTTGATGGGGCGTATTTTCGCCTAAAACCGCAGGCAAATCATAGGGAAATGAAATGAATAGCAAGCGTAAAATTCAGCTAGCTGATTTTAATAGAACGGTTATTTTAACCACCGCTAATACATTATTTCTAAGCCGTGGAATAGAAAGTACCACCATGGATGAGATCGCACATGAAGCCGGTTTTAGTAAAACCACGCTTTATACCTATTTCGACAATAAAAAGGATATTCTGGATCATCTTATCCTGGAGGTAATGGCGCGTTTCTATCAGGAGCTCATACCAATCGCTAATCGGCAAAATTCATTTCGCGAATTTTATCGCGAGCTGTGCCATGCGCTGATGGCTCTCCACGAAACAAGCCTTGCCTACTTTTCCGCGATAGCCGGGAAGATCGCCTGTTCTGAAAAAATCACTAAAAACAATAAAGCGTTGAAAAATATCGCTATGACTGGAGAACAGATCCACCAGATTATCGCAAAGCGAATCACAGACGCTGCCGAAAAAAAAGAGATTGGATTAAATGCTCCCGTCGCGGACGTCATGATGCTGTTCTGGCTCTGCCTGACCGGGCTAGTGGAAAAGTCCTCGTACAGAGAAGAATGTCTTTTACGTCACCTTGAGAAAAACCGTAAAACCTTTCTCGACTTCGCTTTTGACGCCCTCTTATTCATGATAGAAAAAGGGAATATTAGCGATTGCGAAAAAGCTGACTAAAGCCGCAGGCTTAAGCCAGCCGCCGACGACCGGGGTGAAAGCCGTAACCCTTTTGTCGTCGGAAATGCATTAAAGCCCTCGCGTGGCCAGCGCCTCGTCAAGCTCCCGGTAGGCCTCCACCAGTTTATCCAGCGTCGCCCGGTTGAGGCCGCTGGGATTCGGCAGCACCCACACTTCCGTCGCCCCAATGGTCACCTGCTGCTTGCCCCATTTTACGCCGCGCACCTGAAACGCTTTCTCGAAGGCCTGTTTACCCAGGATCGCCAGCGCGCGCGGCTGATACTCTTCCATTTTTCTGACCAGTTCACGACCACCGTCGCGGAGCTCCAGCAGCTCAACCTCGCTGGCCTGCACCGTCGGGCGTTCGACGAGCATCGTGATCCCGCAGCGGGTATCCAGCAGCTGGAGTTCCTCCTCGGGTTTCAGAAGACGGTCGGTAAAGCCGGCCTGGTGAATCACTTTCCAGAAGCGATTGCCCGGATGGGCGAAATGAAAACCGGTATGGGCGGAAGACTTCCCCGGATTGATACCGCAAAAGACCACCCGCAGGTCCGGCGCCAGAATATCGTTAATCATGTTTTCCCCAGCTCAATGCCTAAAAGGTAATTATAAAGGATTGAAAATGCGTTGTTTATAAAAACAGCAGGCGTGATTTTTAGGCTGGATTGCGGGGAACAGTTACTTTATAATCCCTCGCCACGGCCCCTTAGCTCAGTGGTTAGAGCAGGCGACTCATAATCGCTTGGTCGCTGGTTCAAGTCCAGCAGGGGCCACCAGATACAGCAAGGGCTGACGAAAAATCGTCGGCCCTTTTGCATTGTGCGGCCCCCTCGGGGCGCCGCAGCTTAACGTGAGGTTCGCGACAGGCGGCTTACACCAGCGCCTGCAGCTGTTCGCGCATATAGACGGTGAAGAATTCCGGGTTTTTAATGACGATCCGGTTACCGGAGGCAATTTTTTCCGCCCAGCCGGCCACTTTTTCCGTGAACCCGGCATCCCATCCCTCCTTTTCACCCCGGGCCATGACGTCGGCAGGATTTGCCGGTACGCCTAGTTCATGCAAATACTTCAAAATTCCCTTAGCGGTACTTTCATCCATAGTATTCGGCACCGACAACGATGTGTTCATACCACCAATAAAATCCAAGGCTTTATCGATTGCTGTTGGCATACTCTTATCCTTAAAATTAACCACGTAATGAACATGATGACACTATGGACCCATCTTCGCCGGGATATCAAAGAGATCGTTGCCTTTCTTTGATTCAGACCGCAGCTAAACGCTTGCGTGGTGCTTTTCTGCTCGACTATTCCGTACTACTCCCCACAGGAAACTACTCCATACGTCCGCGCTTAAACTGGCCGGCATCGATATCGTACTGTTTCATTTTTCGCCACAGCGTGGTGCGGCCAATATTCAGCAGCTGCGCCATCTCCTGCACACGCCCGCTGGTCACGCGGGCGGCATGGATAATCGCTTCTTTCTCAATGGCGCTAAAGGTCAGGCTGGCGGGCAGCAGCGAGGAGCCCGCGTCGGCGCCGGGCCGCTCGGCAAACAGATATTCCGGCAAATTACTCAGCCGGATATGGCCGTTATCGCTGCTAATGGCGATATTTTCAATCACGCTGTTCAGCTCAAAATCGTTGCCCGGCCAGGAGTAGGCCACCAGCTGCGCCAGCGCATCTTCATCCATTTTCAGCCGCGAGGAAAAGCGCTTTTCCAGGCTCTTAAGGCGATTGTGCACCAGCGAAGGAATACTGTTACGCCGCGCGCGCAGCGGTGGGATAACGATTTCAAAGGAGTGCAGCGCGTAGTAAAGCTGGCGGCTAAAGCGGTTTTGCTCCACCAGATTGGCCAGATCGACGGTGGTGGTGGCGATCACTTTAACGTCTACCGGAATCAAGCGGCGGGCATCCAGACGGGTTAAAACCCCCTGTTTGATCACCTGCAGCAGCGCGGACTGCAGCTCCGGCGCCAGGTATTCGATTTTTTCCAGAAACAGCGTCCCGCCGTTGGCCAGCTCAAGACGGCTAAGGCGGCCGTTTTCATCGTCCGTCGGCGCGCTGCCCATAAAATCCTGGCCCAGGACGCTGTCGGCATACAGCTGACAGTTGACCGCGATATACGGCCCGCCGCCCCGCTCGCTCTCATTGTGAATCGCCTGGCTGAGCAGCTCCTTACCCACCCCCTCTTCACCGCACAGCAGCACCGGAAAAGCGCCGCGCGCCGCCTGGCGGCCAAAGTGAATCAGCCGCCGGGTTTCCGGGTCGTCCGCCGACATCTGTTCAAAGGTATGGCTCACTTTGCCAAGCTGGCTGGTCATCAGCTGGCGCATCTGCTCGACCGGATGCAGCAGCAGAATGAAACTGTTGCCCTGCTCTTCAACGATTGGCTTGAGCGTAATCACGGCGTCGACAAACTGATGCTGGCTTTCGAAGGTGACCTCCACATGGTTCAGCCCGCGCGCGTGCTTAATGGCCCGACGCAGCAGGGCCGGCAGCGTCACCAGCTCATTGATATTTTTCCCCTGGCTGGCCTGGGCATCAAGATGCAGCAGCGTCGCCGCCTGCACGTTAAGAAACTGCAAAATCCCCTGCTCGTTCCACGCCATCACCCCGTCATCCATGCTCTCCAGCAGACCGTACATCTGGTTAAGATGGCGATTCGACTCGGCCAGCAGGCTATCAGTGAGCAGCGAGTTGCCGACTTCCCGGGCGATAGCCAGGGTCAGGGAGAGATCAGGCGAAGCCTGTTCTTCCGTCAGGCAGCACAGGGAAATGGAACCGAACAGACGCCCGTGGTTATCAAACACCGGCGTGGAGCTAAACGACCATCCGTGCAGCGCATGTTTAAAATGCTCCTCGCCCGTCGTTTTGACCGGCTGCCCGAGCATGGAGGCCAGCGAAAGCGCGCAGCTGCCGATAATGCTTTCCGCGCAGTAGCTGCCGTCACGAAATCCCAGCGCCGCCAGCTGGTCGAGGGTCTGCGGATCGCCGCAGCGGCTAAGAATACAGGCGGACTCATCGAGGATGAACAGCGCGCAGGGGCGGTTATCCATAAACTCCCAGGCATCCTCCAGCGCCGCCTGACCAATCGTCAACAGCGCGGTCTTGCGCCGGCAAATCGATTCAAACGTCAGCCCCTGCGCCTGATGCGGCGTCTGCCAGGTTTCCCGCTGCATAAACTTGCTGCAGCGATGCCACGACTGGGTTATCACCAAAGGAAAGCTCTGAGTCTGCGCAGTCATATCCCTATCCGCTGTTTCATGAACGACAACCCCTCCGGCGGCTACCGCCAGAGGGGGAGAAAACGTCTCATCGCTTAAATGAGACGGGGCAGGTCGACGCTAAATTAGCGCGCCAGCCACTGCTGTCCGAGCAGGTCGGCGGTCAGAATCGCCGCATGCACGCTCTGCGCGCTGACCGGGAACGGCATGTTATGAATGGTTTCACCTTCCGCGCAGGTCGCTTTGGCGACTGCCTGAATTTTCTCATCGATGCCCTCTTTAACGCCCATTTGCGCCAGCGTAACCGGCAGCCCGACGGTATGGCAGAAGTTCAGCACCGTTTCGATCTCTTCCATCGGACTATTTTGCAGCACCAGCTGCGCCAGGGTACCAAACGCCACTTTCTCGCCATGGTACAGATGGTGGCACTCTTCGAGGATGGTGAAACCGTTGTGAATGGCGTGCGCGGCGGCCAGACCGCTACTTTCAAAGCCGATACCGCTGAGGTAGGTATTCGCTTCAACGATACGTTCCAGCGCATCGGTCACCACGCCGGCCTGGGCGGCGAGGCGGGCTTTTTCGCCTTCCGCCAGCAGCGTATCATAGCACAGGCGCGCCAGGCTCAGCGCCGCTGCCGTCGACTGACCGCCCGCCATGCTGGTGGCTCTGGCGTCATAGCAGGCCCTGGCTTCAAACCAGGTTGAAAGCGCATCCCCCATCCCGGCCACCAGCAGGCGCACCGGCGCTTTAGCGATAATCGCCGTATCCATCACCACCATGTCCGGATTTTTCGGGTAGATCAGATACTCTTCAAACTCGCCGGCTTCGGTGTAGATAACCGACAGCGCGCTGGTTGGCGCATCGGTGGAGGCGATCGTCGGGATCACCACCACCGGTAGCTTCTGGTAGTAGCCAATGGCTTTCGCCGTATCGAGCGTCTTGCCGCCGCCGATGCCCACCACGCCGCGGCAGCCGTGCTGTTTCAGAATGGCGATCAGGCGATTGATCTCAACGTGGCTGCATTCGCCGTTGAAGCGCTCCGCATGGCAGCTGATGTTGTGGCTGTGCAAACCTTCCAGCACTTTCTCTCCCGCCAGCTTCATCACGAAGTCATCGGCAATCACGAAAAAGCTGTCCGCCAGGTTTTTGGCGTATTGCCCAAACAGCGTGGATGCATCTGGTCCCTGGAGATATTTGGCTGGAGATTGAATAACTTTTAGCATTCCGTTCACCCTCAAATAAGTGCATGTTTTGACATGATGAGCCCCGGTGTTTCTCCGTCCGGCCTTACATCAAAGGCGGGGACGAAAGCGCTACCTGAGCGATGCCATCACTGTAGGGCGAGCCGCGGGCAAAAAAATCTTTCCCCTTTTTGTCCCGATATGAAACAGGACATAAATTATATTGTTTCATATTGAAACATGAATTCATGTGAAACGATGGGATTGCGATCTCGATCCGCCCCTTTGGCGCAAAAGAAGGTTACCAGCCGGACGATCGTCGACGTTTTTCACCACCACGGGCGGCAAGAAGGGGCAAAATTATTTCTCTGAGCGGGCTTTCCACGCTGATGAAGCGAGGTGAAAGAGGCGCCTTACTTCGCATTTTTCCCTTTCCTTGCGCAAAAATGTTTCATTAAGGAACAAAAATTAATAATTACGTTTCGTAATGAAACTCATTTTATGGCGATTTTTTTTCCCGCCAACTCAGCCAGAATCAATACATCGCCCGATATCGCATATCGTCAGGCGGTACCCCTACACGATGACCGCCTCCGTCAGCAGAGAGGCTGCATCGAAACTCCGACGGAGCATAAACAATGAAAAAACTGATTAACCGTGTCGAAGATGTCCTGAGTGAACAACTGGCTGGCCTGGCAAAAGCCCACCCTGAACTGACGCTGCACCAGGATCCGGTCTACGTCACCCGCGCCGATGCGCCGGTGGCCGGGAAAGTGGCGCTGCTCTCCGGCGGCGGCAGCGGCCACGAGCCGATGCACTGCGGCTATATTGGCCAAGGCATGCTTTCCGGGGCCTGCCCGGGAGAAATTTTCACCTCCCCGACGCCGGATAAAATGTTTGAGTGCGCCATGACCATCGACGGCGGCGAAGGCGTGCTGCTGATTATCAAAAACTACACCGGCGATATTCTTAACTTCGAAACCGCCACCGAGCTGCTGCACGAAAGCGGCGTCAAGGTTACCACCGTGGTAGTCGATGACGACGTGGCGGTGAAAGACAGCCTCTATACCGCCGGGCGGCGCGGCGTGGCGAATACCGTGCTGATTGAAAAACTGGTGGGCGCGGCCGCCGAACGCGGCGACTCGCTGGAAGCCTGCGCCGAACTGGGGCGCAAGCTCAACAACCTGGGCCACTCTATCGGCATCGCGCTCGGCGCCTGCACCGTTCCGGCCGCCGGGCAACCCTCATTCGAACTGCAGGACGATGAGATGGAGTTCGGCGTCGGCATTCACGGCGAACCGGGCATCGACCGCCGCCGCTTCACCTCTCTCGATCGCACCGTTGACGAAATGTTCGATACCCTGCTGGAAAACGGCGCCTATAGCCGCACGCTGCGCCACTGGGACAACGTGAAAGGCGCGTGGCAGGAGGTAACGCAGACCAGGCAGGCGCTGCAAAAAGGCGATCGGGTTATCGCGCTGGTCAACAACCTCGGCGCCACGCCGCTGTCCGAACTCTACGGCGTCTATAACCGTCTGACGCAGCGCTGCGAGGAGGCCGGTATCGTTATCGCGCGCAACCTTATCGGCAGCTACTGTACCTCTCTGGATATGGTGGGCTTTTCCATCACCCTGCTAAAGGCCGATGAAGAGACGCTGGCATTATGGGACGCCCCGGTCCACACCCCGGCGCTGAACTGGGGCAAATAAGGAGCAACGACATGTCATTAAGCAGAACGCAAATCGTAGACTGGTTCTATCGCTGCGGCGATATCTTCACCAAAGAGAGCGATTTTTTGACCGGTCTGGACCGGGAAATCGGCGATGCCGACCACGGCCTGAATATGCATCGTGGTTTTAGCAAGGTGGTGGAAAAGCTGCCGTCGATTGCCGATAAAGACATTGGTTTTATTCTTAAAAATACCGGTATGACGCTGCTCTCCAACGTCGGCGGGGCCAGCGGCCCGCTGTTCGGCACCTTCTTTATCCGCGCCGCTCAGGTGACCCAGGCCCACCAGAGCCTGACCCTGGAGGAGCTCTATCAGACCTTTCGCGAAGGCGCGGAAGGGGTGGTGAATCGCGGCAAAGCCGAGCCTGGCGATAAAACCATGTGCGACGTCTGGCTGCCGGTGGTGGAATCGTTGCGCCAGTCCAGCGAACAGCACCTGTCGATACCAGGCGCCCTTGATGCTGCCTGCGAACAGGCGCAAGCCGCCGTCCACGCCACAATCGCCATGCAGGCTCGCAAAGGGCGGGCCAGCTACCTGGGCGAACGCAGCATCGGGCACCAGGATCCGGGCGCGACCTCGGTGATGTTGATGGTTCAGATGCTGGCCGCAGCGGCCAAAGAGTAAGGAAAACGCGATGGTAAACCTGGTTATTGTTTCTCATAGCGCCCGTCTGGGCGAAGGTGTCGGAGAACTGGCCCGGCAGATGTTAATGAACGATGGCTGTAAGCTGGCGATCGCCGCCGGAATTGACGATCCCGCCAGTCCGATCGGCACCGATCCCATTAAGGTTATGGAAGCCATCGAGTCCGTCGCCGACGCCGATCATATCCTGGTGATGATGGATATCGGCAGCGCCCTGCTGAGCGCCGAAACCGCGCTGGATCTCCTCGATCCGGCCATTGCGGCTAAGGTTCGCCTGTGCGCGGCGCCGCTGGTAGAAGGGACTCTGGCGGCGACGGTGAGCGCCGCCGCCGGAGCCGGCATCGACAAGGTGATCGAAGACGCCATGAACGCGCTGGAGGCAAAACGCGTACAGCTGGGGTTACCATCGCAACCGCAACACGCTTCGCTGACCGCCGCGCCGGTCGACGACCGCGACGCGCGCTCGGTTTCCGTGGTGATTCAAAACCACAACGGCCTGCACGTTCGTCCGGCGTCAAAGCTGGTCGCCGCGCTGGCGGGATTCAATGCCGACCTGGTGCTGGAGAAAGGGGGTAAATGCGTCACGCCGGACAGCCTCAACCAAATCGCCCTGCTTCAGGTGCGCCGGAACGATACCTTAAGGCTGCTTGCCCGCGGCCCGGACGCCGACGCCGCGCTGGCGGCGTTCCAGGCGCTGGCGGCGGAGAACTTCGGCGAGCCAACGGAGGCGGCGCCCGCGCGCCGGCCCGCCAGCGCCGACCGCGTTGAGGGTAAGGTCGTGCTTTATCCCCAGCCGCAGGACAGGATCTCGCGGGAAACGAGCGCCGCCATCGGCCAGCAGCAGCTGCGGCTGAAACGGGCCATCGACCGGACGCTGGAAGACCTTAGCGCGCTGACGACTCTGGCAGAGGCGACGTTTTCCGCCGACATCGCGGCGATCTTCTCCGGGCATCATACCCTGCTCGATGACCCTGATTTATACGCAGCGGCGTGCGACATCATACGCGACGAGCAGTGCAGCGCGGCGTGGGCCTGGCAACAGGTGCTGAGCGATTTAAGCCAACAATATCGCCATCTCGACGATGCTTACCTGCAGGCGCGCTATATTGATATTGAAGATATTTTGCACCGCACGCTGCGTCACCTTAACGAGCGCGATGAAGCGCTGCCGCAGTTTAGCGCGCCTTCGATCCTCGTTGCCGACGATATCTTCCCTTCTACCGTCCTGCAGCTTAACGCAGAGCAGGTGAAGGGGATCTGCCTGCAGGCCGGCAGCGAGCTCTCTCACGGCGCCATTATCGCCCGCCAGGCGGGTATCGCGATGCTGTGCCAGCAGAGCGATGCCCTGACGCTGCAAGATGGCGAGAACGTCATCCTTGATATTCCCGGCAAACGCGTGATTCGCGGCTAACCTGCCCTAACCTTTCCGCCCCGGAGGCTGTCCCCTCCGGGAACTCGCTTAACTTTCAGGATCCGTTATGTCTCAATTCTTTTTTAATCAGCGCGCCAACCTCGTCAACGAAGTGATTGAAGGAACCATTATCGCCAGCCCGTGGAATAACCTGGCGCGGCTGGAGAGCGATCCCGCCATTCGCGTGGTGGTGCGTCGCGATCTCGACAAAAACAACGTGGCGGTAATCTCCGGCGGCGGTTCCGGTCACGAACCGGCCCACGCGGGCTTTGTCGGTAAAGGCATGCTGACCGCCGCCGTCTGCGGCGATCTGTTTGCCTCGCCGAGCGTCGATGCGGTGCTGACCGCCATCCAGGCCGTGACCGGCGATGCCGGATGCCTGCTGATCGTCAAGAACTACACCGGCGATCGTCTGAACTTCGGCCTCGCCGCGGAGAAAGCGCGCCGTATGGGCTATAACGTCGAAATGCTGATCGTCGGCGATGATATTTCGCTGCCGGATAACAAACATCCGCGCGGCATTGCCGGGACGATTCTGGTGCATAAAGTGGCCGGCTACTTCGCCGAACGCGGCCACAATCTGGCAACCGTGCTGCGCGAGGCGCAGTATGCCGCCAGACATACCTTCAGCCTTGGCCTGGCCCTTTCCAGCTGTCATCTGCCGCAGGATGCGGAAACGACTCCGCGCCATCATCCGGATCAGGCCGAGCTGGGGATGGGGATCCACGGCGAACCGGGCGCTTCGGTTATCGCCACGCAGAACAGCGCGGAAATCGTTACGCTGATGGTAGAGAAGCTCAGCGCCACCCTGCCGGAAACCGGCCGCCTGGCGGTGATGATCAATAATCTCGGCGGCGTGTCGATTGCCGAAATGGCGATTTTGACCCGCGAGCTGGCCAATACTCCGCTGCATCAGCGTATCGACTGGCTGATAGGCCCGGCGTCGCTGGTCACCGCGCTGGATATGAAAGGTTTCTCCCTCACCGCCATCGTGCTGGAAGAGAGCATTGAGAAGGCGCTGCTTTCCGCGGTAGAAACCGCCGGCTGGCAGACGCCGGTACAGCCGCGCGCGGTCAGCGTGATGCCATCATCGCTGCGCAGTACGCGGGTGGAGTTTGCGCCCTCGGAGAACGGCGAAGTTGCGGGCTACGTAGAACGAGTGACCGGCACGCTGTCCGGGCTGGAAGCAGACCTTAACGCGCTGGATGCGAAAGTCGGCGACGGCGATACCGGCTCCACCTTCGCCGCCGGCGCGCGCGACATCGCCGACTTACTTCAGCGTCGTCAGCTGCCGCTGGCTAACCTCGCCACGCTGTTTGCCCTGATTGGCGAGCGTCTGACGGTTGTGATGGGCGGCTCCAGCGGCGTGCTGATGTCGATTTTCTTTACCGCCGCCGGGCAGAAGCTGGAACAGGGGGCAAGCGTCGCCGAAGCATTAAACGCCGGTCTGGCGCAGATGAAGTTTTACGGCGGTGCGGATGAAGGCGACCGGACCATGATTGACGCCCTGCAGCCGGCGCTAACGGCGCTGCTGGCCGAACCGGATAACCTGCAGGCGGCTTTCGCCGCGGCGCAGGCGGGCGCGGATCGTACGCTTCACGCCAGCAAAGCGGGCGCCGGGCGCGCATCGTATCTGAACAGCGATAGCCTGCGCGGCAATATGGACCCCGGCGCCCACGCGGTGGCCATGGTATTTAAAGCGCTGGCGCAGAAATAGTCTCCCTGGCATCTCCCCTGCTCGCGCTGCGCTTAGCAGGGCTACGGGTTCGCAGCCGTCTGCGGGCCGGTCGCCCGGACAGATGCGTAAGCATCGCCTCCGGGAAATTCAGCCACTCTGCGCTCTGCTCCCGGGGGCGGCGCTTAACGCGCCTTGCCCGGGCTACGGGTTCACCCCCGTCTGCAAGCCGGTCGCCCGGACAGATGCGCAGCATCGCCTCCGGGAAATTCTGCCACTCTGCGCTCTACTCCCGGGGGCGGCGCTTAACGCGCCTTGCCCGGGATACGGGTTCCCCCCCCCGTCTGCAAGCCGGTAGCCCGGACAGATGCGTAAGCATCGCCTCCGGGAAATTCAGCCACTCTGCGCTCTGCTCCCGGGGGCGGCGCTTAACGCGCCTTGCCCGGGCTACGGGTTAACCGCCGTCTACGGGCCGGTAGGGCCAGTAGCCCGGGTAAGGCGCCAGCCGCAACCCGGGGTTTCTCCGCGTTTATTTGCTGTGCCAGTAGGCCTGCGAACGCACCAGCTGCGGATCAATCTCCGGGCCTTCAAAGCGCGCCAGCAGCGATTTCACTACCGCGCCTTCCCCGGTCAGCCAGATAAAATAATCCTCAGCCGGCACCGCAATCCGCGCCAGGCGCTCGGCCACGGCAGTGGAGTGATGTCCCACCACCCACTCGATATGAAAACCATCGAGATCGGCCAGGTAATCTTGATAAGACTCATCGCCAATGGTGACGATCGCCGTGACCTGCGGGCGCGTCGGAAGCTGCTGCAATCCCAGCAGACGGCGGCGCAGCGCGGGCATGCCTGACTCATCGGTCACATACAGCTGCCAGGCGTAATCTTCCGGCACCACCAGCGAACCGCGCGGCCCGCCGATCACCAGCTTATCGCCCGTTTTCGCCGTCAGCGCCCAGCTGCAGGCAATACCGCCATCGTGAATAAAAAAGTCGTACGCCAGCTCATGACGCCCGGCGTCGTACAGCGGCGTATAGTCGCGGGTCGCCGGACGCACGCCATCGCCCCAGTTAATGCCTTCATCCGTCACCTCCGGCGGCGTGAACGCAGCGCCCGCGGCCGGGAAAAAGAGCTTGGTGTGGTCGTCAAAACCCTGGGAAACAAAGCCTTCCAGCGCCTCTCCGCCCAGCACGACACGCTGGAATGCGCTGCCGATACGCTCGACGCGCAATACGGTTAACTCACGGAAGCGCAGTTCATTACGTACGCGCTGCGGGTATTTGGGGTGTCTGGTCGTTGTCATCTTTCATCGCCTTCGTGAACGGAATAGATATATCTAAAAATCTTGCAAATGATAATGATTGCCATTAAAAAAGAATGCAAGCATTTTTTGATATAGTCATAGAAAAACGCCTCAAAAGCCAAAATCAAAAATTAAATCGTTAAATATCAATTAAATAAAAAATATAATCACTACTGTGTTGCTACTTTATTATTTTTAGATATAAATTAGATATATCAAATAATCACAGGAACAAAACATGAAACACCATCACGAAGAAGGCCGTGGCCCACGCGGACGCCACGGGGAACATAGCGAACACGGCGAGCACGGTCGCAGAGGCGGCGGACGCCGGCAGCGCTTCTTTGGTCACGGCGAGCTGCGCCTGGTGATTCTGGACATCCTCACCCGCAATGCCAGCCACGGTTACGAACTGATTAAAGAGATCGAAACCCTGACCCAGGGCAACTACAGCCCGAGCCCCGGCGTCATCTACCCGACGCTCGATTTACTTCAGGATCAGGGATTAATCAGCGTGGCTGACGAAAACGGCCGCAAAAAAATCGCCATTACCGCCGAAGGCAGTCAGCTGCACGCGGAGAACCTGGAGCAGCTGGAGCATATTCAGACCAGGCTGCAGGCGCGCATGGTGGGCTGTGAACTGCGTAAAAATCCGCAGATGAAGCGCGCGCTGGAGAATTTTAAGGCGGTACTGGATTTAAGGGTTAACCAGCAGGAAATAACCGAAGCTCAGCTAAAGCAGATCGTCGGCGTCATTGACCGCGCGGCAATGGAAATCTCCCAGCTCGACTAGCCCTCTGCCCCATCGCCGGGCAGCCTGCACCGCCGCGAAGCACGCGGCGGGCCCCCTTCTGCGCATGGTTTCACGCCTTCAGGAGTAAAACATGCCAATAATTTCGCGATAAGATTAAATTTTGCTCAACCGCAGTTTCACGTTGCGTTTATCCCGATTTTCCTGGCCCGCGCCGAAGTGGCGTAATCCCTGCAATACTTAATTCAGTATCATGTGATACGCCCCGCCCAGGAGCATATTTTGAACAGGTTACCTTCCAGCGCATCGGCTCTGGCCTGCAGCGCACACGCACTGAATCTCATTGAGAAGCGAACGCTCGATCATGAGGAGATGAAATCACTTAACCAGGAGGTCAGGGAATACTTTAAAGAGCATGTGAACCCGGGGTTTTTAGCGTATCGAAAATCGGTCACTGCTGGCGGGGATTACGGAGCCGTAGAGTGGCAAGCGGGAGGGTTAAATACGCTTGTCGACACTCAGGGACAGGAGTTTATCGACTGCCTGGGTGGGTTTGGGATTTTTAATGTAGGGCACCGTAATCCAGTTGTCGTTTCCGCCGTCGAAAATCAGCTCGCTAAACAACCCCTTCATAGTCAGGAGCTGCTGGACCCGCTGCGGGCCATGCTGGCTAAAACCCTGGCGGCCTTAACGCCAGGCAAACTGAAATACAGCTTCTTTAGCAACAGCGGTACCGAATCGGTCGAAGCGGCGTTAAAGCTGGCGAAGGCTTATCAGTCTCCGCGCGGCAAGTTTACCTTCGTCGCCACCAGCGGCGCGTTTCACGGTAAGTCGCTGGGCGCGCTTTCGGCCACCGCGAAATCGACTTTCCGTAAGCCTTTTATGCCGCTGCTGCCGGGATTCCGTCACGTGCCTTTTGGCGATATCAACGCGATGCGCACCCTGCTGAGCGAGTGCAAAAAGACCGGCGATGACGTCGCGGCGGTGATCCTTGAGCCTATTCAGGGCGAAGGCGGGGTGATTCTGCCGCCGCCGGGCTATCTGCCCGCGGTGCGCAAGCTGTGCGACGAGTTTGGCGCGCTGCTGATCCTCGATGAAGTGCAAACCGGCATGGGGCGCACCGGCAAGATGTTCGCCTGCGAGCATGAAAACGTCCAGCCGGACATTCTGTGCCTTGCCAAAGCGCTGGGCGGCGGCGTCATGCCGATTGGCGCAACGGTCGCCACCGAAGAGGTATTCTCGGTGCTGTTCGATAACCCGTTCCTGCATACCACCACGTTCGGCGGCAACCCGCTGGCCTGCGCGGCGGCGCTGGCGACCATCAACGTGTTGCTGACGCAAAACCTGCCCGCGCAGGCGGAGCAGAAAGGCGACATGCTGCTGGACGGCTTCCGCCAGCTGGCCCGCGAATATCCGGATCTGGTGAATGACGTGCGCGGCAAAGGTATGCTGATGGCCATTGAGTTTGTCGATAACGAAATCGGCTATGACTTTGCCAGCGAGATGTTCCGCCAGCGCGTACTGGTGGCCGGAACGCTCAACAACGCAAGGACGATCCGCATTGAACCGCCGCTGACGCTGACCCCTGAGCAGTGTGAACAGGTGCTAAAAGCGGCCCGCCTGGCGCTGGCGGCGCTGCGGGTTTCGGTGGAAGAGGCGTAGTGACCTGCCCTCTCCCTCACTGGGAGAGGGCATTGCGTTATACCACCCGCACGCCAGCAGGCATCGCCCTTTCCGGCGTAAGCAGTACGCTTTCGCTGCCATCGTCGGTTTCGGCGCAAAGCAGCATGCACTCCGAGGTTTCACCGCGCATTTTGGCTTTCGCCAGATTACACAGGACCACGACCGTTTTTCCCAGCAGCTCTTCTTCGCTGTAGTACGGCACGAGGCTGGTTACCGTCTGCAGCGTGCGATCGCCAACATCAATCCGGGCAATATAGAGCTTGTCGGCATTCTCATGTCGTTTTATCGCCACAATTTTTCCCGTACGCATTTCCAGTCTGGCAAAATCAGCATAAAGCACCGTTTCCATCTTGCACCCCTCAAGTAAAATTTTAGTAAAAGATAACAAATGTCGGCGAGGTTTCCGCATAATAGTGCTAAGAATGTTAGATTCATCACTCTTTTGCGCGGTGGGAACGCTGCGGCGGGGATGAATAATACGGCGGAAATTTACTGAAAAGAGATGCAGCTGCCCGCGCTTGCTTTACAATGGTTTGCGTCGATGGGGCAACGTCAGATAAGGAAAACAATGGCCACACTAAAAGATATCGCGACCGAAGCAGGCGTTTCACTGGCGACGGTTTCCCGCGTTTTAAACGACGACCCCACTCTGAACGTGAAAGAAGAGACAAAACATCGCATTCTTGAGGTGGCGGAAAAGCTGGAATATAAAAGTACCAGCTCGCGTAAGGCTCAGGTTCACACCGTCGGCCACCACCATATTCTGGCCATCTACAGCTACCAGCAGGATCTGGAAATCAACGATCCTTACTATCTGGCGATCCGCCACGGCATCGAAACGCAATGCGAAAAGCTCGGTATCGAGTTGACCAACTGCTACTTTAACAACGCGCTACCCGAGCTGAAAAAAGTGACCGGCGTTCTGATTGTCGGCCAGCCTTCGCGGGCGATTCGCGACGCCGCCACGGCGTTAACCGACAACGTCTGCTTTATTGATTTCCATGAACCCGGCAGCAGCTATGACGCCGTCGATATCGATCTGGTGCGCATCGCCAAAGAAGTTATCGACTTTTTTATCGCCCAGGGCGCGCGGCGCATCGGCTTTATTGGTGGCCAGGATGAGCCGGGTAAAGCCGACATCCGCGAAGTGGCCTTCGTCGAATATGGCCGCCTGAAGGGAGTGGTTTCGGAAGAAGATATCTGGCGCGGCGGGTTTTCCAGCTCCTCCGGCTATGAGCTGGCAAAAACGATGCTGGCAAAGGCGGATTTCCCCACCGCGCTGTTCGTCGCGTCAGACTCTATCGCCATCGGCGTGCTGCGCGCCATTCATGAACGCGGTCTCTCGATCCCGGAAGATATTTCGCTCATTAGCGTTAACGATATCCCCACCGCGCGTTTTACCTTTCCGCCGCTCTCCACGGTGCGCATTCATTCAGAAATGATGGGCAGCCAGGGCGTCAACCTGCTGGTTGAGAAAGCCCGCGATGGCCGTGCGCTGCCGCTAAACGTCTTTGTCCCCAGCGTGCTGAAGCTGCGCGGCACCACCCGCTAATCCCGTTTCTGACGCTAAATCCTCTGCGCCCGGCCCCCGGGGGCGGCGCTTATCGCGCCTTGCCCGGGCTACGGGTTCACCGCCGTCTGCCAAACGGTAGCCCGGACAGATGCGCCAGCATCGCCTCCGGGAAATTCCCCCTCTCTGCGCTCTGCTCCCGGGGCGGCGCTTGACGCGCCTTGCCCGGGCTACGGGTTCACCGCCGTCTGCCAAA
>NZ_JAWXQV010000059.1:0-40713 GCF_033843325.1 Klebsiella sp. JN_Kp126 | reverse complement strand
CGTTCGATGCCACACTGCATACGAAAAATGCTTGCATGGCATAACAGTATCTACCCGTTTCGAACCCGGCCCGGCGAAGCCAGGCCGGGGGGATCAGGTGCGCTTGTACAGCGGTAGCCAGAGGGTTAAGCGCAGGCCGCCCAGCGGGCTGTCGTCGGCTTTCACCCAACCGCGATGCTGTTGAATCGCCGCCTCGACAATCGCCAGCCCCAGGCCGGTACCGCCAGACTCGCGGTCGCGCGCCTCATCGGTACGGTAGAACGGACGGAAAATCTGCTCGCGATCCTCCGGACTCACGCCCGGGCCGTCATCATCGACGTTCACCGTGATGCCGTCTTTATCCACTGAGAAGCTTACCGAAATTTTAGTATGCGAGTAGCGCAGCGCGTTACGCACGATATTCTCCAGCGCGCTTTCCAGGGCATTGGGGTTACCGTACAGCGGCCACGGCCCCGGCGGATACTCGACGGTGAACGATTTCCCCATCTGTTCGGCTTCAAAGGCGGCGTTATCCAGCACCTCGCCCCACAGCTGGTTGGCTTTCACCGTTTCGCTGACCAGCGCGGTTTTCGCCTGATTGCGCGACATCACCAGCAGGTCGTTGATCATGCTATCCAGCCGGTGCGCTTCCATCTCAATCCGCTCCAGCTCTTTGCTTTCCCCGCTGCGGCGGCGCAGCAATGCGGTGCCTAACTGCAGGCGGGTCAGCGGCGTGCGCAGTTCGTGCGAGATATCGGACAGCAGACGATGCTGGCTGGACATCATGCGCTCCAGCGCGGTCACCATCTGGTTAAAACTGGTCCCGGCGGCTAAAAACTCCTGCGGACCGGCTTCCAGCTCCGGATGCTGACGCAGGTTGCCCTGGGCGACTTCATCGGCGGCATTTTTGAGCTTACGCGCGGGTTTCGCCAGGCTCCACGCCAGCCATAGCAGCAGCGGGGCGCTGACTAACATCGTGACGATCAGCAGCAGTAGCGGCCGGTCGAACAGCAGATTGATGAAGTCTGATTGTGACGTATTGGCAGGACGAATCAGATAGAGCTGGTAGTTATCTTCTCCATCCCTGACGGAAAAAGGCCCGACCATTTCCAGGCGACCATAGCGCTTTTTCTGCGGATGGTCGGCGTTATCCGCCTGGCCGATAAAGTTGCGGATAATCTGCATTTCGTTGCGTTCGGCACCGATAACGCGACCTTCGCTGGTGACCAGCAGCAAACGCTGGCCCGGCGGAGCCCACTTATCGATGGCGCGAAACAGACGACGCCACCACATCAGGTCGTTTGGCGGATCGTTCGCCAGTTCGGCCTCGACGTGCTGTTCAATCATGATGCCCTGACGTTGCTCGCTCTCCAGCAGCTCGGTCATCTGGCGCGAGTCC
This sequence comes from Klebsiella sp. JN_Kp126, assembly GCF_033843325.1. Classification (NCBI taxonomy): domain Bacteria; kingdom Pseudomonadati; phylum Pseudomonadota; class Gammaproteobacteria; order Enterobacterales; family Enterobacteriaceae; genus Klebsiella; species Klebsiella sp. JN_Kp126. The sequence continues at coordinate 39,335 of NZ_JAWXQV010000059.1, read as the reverse complement.
AGCTTAGGCAGCATCAGAACCAGCATCAACACCAGCGCCAGCGTGAGCCAGAAAATAGCGAAGATGCGTGCGGTTAAACTTCCAATCATGAAGCCGATACCATCAGATAGCCGCGTCCGCGCAGGGTTTTAAACCACGGATGGCCGTCTTTGCGCTCCGGCAGCTTGCGCCGCAGGTTGGAGATGTGCATATCGATTGCGCGATCGAATGGCGTCAGGCGTTTACCCAGCACTTCCTGGCTAAGATGCTCACGCGATACCACCTGGCCAAGATGCTGCGCCAGAAGATAGAGCAGGGTGAACTCGGTGCCGGTCAGCTCGAGGGTCAGACCATCGAAGCTGGCTTCCTGGCGGCCGGGGTTAAGGCTTAGCGCATCCACTTCCAGCGTCGGTGAACCGGCTTCGGTTGTCTGCTGCTGCTCGCTCCAGTGCGACCGGCGCAGAATCGCGCGTATACGCGCCACCAGCTCACGATCGTTGAACGGCTTAGGCAAATAATCGTCCGCGCCCAGCTCGAGGCCGAGAACGCGATCCAGCTCGCTCCCGCGGGCCGTTAGCATGATAACCGGGGTCTGGTGTGTCTGACGCAACTCTTTGAGCGTGTCGATACCGTTTTTCTTCGGCATCATCACATCAAGCAAAAGTAAATCGATGCTGTCGTCCAGAAGGGCCAGCGCCTGTTCCCCATCATGGGCGACGAGCACATTAAAACCTTCCATATCGAGCAGCTCTTTTAACAGGGAGGTGAGCTCCCGGTCATCATCTACTAACAGGATTTTATTCATTGTTTAAATACCTCCGAGGCAGAAATTACGTCATCAAGGCTCGCTAATCCATGACTTTACGTTGTTTTACACCCCCTGACGCATGTTTGCAGCCTGCATCGTAAACTCTCTCTCGTTGAATCGCGACACAAACGTTTTGGGAGTATGTGATGCGCAATGTTATCGCTGCCGTCATGGCCTCAACGCTGGCGCTAAGTGCATATAGCCAAGCCGCTGAAGTCGTCACCAGCGTTAACTGGCTTCCCGGAGACGAAGGGGTCCAGCGCAGCAGCCAGAGCCATATGTTTGACGGCATAAGTTTAACTGAACACCAACGGCAACAGTTACGAGATCTTATGCAGCGGGCACGCCACGACAGGCCACCCGTTAATGTTAGCGAAATGGAGACAATGCATCGCCTTGTCACCGCAGAAAATTTTGATGAAAACGCTGTACGCGCTCAGGCAGATAAGATGGCGCAGGAACAGGTTGCCCGCCAGGTTGAAATGGCAAAAGTTCGCAACCAGATGTATCACCTGCTAACGCCAGAGCAGCAAGCGGTTTTAAACGCTAAGCACCAGCAACGAATGGATCAGTTGCGTGAGGTTGCACGGATGCAAAAAGGCTCAGCGATGATGCTTTCGAGTAGTAGCAATACCCTGCAACCCCAGTAACAACCCTGTTTTCCTTGCCATAGACACCATCCCTGTCTTCCCCCACATGATGTGGGGGTTTTTTTTGCCCGTTATTCAGCACTCTCCTGCCTCCCCGTCCCGGTAAAAGATCGGGTTATACTAAGCGCATCGCGAAGTAAGGAGCGTTTATGAATCAATCTTATGGGCAGCTGGTGAGCCGCGCGGCGATTGCGGCGACGGTGATGGCCTCTGCGTTACTTTTGATCAAGATTTTTGCATGGTGGTATACCGGGTCTGTGAGTATTCTGGCGGCGCTGGTTGATTCACTGGTGGATATCGCCGCCTCGTTGACCAACCTGCTGGTGGTGCGTTATTCGCTGCAGCCTGCCGATGAAGAACATACCTTTGGCCATGGTAAAGCGGAATCGCTGGCCGCGCTGGCGCAAAGTATGTTTGTCTCCGGCTCGGCGCTGTTTCTGTTCTTGACCGGTATTGATCATCTCGTTCGTCCTGAGCCGATGAATGCGGCGGGCGTAGGGATGGTGGTGACGCTGATTGCGCTGGTCAGCACGCTGCTGCTGGTCACGTTCCAGCGCTGGGTAGTAAGAAAAACACAAAGTCAGGCGGTACGGGCGGATATGCTTCATTATCAGTCTGATGTTATGATGAACGGCGCAATTCTGGTGGCGCTGGCCCTCTCCTGGTACGGCTGGCACCGTGCTGATGCGCTGTTTGCATTAGGTATAGGCGTCTATATTTTATATAGCGCGCTGCGCATGGCTTATGACGCCGTTCAGTCGTTGTTAGACCGCGCGCTTCCTGATGAGGAACGCCAGGAAATTATCAATATCGTGACCGCGTGGCCAGGCGTCAGCGGGGCGCACGATCTACGAACGCGGCAGTCAGGGCCGACTCGCTTTATTCAGATTCATTTGGAAATGGAAGATAACCTCCCGCTGGTTCAGGCACACGTGATTGCCGACCAGGTGGAGCAGGCGCTGTTGCTCCGTTTTCCCGGGTCCGATGTCATTATCCACCAGGACCCCTGCTCTGTGGTGCCGTTAGGGCGGCAGGGTGTTTTATGATCTTTAGGTTATAGTCTGTAAACTCGATGTAAAAGTGTGGGGCGGATCGGCATTTTTTGTATAAATTACCGCCATTTGGTCTGACCTGAATCAATTCAGCCAGAAGCGTTTGATATACTATTGCAATTATCGTTGTGCACTCCTCGTGAGGGGCGCTTCAGGCAACAGGATTATTTTTTGCTTCCTAAGTTCAGAGGTAGTCATGATTAAGAAAATCGGTGTGTTGACAAGTGGCGGTGATGCCCCGGGCATGAACGCAGCAATTCGTGGCGTTGTGCGTGCGGCATTAACGGAAGGTCTGGAAGTTTTTGGAATCTATGACGGTTACCTCGGCCTGTATGAAGATCGTATGGTTCAGCTCGACCGCTACAGCGTTTCCGACATGATCAACCGCGGCGGCACCTTCCTGGGGTCGGCGCGTTTTCCAGAATTCCGCGAAGAACATATTCGCGCCGTCGCGATTGAAAATATGAGAAAGCGCGGCCTGGATGCGCTGGTGGTTATCGGTGGTGACGGTTCCTACATGGGGGCCGTGCGTCTGACTGAGATGGGCTTCCCTTGCATCGGTCTGCCGGGCACCATCGACAACGATATTAAAGGCACCGACTATACCATCGGCTTCTTTACCGCATTGAGCACCGTGGTAGAGGCCATTGACCGCCTGCGTGACACCTCTTCCTCCCACCAGCGTATTTCCGTTGTTGAAGTGATGGGCCGCTACTGCGGCGATCTGACCCTGGCGGCAGCTATCTCCGGCGGCTGTGAGTTCATCATGGTGCCTGAGGTTGAATACACGCGCGACGACCTGGTTTCAGAAATTAAGGCGGGTATCGCGAAAGGCAAAAAACACGCGATTGTGGCGATCACCGAGCATATGTGCGACGTCGACGAGCTGGCTCACTACATCGAGAAAGAGACCGGCCGTGAAACTCGTGCCACCGTACTGGGCCACATTCAGCGCGGCGGCTCTCCGGTTCCTTATGACCGTATTCTGGCATCCCGCATGGGCGCGTACGCGATTGACCTGCTGCTGCAGGGCTTCGGCGGCCGCTGCGTTGGTATTCAGAACGAGAAGCTGGTTCACCACGACATTATCGACGCTATCGAAAACATGAAGCGTCCGTTCAAAAGCGACTGGCTGGATTGCGCTAAGAAGCTGTACTAAGCCTCCGGCGGAAATAAAAAGGCCTTCTCAGAGAGAAGGCCTTTTTTATGGGCGGGACGCTACTCGATATCCAGGGCATCCTCGGAGAGGATAATCCCGGTATTATCGGCGTAGAGATGGTCGCCGGAAAAGAAGGTGACGCCGCCGAAGTTGACGCGCACGTCGCTTTCGCCGATACCTTCACCTGCGGCCCCGACGGGGATGGCCGCCAGCGCCTGGATGCCGATATCCAGCTCTTCCAGATCGTCAACCTGACGCACAGCGCCATAAACGACCAGCCCTTCCCACTCGTTTTGTACGGCCAGACGCGCCAGGTCAGCGTCAATCAATGCGCGTCGAACGGAACCACCGCCGTCAACCAACAGGACATGACCACGGCCGTTCTGTTCGAGCATATCGTAGAGCAACCCGTTATCCTCGAAACATTTTACCGTGATGATTTGTCCACCAAACGACGAGCGCCCCCCAAAGTTGGAGAACAGAGGTTCCACGACGTTGACATCCTCCTGGTAGATGTCACAAAGCTCGGAAGTATCGTATTTCATAGGCTTAACGTTCAGTTGCTGCGAGAATTTTCAGTATATCGCGTGAATCGTACTGTTGGCAAAATCATCAATTGTTAATTGATATTTGTCAGTTAACCCACAAGCCGGCTGCAAATAATTCCGATAACAAACAGCAGGTTGGTCAGCAGCGCCCCTTTAACCGTTCTTTCGAGCATTGGACGCATGGCGACAGGGTCGCGTTCGCGCATCACATAACGCGCCTGTTTGACCAGCAGCGGCGTTGCCAGCAGGAACAGCCAACCCCACGGATTATGCAGCGAGAGAAGGTTAAACAGCGCCAGGCACAGCGGCGCGCCAAACAGCAGGCAGGCGTGGTAGCGGCGAGCGTTAACCGGCCCCAGGCGCACGGCGAGGGTGTTTTTACCGTTTTCACGATCGCTGTCGATATCACGCAGGTTGTTAATATTCAGCACCGCCGTTGCCAGCAGACCGCAGGCGGTGGCGGGTAAGAAAATAACCGCTTCAACGCTGTGCGCCTGGAGGTACCAGCTCCCGACCACGCTAAGCCAGCCGAAGAACACCAGCACGGAGATATCGCCAAGGCCGATGTAGCCGTAAGGACGAGTGCCGACGGTGTAGGTAATGGCGGCCACGATCGATAGCCCGCCAAGCACCATAAAACCGATAAAATCGGCCATGGTCTGCCAGGCCAGGAACAGCAGCGCCAGGCCAGAGAGACAAATCAGCACCACGGTGAGAATCAACGCGCGTTTCATCTGCGCCTGGGTGATTGCCCCTTTCTGCATCCCGCGCAGGGGGCCGATACGGTCAGGTTTATCGCTGCCTTTTACTGCGTCGCCATAATCGTTGGCCAGATTGGAGAGGATTTGTAATAAACCGGCGGTGATGATGGCCAGCAGGGCAACCCAGGGATCGAAGCTGCCCTGATGCCAGGCAAGCGCGGAGCCGACAATAATGGCGGCAAAGGCCAGAGGTAACGTTTTGGGGCGCAGGCTTTCCAGCCAGGCCTGGGTGCGAGTGATAGCGTGTTCGGTCATAAGTCCCGGCCAATAAAAAATGGGGCTCTACCCTTCATACTTCAAGCTGCAGATGCGTTGGCGACGCGCATTCACCCCAGGCACTGCCGGGATAAATGAGGGCCATCAGCCAGCGGCTGCCTTTCCACAACTCGAATTATTTAGGGTATCTATAGCCCCATCTATAGTGATGAAAATATATTGAACCGGATTATAAGATAAAACGGCTCAGATCTTCATCTGCCACCAGAACATCCAGATGCTTACCGACATATTCCGCATCGATGGTGACGGTTTGGCCATTCATTTCGCTGGCATCGTAGGAGATGTCTTCGATCAGACGCTCCAGTACGGTATGCAGACGACGCGCACCGATGTTCTCGGTGGTCTCGTTGACCTGCCACGCGGCCTGAGCGATACGCTTGATGCCATCTTCCGTGAACTCGATATTGACGCCTTCGGTGGCCATCAGCGCTTTATACTGCACGGTGATGGACGCGTTCGGCTCGGTCAGGATGCGCTCGAAGTCGTGGGTGGTCAGCGCTTTCAGCTCAACGCGAATCGGCAGACGACCCTGCAGCTCCGGGATTAAGTCAGACGGGCTGGCCACCTGGAACGCGCCGGAAGCGATAAACAGAATATGATCGGTTTTCACCATGCCGTGCTTGGTGGAGACGGTGCAGCCTTCAACCAGCGGCAGCAGATCGCGCTGTACGCCTTCGCGGGATACGTCCGGGCCGGAGGAGTTGCCGCCGCGCTTACAGATTTTATCGATTTCGTCGATAAACACGATACCGTGCTGCTCAACGGCGTCGATGGCATCCTGCTTCAGCTCTTCCGGGTTGACCAGCTTCGCCGCTTCTTCTTCAATCAGCAGCTTCATCGCGTCTTTAATTTTCAGCTTACGCGGTTTTTGCTTCTGGCCGCCCAGGTTCTGGAACATGGACTGCAGCTGGCTGGTCATCTCTTCCATGCCCGGAGGGGACATGATTTCAACGCCCATCGGCGCAGCAGCGAGATCGATCTCAATCTCTTTATCATCGAGCTGCCCTTCGCGCAGTTTTTTACGGAAAGACTGACGCGCGGCGGACGGTTCCTGAGGCTGTTCAGCCTGGCCCCAGTTGTTTTTCGCCGGCGGGATCAGCACGTCAAGGATGCGCTCTTCCGCCAGTTCTTCCGCACGATAGCGGTTTTTGTCGATGGACTGCATGCGCACCATTTTGATCGCCGCATCGGTCAGATCGCGGATGATGGAGTCCACTTCTTTACCAACATAGCCCACTTCGGTGAATTTCGTCGCTTCAACTTTGATGAACGGCGCGTTGGCAAGCTTTGCCAGACGACGGGCGATTTCCGTTTTACCGACGCCGGTCGGGCCGATCATCAGAATGTTTTTGGGCGTGACTTCGTGACGCAGCTCTTCGTTGAGCTGCATACGACGCCAGCGGTTACGCAGAGCGATGGCGACGGAGCGCTTGGCTGCGTCCTGGCCGATAATGTGTTTGTCCAGTTCGCTGACAATTTCGCGTGGGGTCATTTCAGACATGGGAGATCCTTACGCTTTAGACGGTAATTCTTCGATGGTATGGAAGTGGTTGGTATAAATGCAGATATCACCTGCAATATTCAACGCTTTCTCTGCGATATCGCGTGCGCCCATATCGGTATTTTCCAGCAGGGCGCGAGCCGCGGCCTGGGCGTAAGGACCGCCGGAGCCGATAGCAATCAAATCGTTTTCTGGCTGCACCACGTCACCGTTACCGGTGATGATAAGCGATGCGTTTTCGTCAGCCACGGCCAGCAGCGCTTCCAGCTTGCGCAGCATGCGGTCGGTACGCCAGTCTTTCGCCAGCTCAACGGCGGCCTTCACCAGGTGGCCCTGATGCATTTCCAGCTTACGTTCAAACAGTTCGAACAGCGTGAAGGCGTCAGCGGTGCCGCCCGCAAAGCCGGCGATCACTTTGTCGTTGTACAGGCGGCGCACTTTTTTGACGTTGCCTTTCATTACGGTGTTGCCCAGCGTGGCCTGGCCATCACCGGCAATAACGACATGGCCGTTACGGCGAACACTTACAATTGTAGTCACGAGCAGACCCCTTGGTTGCAAAAGCGGAATAGGGGCCCCGCGGTTACGCGGGGCAGAATGCAATTATAGATGGGGGGGATTTTGAGGGTTTCAACCCCTGGCGGCGAGACGAATGCAGTTTGCGTGTCCGGCCATTTTCAGCCGTTCAATCATATTGCTGGCGTTTTCTTTGCCTTTCAGCGGCCCAATTACCACGCGGTTCCAGCCGTTATTGGTAGTGATGTGCGAGGCGAAGCCTTCAAACGCCAGCTGCGCGCGCACGGTTTCCGCCTGCTCAGCGCCTTTAAAGGAGCCGCACTGGATCATCCAGCTGCGATCGTCTTTTTTCTCCGCGGCGGCGGTTTTTGGCGCCTCTTCAACGCGGGTTACCGGCGCGGCGGCCTGGGTTTTAGGCTGCGCGGTACTGGTATGCGCCGGCGTTTGCAGCAGATCCTGATACGGCTGCTGGTTCGACGCCGTTTGCTTCGGCGGCTGCTGCACCGGTTTCGGCTGCTCGACGGCCCGCGGCTGGGTTCGCGGTTGCTGTACCTGCGTCTGTGTCTGCTGCTGCACCTGAGCGAGCTGCTGCTGCTGAACTAAACGCTGACGCTGCAGGGTCTGCTGGCGCTGCGCCGGGGTTTGTTCATTCCACGGCACTTCGGTCAGCTGCGTAGGCTGCTGACGCATATCGGCCTGCATTTGCGCCAACAGCTGGCGCTGCTCGTCCGTCAGCTGCTCCGGCTTCATGACTTCGCCGCCTGCCGTGGGTTCCGTAGGCGCACGTACGCCGGGCTGACGGCTCTCCAGCTCTTTAATATAGCGCCAGCGCTCTTCTGGCTTCGGCGGGAGGCCGTTGCCAGCGGCCTGGCGGTTTTGCAGCGCTTCAGCCTCTTCTTTCTTATGGTGCGTGATGAAGTACAGTCCACCGATAAAGGCCACCAGCACTGCCGCAGCGATCGCCACCATAGTCGGTGAAACCGCCGAAAGGCCGCCTTGCTTGTTCCTTGAGCTTCGGGTATTGCTCTTTTTGCGCCGCGAAGAAGCCGGTTGGCTGCGGCGTACATAATCTCGTTGTGCCACTATCGTTTCGCTGTCTTATTCGTTTTTCAGCCCGCCATGTTACTTAAGCGGCGGGCCTTTGACCAGAAGGGCAGGCCCGAAAGCCTGAAGGTTATGTTCGGATTTTTCGCGTACTGCTGCGAACGATAAGCTCGCAGTCGAGTAATCGTGAACCGCTGCTGACGCTGTGACCGTGCAGTTGATCCAATAAAAGCAGCATCGCTTCGCGGCCAATATCAAAACGTGGTTGCGCGACGGTCGTCAATGGCGGATCGCAAAATTCAGACAAAGAGATGTTATCGAAACCAATAATAGACAGATCTTCAGGAACTTTCAGGCCGCGACGTTTCGCCAGCGATAATGCCCCCAGCGCCATAATATCGCTATGGCAGAAAACAGCCGTCGGCGGTACCGGCAGCGTCAGCAGCTGTTCGAGGGCGTTGGCGCCGGCTTCATAGGTAAAATTGCCGCGGGCGATATAGTGCGGATCGACGGTTATCCCGCTACGACGCAGCGCCTGGACATAGCCCTGCAGGCGATAATGGCACAGCGGCATCTCTTCCGGGCCGGCGATACAGCCGATGCGGCGATGCCCCAGCTCGTGCAGATAGTTAACGGCGTTAAAGGCGGCGGTGAGGTTATCGATATGCACCGTCGGCAGCTCAAGCTCGGGAGCGAATTCATTGGCCATGACCATCGGCGGCAGATTGCGCTGCTCCTCTACGCCCGCATCGAAGGGCAAACGGGAGCCAAGCAGCAGCATACCGTCGATCTGCTTGGTAATGATCAGGTCGATAAAGGTCTTTTCCTGACGGTTCTGGTGGGCGCAATCGCCAATCAGCACCAGGTACTCCTGTTCCGCCGCGGTGACTTCAATACCGCGAATAATCTCGCTGAAAAAGGGGTCGCAGATATCCGGCACAATCACCAGAATGGTGCGTGACTCGTTGCGCTTCATATTGCGCCCGAGCGATTGCGGTAAATAGCCGACTTCCAGCGCGGCCTGCTCGACCCGGTTACGGGTGCTCTGCGAAACCTTATCGGGATTCATTAACGCTCGGGATACGGTTGCCGTGGAAACGTTTGCCTTTTGGGCAACGTCTTTCATAGTGGCGGCAACGACCTGTTTTTTGGGCTTCACCTGATTTCTCCTCGCTGACTGGCGCAGACACATCCCTGGCGTTCTGACATCAGCAACATTTTTAACAGATAGTACATCCAGAGAGTTACAGAATTTTCATGAAAAACGTGACGATGGTTGAATTTTTCGATCCGCCTCGCAAGAGAAGCCTTAACCTTCAATAGGATCGACGTCCAGAACCCATTTCACTTTTCGCGCTTCCGGCAGCGTGTTAATCAACGCCAGCGTTCCGCTGACGATATGCTGTAGCTGAACGCGCGACGGATGCTGGAGGAGAATTTGCCAGCGCCAGCGGCCGCCACGCTTTGGCGCCAGCGCCGGAACCGGCCCGAGCACCCACAGTTTCTTATCGGCCAGCGGGCTGGCCTGCAGCAGGTTGCGCAGCTGTTGTAAAAAAAGTGGCGCCTGCTGGTTGTTATGATCCTCGGCGCGAATCAGCACGTGGCTGGTCCACGGCGGCAGCTGCATGCTTTGCCGTTCCGCCAGCGCCTGCTCGGCAAACGCGTCGTATCCTTTATAAAGCAGCGTTTGCAGCAGCGGGTGTTCCGGGTGGTGGGTCTGCAGGATCACCTCGCCCTGTTTGCCCGCCCGGCCTGCGCGGCCTGAAACCTGCGTGTAGAGCTGAGCGAAGCGCTCCGCCGAGCGGAAATCGGCGGAAAACAGCGCGCCGTCAACGTCCAGCAGGGAAACCAGGGTGACATCCGGGAAGTGGTGCCCCTTCGCCAGCATTTGGGTGCCGATAAGAATGCGCGCGCCGCCGCGATTGACGTCGGCAAGATATTGCTCAAGCGCGCCTTTGCGGCTGGTGGTATCCCGGTCGATACGGGAAATCGGGATATCGGGAAACAGCGGTCCCAGCGCCTGCTCAAGCTGTTCGGTCCCCAAACCTACCGGTACCAGATGCGTTGAGCCGCAGGAGGGGCACTGGCGCGGAATCGGGCGCTGGCTGTCGCAGTGGTGGCAGCGCAAATGATGCTGAGCCTGGTGCAGCGTGTAGTAGCTGTCGCAGCGCGGACACTCCGCTATCCAGCCGCAGTCGTGGCACAGAAGCGCCGGCGCGAAGCCGCGGCGGTTCAAAAACAGAATCACCTGGTTATCGGCCTGCAGATGCTGGCGCATGCGGCCAATGAGCGCCGGAGACAGTCCGGCCTGCAGCTGCTGGCCCTTTAAATCCAGAACGTGCTGCTGAGCCGGGCGCGCATTGCCCGCTCGTTTGGTGAGCTTCAGCTGGCGATACTTGCCCTGGCGGACGTTATGAAGCGTCTCCAGCGCCGGGGTCGCCGAGCCGAGGATAATTGGAATTTGTTCGCTGTGGGCGCGCCAGACCGCCAGATCGCGGGCGTGATAGCGCCAGCCTTCCTGCTGTTTATAAGAGCTGTCGTGCTCTTCATCGATGACGATGACCCCGAGGTCTTTAAAAGGGGTAAATAGCGACGAGCGGGTACCGATAACAATCGCCGCTTCGCCGTTTTTGGCTTTTAGCCACGCGGAGAGGCGTTCGCTGTCGTTCAGTCCGGAGTGCAGCACTTCCACCGGGGCGCTAAAGCGGTGGCGGAAACGGGCGATAGTCTGCGGCGTCAGGCCGATCTCCGGCACCATCACCAGCGCCTGGCGCCCCAGCGCCAGTACGTTTTCAAGGACGCTCAGATACACTTCCGTTTTGCCCGAACCGGTGATCCCGGCCAGCAGCCAGGCGGAAAAGCTGTCCGAGGCGCTGTGAATCGCGCCCACGGCGGTGGCCTGTTCGGTATTGAGCCGCAGGCGCTCGCCGGGTACCGAGAAGCTCGTGCGCCAGTCGGCGATCGCGGGCGCTTCGCTGGCGAGTTCGGCCAGGCCTTTACCCCGCAGCGCCTGCAGGGCGGCGTCGTTAAATTCGAGTTCGGCAACCTGATGGCGCCAGATCTTGCCCTGACGCAGCGCAGCCAGCGCCTGCTGCTGTTTCGGTGAGCGCTTAAGGCTGTTGATATCAACCGCTTGCCCCTGTTCGGTGGCAAACCAGTACCACATTGGCGTCGCGCTGGCGGGCTTCCCCTGGCGCAGCACGATCGGTAGCGCGTGAAACAGCACATCGCCGATGGGATGATGGTAGTAATCCGCCGCCCACAGCAGCAGCCGCCAGACCGAAGCGGAGAAGACCGGCTCGGCATCAAGAACTTCGGCCACCGGCTTAAGTTCGTCGAGCGGCAGTTCGCTGCGCTCACTGACCGCCGTTACGATACCTATCCGCTCCTGTTTGCCGAACGGGACGCGTACGCGACAGCCCGCTTTGACCGGCATACCTTCAGGCAGCAAATAGTCAAAAGTGCGGGGCAGCGGAACGGGCAGGGCAACGTGAGCGACGGGCATTTAATCTTCCTGACTTGAAATCTGGCGGGTTAGTATACACATTGTGATAAGGGCTCGCGGATCAGTTTGCATATGCTGGTCAAATTCTGTATGATTCGCCGCCTTTGATGCGCTTTGTGCGACATCAAAATCTATTACCCGGGAATTTCGCTTCGCGCAATCGCACCGGGAAATTATTAACATCGCGTGGTGTCTGGCGTTAGGGCTGGAAGAGCGACGCGGCCTTAACTGAGGTTCTCCCATGAAAAAAGATATTCATCCGAAATACGAAGAAGTTACTGCTTCCTGCTCTTGCGGTAACGTCATGAAAATCCGTTCTACCGTAGGTCACGACCTGAACCTCGACGTGTGCGGTAAATGCCACCCGTTCTACACTGGCAAACAGCGTGATGTTGCTACCGGTGGCCGTGTTGACCGCTTCAACAAGCGCTTCAGCGTACCGGGTACCAGCAAGTAATTTGCTGAAGAAGCCGCCTCAGGGCGGCTTTTTTGTTTCTCTTGCGCTAAACGCGAGAAAAAAGGGCAGAAGATTTCTTCTGCCCTTTTTTATGGTTTTAGTATTCCCACGTATCCGGGTCGATGCCCAGTTCGCGCATAATCTCTTTCGCCGCTTCCGGGATTTCATCGCTGCGCTCTTTACGCAGGTCTTCATCGTTAGGCAACGGTTGACCGGTAAAGGCATGCAGGAACGCTTCGCACAGCAGTTCGCTGTTAGTCGCGTGCCGCAGGTTATTCACCTGACGACGCGTGCGTTCATCGGTGAGGATTTTTAACACCTTCAGAGGAATGGAAACCGTAATTTTTTTTACTTGCTCACTCTTCTTACCGTGCTCAGCGTATGGGCTGATATATTCGCCGCTCCATTCAGCCATGAGTTACCTTTAATCCTCTATTCATTAGTTAAGGGCCTGAACGCGAGTCCTGGCCATAATTGCGCGTAGTTTACCGTAGAGGGGCGCGTCTGGCACCAAACAAGCCGCTACGGATGTGCGCTAATGCATATAATTTTAACGGCTATTTCCAGTTTGCTCAATCTATACGCAAAGAAGTTTAGATGTCCAGATGTATTGACGTCTATTATAACAATGATTACTCTGGAGCCTGACTTTTCACCGACTCAGCCCAGGAACTCCCCAACATGACGCGTAAACAGGCCACCATCGCAGTGCGTAGCGGTTTAAATGACGACGAGCAGTACGGTTGCGTTGTCCCGCCCATTCATCTCTCCAGCACCTATAATTTCACCGGATTTAACGAACCTCGCGCCCACGACTACTCTCGTCGCGGTAACCCGACCCGTGATGTGGTGCAGCGTGCGCTGGCGGAGCTGGAGGGCGGCGCGGGGGCGGTCCTGACCAATACCGGCATGTCGGCCATTTTGCTGGTCACCACCGTATTTCTGAAACCGGGCGATCTGCTGGTGGCGCCGCACGACTGCTACGGCGGCAGCTACCGCCTGTTTGACAGCCTGGCGAAGCGCGGCTGCTATCGCGTGCTGTTTGTCGATCAAAACGACGAGCAGGCGCTGAGCGCCGCGCTGGCGGAAAAACCGAAGCTGGTTCTGGTCGAAAGCCCAAGTAATCCATTGCTGAGAGTTGTGGATATTGCGAAAATCTGCGGTCTGGCGCGTGAGGCCGGAGCGGTCAGCGTGGTTGATAACACCTTCCTGAGCCCGGCTTTGCAGAATCCGCTGGCGCTGGGCGCCGATCTGGTGTTGCATTCGTGCACTAAATATTTGAACGGCCACTCTGACGTCGTGGCCGGGGTGGTGATCGCTAAAGATCCGGCGACCGTCACCGAACTGGCATGGTGGGCGAATAATATCGGCGTTACCGGTGGAGCGTTTGATAGCTATCTGCTGCTGCGCGGCTTACGTACGCTCTCTCCGCGTATGGAAGTGGCGCAGCGTAACGCGCTGGCGATTGTCGACTATCTGAAATCCCAGCCGCTGGTGAAAAAACTGTACCATCCGTCCCTGCCGGAAAACCAGGGGCATGAGATTGCGGCGCGTCAGCAAAAAGGTTTTGGGGCGATGTTAAGCTTCGAACTGGATGGCGATGAGCAGACGCTGCGTCGTTTCCTGAGCGGGTTATCGCTGTTTACGCTGGCGGAATCGCTGGGCGGCGTGGAAAGTCTGATTTCCCACGCAGCGACGATGACCCATGCGGGCATGGCGCCTGAAGCGCGTGCGGCCGCCGGGATCTCAGAAACGCTTCTGCGTATTTCGACCGGTATTGAAGATGGTGAAGATTTAATTGCCGACCTGGAAAATGGCTTCCGGGCAGCAAACGAGGAATAAACATGAGTGTGATTGCGCAGGCAGGGGCGAAGGGTCGTCAGCTGCACAAATTTGGTGGGAGTAGTTTAGCGGATGCGAAATGTTACCTGCGCGTCGCGGGTATTATGACGGAGTATTCGCAGGCGGGCGACATGATGGTCGTCTCTGCCGCCGGCAGTACCACCAACCAGTTGATCAGCTGGCTGAAGCTCAGCCAGACCGATCGCCTTTCTGCGCATCAGGTGCAACAATCGCTCCGTCGTTATCAGATGGAGCTCATCTCCGGACTGCTGTCACCAGACGCAGCCGACACGCTGATTGCCATCTTTATTCAGGATCTTGAGCGCCTTGCCGGGCTGCTTGACGGCGGCGTCACCGACGCGGTATACGCCGAAGTCGTCGGTCACGGCGAAGTCTGGTCGGCCCGCCTGATGGCGGCGGTGCTGAACCATCTTGGCGTAGAAGCCGCCTGGCTGGATGCGCGTAGCTTCCTGCGCGCCGAGCGCTCCGCGCAGCCGCAGGTGGATGAAGGCTTATCCTATCCGCTTTTGCAGCAGCTGATAGCGCAGCACCCGAACAAGCGTCTGGTGGTGACCGGCTTTATTTCGCGTAACAACGCCGGGGAAACCGTCCTGCTGGGACGTAACGGTTCCGACTATTCCGCCACCCAAATCGGCGCCCTGGCCGGGGCGTCTCGCGTCACTATCTGGAGCGACGTGGCCGGGGTCTACAGCGCGGATCCGCGTAAAGTGAAAGACGCCTGCCTGCTGCCGCTGCTGCGCCTGGATGAGGCCAGCGAACTGGCCCGCCTGGCGGCGCCGGTGCTGCATGCCCGTACGCTGCAGCCGGTCTCCGGCAGCGATATCGATTTACAATTACGCTGTAGCTACACCCCGGATCAGGGCTCAACGCGCATCGAACGCGTGCTGGCTTCCGGTACCGGGGCGCGTATCGTGACCAGCCATGATGATGTCTGCCTGATTGAGTTCCAGGTACCCGGCGGCCAGGATTTCAAACTGGCGCATAAGGAGCTGGACGCTATTTTAAAACGCGCCCAGCTGCGTCCGCTGGCGGTTGGCGTACACGCCGACCGTAAGCTGCTGCAGTTCTGCTACACCTCTGAAGTGGCCGACAGCGCGCTGAAGCTGCTGGACGAAGCGGGGCTGCCGGGCGAGCTGCGCCTGCGTCAGAAACTGGCGCTGGTGGCGATGGTTGGCGCTGGCGTGACCCGCAATCCGCTGCACTGCCACCGTTTCTGGCAGCAGCTGAAGGGCCAGCCGGTAGAGTTTACCTGGCAATCAGAAGAGGGCATCAGCCTGGTCGCGGTGCTGCGCGCCGGGCCGACGGAAAGCCTTATTCAGGGGCTGCATCAGTCGTTGTTCCGCGCGGAAAAACGCATTGGCCTGGTGCTGTTTGGCAAAGGTAATATCGGGTCCCGCTGGCTGGAGCTGTTCGCTCGCGAGCAGACCACGCTTTCCGCCCGCACCGGGTTTGAATTCATCCTTGCCGGGGTCGTGGATAGTCGCCGTAGCCTGCTTAATTACGAAGGCCTTGACGCCAGTCGCGCGCTGGCTTTCTTTAATGATGAGGCCGTTGAGCAGGATGAAGAGTCGCTGTTCCTGTGGATGCGCGCGCATCCGTACGATGATTTAGTGGTGCTGGACGTAACCGCCAGCGCGCAGCTGGCCGACCAGTACCTCGATTTCGCCAGCCATGGTTTCCACGTTATCAGCGCGAATAAGCTGGCTGGCGCCAGCAGCAGCAGTAAGTATCGCCAGATCCACGACGCGTTCGAGAAGACCGGGCGCCACTGGCTGTACAACGCCACCGTCGGCGCCGGTTTACCGGTCAACCATACGGTGCGCGATTTAATTGATAGCGGCGATACCATTCTGGCGCTGAGCGGTATTTTCTCCGGCACCCTCTCATGGCTGTTCCTGCAGTTTGACGGCACAGTGCCGTTTACAGACCTCGTCGATCAGGCCTGGCAGCAGGGGCTGACGGAACCGGACCCGCGCGTCGATCTCTCCGGGAAAGACGTCATGCGCAAGCTGGTGATCCTGGCCCGTGAGGCGGGTTACAACATCGAGCCGGATCAGGTGCGCGTTGAGTCGCTGGTGCCCGCCCACTGCGAAGAGGGGTCTGTCGATCACTTCTTTGAGAACGGCGAAGCGCTGAACGAGCAGATGCTGCAGCGTCTGGAAGCGGCGCGCGAAATGGGCCTGGTGCTGCGCTACGTCGCGCGCTTTGACGCTAACGGTAAAGCCCGCGTCGGCGTTGAAGCGGTGCGCGAAGAGCATCCGCTGGCGGCGCTGCTGCCGTGTGATAACGTCTTTGCTATCGAGAGCCGCTGGTATCGCGATAACCCGCTGGTGATCCGCGGTCCGGGCGCCGGTCGTGATGTGACCGCCGGGGCGATTCAGTCGGATATCAACCGTCTGGCGCAGCTGCTGTAGCCATAAATTAAAGACCAGGCAACGCCTGGTCTTTTCACCTTAGTGTGCCGCGAAAACTTCTTTGGCGGCAAACAGGCCATTCAGGGCCGCCGGGAATCCGGCATAGACCGCCATCTGCATGATCACTTCCGTAATCTCTTCCTGCGTCAGCCCGACATTTAACCCGGCGGCAATATGCACTTTTAGCTGCGGCGCGGCGTTACCGAGCGCCGTGAGCGCGGCGATAGTGGCAATTTCACGGCTGCGTAAATCGAGCCCTGGCCTGGCGTAAATATCGCCGAAGGGGAACTCAATCAGATAGCGGGCAAAATCGGGGGCGATATCCTTCAGGCTGTTGACGACGGCGTCGCCGCCTTTGCCGTCCACGCGCTGTAGCATTTCTCGTCCGATGGTATAACGTTCGCTGGTCATGGCTTTTCCTCAGTGTGATGATGCGTAATGAGGAAGGTTAGGGAAGTTTTCCTGACTTGAGTAATACCCTTTTCGTGATACCTTTTCAGTATGACAAATTCACGTTTACACACTCTGGATATTCGCCTGCTGCGCTACTTTGCGGTGGTGGCGGAGGAAAATAACATCAGCCGGGCCGCGCAGCGGCTATTTATTTCGCAGCCGCCGCTGAGCCGTCATATTCGCCATCTGGAAACGCAGCTGGGGGTAACGCTATTCTTGCGGCATACCAAAGGTCTGATCCTTACCGACGAGGGAAGACGGGTGCTGGATATCATTCGGCCTCTGCTGGCGCTTCAGGATCGCACCCTGACGGCGTTGAGCCAGCTCTCTGCGCCCGCGCAGCAGCCTCTGCGTCTGGGGTTGACCACCGCCTTTGAGCAAGGCGTTTTCGCCGCCGCGGAATCCGCTCTGGGTGAGTACACCGGCGCATTGCACATCACTCGTCAGTCATCACCGACGTTGGCCCAACTGGTGCGAAAGGGCAAGCTCGATGCGGCGCTGGTGGCGCTGCCGCTGAATACCGAGGGGCTTCACCTGCATCCTTTGTCTTACCAGGAGCCGCTTATCGCGGCGCTACCCGCATCCTGGCCGGAGGCCGCCAGGGCGGAGCTGACGTTAAGCGCACTCAATCATCGGCCGCTGTTCTGGTTTAAACGCGAGCGTAATCCCGATTTTTTTGACTATACGCGACGTATTTTTGACCGGGCAGGCTATGTGCCCACCTACGTGGAGGAGCCTGCCGAGCATGATGTTCTGCTGGCGCGGATTGCGCGCGGAGAAGGCCTGATCCTCCTGCCGGCCTCTTTTTCCGCGATTCAGCGGCAGGGGGTCGTCTTTTGTCCTTTGCAGGATGCCAGCCAGCAGCTTCCGCTTAGGCTGGGAATGGTGACGCTGCCCGCAAATGAGAGGGTCCGGGAAAGGGTAACAGCAGTCGTTGAAAAATCATTGCCTTAGCGAAAAAGAGATGAATTAATTTCATCCTGGCTGAATATTCCTCACTGTTTACGCTGATTTTTCTATTGACGCGGATGCCCTTTTCCGTCATTTTTACATCTGGACGTCTAAACGTATAGAAGTTCGCGACACAACAAACAATAAAATGCGATTGATGAGGTAAGGTATGAGCTTTTTTCACGCCAATCAGCGGGAAGCCCTGAATCAGAGCCTGGCGGAAGTGCAGGGCCAGATTAACGTCTCCTTTGAATTCTTTCCGCCGCGCACCAGTGAAATGGAGCAAACCCTCTGGAAATCCATCGATCGCCTGAGCAGCCTGAAGCCGAAGTTTGTCTCCGTGACCTACGGCGCTAACTCCGGTGAACGTGACCGCACCCATAGCATTATCAAAGGTATTAAAGAGCGTACCGGTCTGGAAGCCGCCCCGCATCTTACCTGTATCGATGCCAGCCGCGATGAGCTGCGTGCCATTGCTAAAGATTACTGGGATAGCGGGATTCGCCATATCGTTGCGCTGCGTGGCGACCTGCCGCCTGGCAGCGGTAAGCCGGATATGTACGCGGCCGACCTGGTGACTCTGCTGAAAGAGGTCGGGGACTTTGATATTTCCGTTGCGGCTTATCCGGAAGTCCATCCGGAAGCCAAAAGCGCGCAGGCCGATCTGCTTAACCTGAAGCGCAAGGTCGAAGCCGGAGCAAATCGCGCGATTACCCAGTTTTTCTTTGATGTTGAAAGCTACCTGCGTTTTCGCGACCGCTGCGTCTCTGCGGGTATCGACGTCGAAATTATTCCGGGCATTCTGCCGGTCTCTAACTTCAGGCAGGCGAAAAAATTTGCCGATATGACCAACGTGCGTATCCCGACGTGGATGGCGAAAATGTTCGAAGGTCTGGACAATGACGCCGAAACCCGCCAGCTGGTGGGGGCGAACATCGCCATGGATATGGTGAAGATTCTCAGCCGCGAAGGGGTGAAGGATTTCCATTTCTATACCCTGAACCGCGCGGAAATGAGCTACGCGATTTGCCACACTTTAGGCGTGCGCCCGGCGTAAGCAGGCTTCAGATTTCCCCGTCCTTCTCTTCTCTCTGCGGCGTCAAAACATCTTCGGCGCCGCTTGTTCTGGTTATTTCCTTAAAACATCTTTACGGGCGGTAAAACGGGGCGCCTGCGCCATCAGAGGTGACTATCCGCCAGCAGCAGCGGTACGTTTTGCGTTTGCATCAGAGAGAGGATATCGGGGGAGAGGCCGGTCTGGCTGATAACGAGGTCAAGGTCTGCCAGGCGGGCATGGCCTGCAAGGAACGTTTGACCAAATTTACTGCTGTCCGCCAGCAGGATTTTTTGCCGCCCGGCGCGCATCAGCGCTTGTTTGACGTGGGCATCGGTCATTTCAGGAACCGTCAGCTCTCCAAGATCGTTGACGCCCTGAGTGCTGAGGAAGACTTTGTCGGCGTGGATATGACGAAAGAAGTCGGCGGTACTGAAAGAGACCATTCCCTGGCTGGCGTCTTCATATTCACCGGGCGCGACGATCAACTTGATATTTTTTCTTCCTTTCAGGAGATTAACCACCGGAATGGAGTTGGTTATCACCATGATTTTCTTATCGAAAATAAAATGAGCGAGCGCCAGCGGCGTGGTGCCGCAGTCGATAATAATCGTGTCGCCATCTTCAACCTGCTCGGCGGCTTTCTGGCCAATCAGGTGCTTATCATCGGCCATTAGTATCGATTGCAGCTGAAAGCCGGGCTCGACGCTGGCGCCGCGGGTTAAGTAGGCTCCACCGTAGGTTGTTTTTACAATGCCTTGTTTTTCAAAGAAAGAGAGATCGCGACGGATGGTCATTTTGGTGACGCCGAACTTTTCGGCGAGGTCATTGACGACGACTTTTTTGTCCTGTTGCAAAATGGCGTAAATGCTCATTCTTCGATTTGATGACTGCATATCTACGATTCACCCAAAGGAAAATCGCACTATAAAATACATCGTTTTGGCGGGCAATGGCGGGCGAAAAGAACATACCCGCCTGCTGGCGGGTATGTCGCGAGGGTTTATTCCCACTCTTGCAGGAAGCGTTGACCGTACTGGTCGGCCACCAGAAGCGCGGCATAGACCTGATCCGGCGTCGCGCCGCCGGGCATATTGTGGATGGTTTCACCTTCCGCGCAGGCGGCTTCCGCCACGGTACGCATTTTGCCCGGGATATCGACTTTAATATCCAGCTGCGCCAGGGTGATAGGCAGCCCGACGCTATGGCACAGCGCCGCTACGGTTTCGATCTCTTCCACCGGCGCGTTTTCCAGTACCAGCTGCGTAAGCGTACCGAAAGCCACTTTTTCACCATGGTAGTAGTGGTGAGCGTCCGGAATAGCGGTCAGACCGTTATGGATAGCGTGCGCAGCCGCCAGGCCGCCGCTTTCAAAGCCGACGCCGCTCAGGTAGGTGTTGGCTTCAATCACCCGTTCCAGCGCCGGCGTCACCACGTGCTGCTCCGCCGCCAGCATCGCTTTTTCGCCCTCTTCAACCAGCGTGTTGTAGCACAGTTCAGCCAGCGCCAGCGCCGCCTGGGTGCATTTTCCGCCCGCCATGGTGGTCGCGCCGCTGCGGGAGCAGGCACGCGCTTCAAACCAGGTCGCCAGCGCATCACCGATACCGGCTGCCAGCAGGCGCGCCGGGGCGCCTGCAACGATTTGCGTATCGACAATGACCATGTTCGGGTTGCGCGGCAGCATCAGGTAGCTATCAAACTCGCCGTCATCGGTATAGATGACCGAGAGCGCGCTGCACGGCGCGTCGGTGGAGGCAATCGTCGGGGCAATAACCACCGGCAGATTCATAAAATGTGCTAATGCTTTTGCGGTATCCAGCGTCTTGCCGCCGCCGATACCCAGCACGGCGGTGCAGCGGGCGGAACCGGCAATATCACGCAAGCGGTTGATTTCGTTATGTGAGCATTCGCCGCCAAACGGTGCGATTTCGCCAGCCAGCCCCGCATCCGCCAGGCTTTTACGCAGTTTTTCTTCGGCAAAACCGAGTACGAATTTATCGCCCACGATGAGCCAGCGTTCTGCCAGTGGCTTGAGGTATCCACCAAGGCGGGTAATGACGTCCGCGCCCTGAATGTACTTACCGGGTGATTGAATAATGCGATCCATTTCTATTCCTCCTGGATGACCGTGATGCCACCCCCTGGGCAGCTCGCCGATCGGGTTACAGGTTTAGCGTTCCAAAAGCGTTATTCCAGTCCTGCTCAAACTTCTCAATAGCTGACTCTACCGCAGGGGTACCGAGCATTTGTTGCGCTACATCTAACGGAAGGGTGATCGCTTCGCAGCCTGCTAACAGGCAATCCAGCGCCTGGCGCGGCGTCTTAAAGCTGGCGGCCAGCACTTTGCTTTCCGGCGCATGCAGCTCCAGCAGGGACTGCAGCTCCTGGACCATGCGGATGCCGTCACCGCCCTGGGCGTCGACGCGGTTGACGTACGGCGCCACATATTTTGCCCCGGCCAGCGCGGCCAGCAGGCCCTGAGATGCGCTATATACCGCCGTACCCAGCGTGGGGATACCTTCTTTTTTCAACAGCTTGATAGTGGCAAGGCCTTCGGCGGTGACCGGGATTTTTACCACGATACCGGGGACGGCGTTACTCAGGCGTTTGGCTTCTTCCACCATGCCCTGCGCGTCGCGGCTCATGGTCTGGGCGAACAGAATACCTTCCGGACCGACGGCTTTTTGCAGGCGCGGAAGAACATCCCAAACCGGCGTTTTACCGGCTGCGATAATGCTCGGGTTGGTGGTCACGCCGGCCAACGGGTAGATGCGCGCCAGGCGTTCAACTTCTGCTACGTTTGCGGTGTCCAGATAGAGTTCCATGATGCTTTCCTCAATGCTTAATTCGGTAGTGTCGTTGAGGAAAGAATACGGCTTTCACGCGGAGGGTCGCCAGATGACAAATTTGCCAAAAACTGGATAAATGTACGTATTGCGGTTAAGGATGATTTAGATCACATTTATCCCGCAACCCGGATTAAAATGGGAAAACAAGAACGCACAAAAGTCAGGTTTAACACACAAAAATCTAGTTTTTTAGCGAAGCCGTTTTTTCCGTCAGCTGGCTGTGATACTGACGGCGATACTCCGACGGCGAGCGCTCGGTGTTTTTGCGAAACAGGCGGCAGAAGTAGTTGCTGTCGGCGAAACCACAGGCGTGGGCGATATCTTTCACTTTCATATCGTGGCCTTTTAGCAGCATTCTGGCCTGCTCCAGACGGATGTGATTCAGGTATTCGTTAAAGCCCATTGGCCCGCATTTCTGGAACAGATGGGAAAGATAGTTTGGTGAGAGATAAAACGCCTGCGCCACCGACTCGCGGGTTAACGGGTCGGCAAAATGGGCATCAATATGTTTACGAATCGCTTCAAAAAGCGCCTGGCTGCGCGATGACGTTTGTACCTGGCTGCCCAGCAGATCGGCACAGTGGCTGAGCAGGCTGGTGACAATACAGCGGGCCGTGTGCTGTTCCTGCGGCTGCATCTGCATTTCATTCAGCGCCTGCAGCAGAAACGATCCAACCCGGGGGCCGCGGCGAGGAACCTGCTGTTTATCCAGCACGTTAAGCGCGCTGCCGTCCCAGTGGCGTAGAACGAATTCCAACTGCTGCTTACCAAATAAGACAGTTAACAGCGTGGAGGGCATCAGCCACTGCGGGTCATTCCATCCGCCTGCGGGGACGTACAGCACATCGTGCGGCGTCAGCTGCGCCTGGTCGGCCTTAATCGCCGGATCGCGAAGCTGCCCCGCAAGCATGATTTCGAGGCGCGGAAAATCGACGCTTAGCGCTTTCTCAGAAGCCGGTCTGGATTCTGTGGAAAAGTGGACTTTGCCGATTACCGCCGGGCCTTTAATAAAAGAATCAATGGCCTGATTAATGTCGCTATCCATTCTCTCTCCGCGTCGCGCGATCCCGTTTCATCATACCTAACAAACTGGCAGAGGGAAAAGCCGCGCGATTTTTCTGCGAAGAGAGTTGTAAGATTTGATTGATATGTTATATCGTAACATATTATTGCAAACCTAAACTCAGGAGAGAGTGATGACCCGAAAGATTTCCGCACTTATGCTTGGTGTAAGCCTGGTCCTGGCGAGCAGTCAGGCGGTCGCCCACGGCCACCATAGCCATGGCCCGGCGCTGACCGAAGCGGAGCAGAAGGCGAGTGAAGGCATTTTTGCCGACCAGGACGTAAAGGACAGGGCGCTGAGCGACTGGGAGGGTATCTGGCAGTCGGTTAATCCCTATCTGCTGAACGGCGATTTAGATGCCGTGCTGGAGCAGAAGGCCAAAAAAGCCGGTAAAAGCGTGGCGGAATATCGGGAGTATTATAAGAAGGGCTACGCTACCGATGTGGACCAGATTGGTATCGAAGATAACGTCATGGAGTTTCACGTCGGGAAAACCGTCAACGCCTGCCGGTACGCCTATTCCGGCTACAAAATTCTGACCTACGCATCCGGTAAAAAAGGCGTGCGCTACCTGTTCGAATGCCAGCAGGCGGATTCAAAAGCGCCGAAGTTTGTTCAGTTTAGCGATCACACCATCGCGCCGCGCAAGTCCCAACATTTCCATATCTTTATGGGCAATGAGTCCCAGGAAGCGCTGCTGAAAGAGATGGATAACTGGCCAACCTACTATCCTTATGCCCTGCATAAAGAGCAGATTGTCGACGAAATGCTGCACCACTAATAAAAAAAGCTCCGGTAAACGCAATGCTTACCGGAGCTATGGTTTTTAACCCGGCTCGCGCTACGCTTAGCCGGGCTACAGGTTTCTCAGGGCGAACTAGCCGGTGTTACGCATGCCTGCCGCAACGCCTGCGATGGTGACCATCAGCGCTTGCTCAACGCGCGGGTCCGGTTTTTCACCTTTCTCTTCCGCCAGACGTGAACGATGGAGCAGCTCGGCCTGGAGCACGTTCAGCGGGTCGGTATAGATATTACGTAGCTGGATGGACTCCGCGATCCACGGCAGGTCGGCCATCAGGTGGGAGTCGTTGGCGATTGCCAGTACCACGTTGATATCGGCGGACAGCAGTTCACGCAGCTCTTCGCCCAGCTTCCACAGTTCCGGTTTCACCAGACGCTGATCGTAATATTCCGCCAGCCACAGGTCGGCTTTTGAGTAGACCATCTCCAGCATGCCGAGGCGGGTAGAGAAGAACGGCCAGTCGCGGCACATGCTTTCCAGCTCGCTCTGCTTGCCGCCTTCAACGACTTTTTGCAGCGCGGCGCCGGCGCCCAGCCAGGCTGGCAGCATCAGGCGGTTTTGCGTCCACGCGAAGATCCACGGAATAGCGCGCAGCGACTCGACGCCGCCGGTCGGGCGACGTTTTGCCGGACGCGAGCCCAGCGGCAGTTTGCCCAGCTCCTGCTCCGGCGTCGCGGAACGGAAGTAAGGAACAAAATCTTTATTTTCACGCACGTAGCCGCGATACATCTCGCAGGAGACGTCGGACAGCTCGGCCATGATGTCGCGCCATTGCGCTTTTGGCTCCGGCGGCGGCAGCAGGTTGGCTTCCAGAATCGCGCTGGTGTAGAGCGACAGGCTGCTGATGGTGACTTCCGGCAGGCCGTATTTAAAGCGGATCATCTCGCCCTGTTCGGTAACGCGCAGACCGCCTTTCAGGCTTCCCGGAGGCTGAGAGAGCAGGGCCGCGTGCGCCGGCGCGCCGCCGCGGCCGATAGAACCGCCGCGACCGTGGAACAGCGTCAGTTCAATGCCGGCTTTTTCACAGGTCTTAATTAACGCGTCCTGCGCCTGATACTGCGCCCAGGAGGCGGCCATCACGCCCGCATCTTTCGCCGAGTCGGAATAGCCGATCATGACCATCTGCTTGCCCTGGATAAAGCCGCGATACCAGTCGATATTCAGCAGTTGGGTCATAACGTCGTCGGCGTTATTCAGGTCGTCCAGCGTTTCGAACAGCGGGGCGACCGGCAGCGCGAAGCCGATGCCGGCCTCTTTCAACAGCAGATGCACGGCCAGGACGTCTGACGGCGTTTTCGCCATCGAAATCACGTAGGCCGCAATAGAGCCGCGCGGCGCTTCGGAGATGACTTTGCACGTCTCGAGCACTTCGCGCGTTTCTTCGCTTGGCTCCCACTGGCGCGGCAGCAGAGGACGCTTGGAGTTCAGTTCGCGGATCAGGAAGGCCTGTTTATCGGCTTCTGACCAGCTTTCATAGTCGCCGATGCCGAGATAGCGGGTCATTTCGCCCAGCGCTTCGGTGTGGCGGGTGCTTTCCTGACGGATATCGATACGCACCAGCGGTACGCCAAAGGCTTTTACGCGGCGCAGGGTATCGAGCAGCTCGCCGTTGGCGATAATGCTCATACCGCAGGCTTGTAGCGACTGGTAACAGGCGTAAAGCGGTTCCCACAGCTGCTCGTTTTGCGTGATAAGGCCCGCCGGTTTCGGCAGTTTCTGTCCTTTCAGGCGCGCTTCCAGCCAGGCCTGGGTCTCCATCAGCTGCGTGCGCAGTTTTTTCATCAGGTAACGATAGGGTTCCTGAGCGCCTTCCGCGCCTGCCAGCTCACGCAGCTCGTCAGTGCACTCAACCATCGACAGCTCGGAAATCAGCAGCTGGACATCTTTCAGGAACAGATCGGTTGCCTTCCAGCGGCTGAGCAGCAGGACGTGGCGGGTAATGTCGGCGGTCACGTTCGGGTTGCCGTCGCGGTCGCCGCCCATCCAGGACGTAAAGCGAACCGGAACAAAATCGACCGGCAGCCGATAGTTCAGGTTATCTTCCAGCTGTTCATTCAGCTCGCGCAGGTAGTTCGGTACGCCTTCCCACAGGCTATTTTCGACAACCGCGAAGCCCCATTTGGCTTCATCCACCGGGGTAGGGCGATGCTTGCGGATTTCATCGGTGTGCCACGACTGGGCAATCAGCTGGCGCAGACGGCGCATGACCTGATGACGTTCATAGTCCGCAATGTCGTTGTTATCGAGCTGCTTCAGGCAGCTGTTGATCTCGCCCATCTTGTGGATCAGCGTACGACGCGTGATTTCGGTCGGGTGCGCGGTCAGCACCAGCTCCAGCGACAGGGATTCAACGGCTTGTTTAATAATCGTTTCGTTGAGATTGGGTTGCTCTTTGAGCTTTCTCAGGGTGCGGGCAATCACTTCCGGATTACTGGCCGCTTCGCCTTTTGGCGAAATGCTGTGGTATTGCTCAGCGGTATTCGCCAGGTTCAGAAACTGGCTAAAGGCGCGCGCCACCGGCAGCAGCTCGTCGTTGGACAAGTTTTGCAGCGTGGTGAGCAGCTCCTGGCGGTTGGCTTCATTGCCAGCGCGAGAAGATTTGGACAACTTACGGATAGTTTCGACACGATCAAGAATGTTTTCTCCCAGCGCATCCTTGATGGTGTCGCCCAGCACCTTACCGAGCATACTGACATTACTACGCAAAGCGGAATATTGTTCGTTCATGTTACCCCAGACACCCCATCTCATTTTATTTTGTTATATCCGGCGCTCGATAATTTGAGCAGTGGATAAGCAACCGTCTTTATAAAGCCACGTAAAAACCCCCACGTCAATTGTTGCGAAATCGCTTCAGCAAACGAATAAATGGCGGCAATTTGCGAAATTTAACTCGGAGGTCGCTTGATAAGCGTTGCTTATGAAAATGTGATAATTGTCACCCTCTCGCGCCGATAAAATCGCACGAGAGAATGGGTATTTAATGCCAGCAAAAATGGTGAACCACCTGAGTGATGAGCTCGCGGGTCGGCTTAATAAAGCGCGTTTCCAGGTACTCATCCGGCTGGTGGGCCTGGTTGATAGAGCCCGGGCCTAACACCAGCGTTGGGCAGAGGGTCTGAATAAACGGCGCTTCGGTACAGTAGTTGACCACGTCGGTTTGCGCGCCGAGGAGTTTTTCTACGACCTCAACCAGCTTATGGTCCGGCGGACATTCGTAACCGGGGATCGGCGGATGCAGTTCAGCAACGGTCAGGCGACCAGGCCAACGCTCGCTCACCGGCGCCAGCGCCTCGTTCAGCAGCCCGTTAAGATCGTTGAGGGTCATTCCGGGCAGCGGGCGAATATCCATATGCAGTTCGCAGCAGGCGCAAATGCGGTTGGAGGCATCGCCGCCGTGAATTGCCCCGAGGTTAAGTGTGGGATACGGGACGGTAAACGCGGCGTAGTGATAACGCTCTTTTAAGTCGTCGCGCAGCTGCATGATGCGGCCAATGGCGTCGTGCATCAGTTCAATCGCGTTGACGCCGCGTGCCGGGTCGCTGGAGTGGCCCGACTGCCCCTGAATGCGAACCGCGTTGGACATGTGGCCTTTGTGCGCGCGTATCGGCTGCAGCGACGTGGGCTCGCCGATAATGGCGCAGTCCGGTCGCAGCTGGGTCGTCTCGGCGAAGTAGCGGGCACCGGCCATGCTGGTCTCTTCATCGGCCGTCGCCAGAATATAGAGCGGCTTTTTCAGCTGAGTGACGTCAACGTCGCGCAGGGCGTCGAGAATAAAAGCGAAGAAGCCTTTCATATCCGCGGTGCCGAGACCGTACAGCTTATTGTCGTGCTCGGTCAGGGTAAAAGGGTCGCGGGTCCAGCGGCCATCATCAAACGGGACGGTATCGGTGTGCCCGGCAAGCAGCAGGCCGCCAGCGCCGTGGCCGCTGCTGGCCAGCAGGTTGAATTTATTACGCGTATCCGGGACTGGCTGAACTTCAACATTAAAGCCGATATCGCGGAACCAGCCTGCCAGTAAATTGATTAAAGACTCATTGCTTTGATCCAGCGCCTCTTCGGTTGCGCTGATGGAAGGTGTGGCGATCAGCGCGCGGTAAATCTCGATAAAGGGCGGTAATTTGTTTTTCATTGTTGACACACCTCGGGTCGTGATAGTATCAATATTCATGCATTATTTGTGAATAAAAATACATTATCGTTGAGCGTAAGAAAACCCATCGAATGTAAGGATGATGCTCTTACGGCTCAACAGGGTGGGGAAGGCAACGGTCTTCCAGGGCAAATATACGTAAGCAAGAAGGTGAAGAGCCCCAATGTTGAACACGCTGATTGTGGGCGCCAGCGGTTATGCCGGCGCAGAGCTAGTGGCCTATGTAAATCGCCATCCTCATATGACCATAACCGCATTGACGGTCTCCGCGCAAAGCAATGATGCGGGAAAATTAGTTTCCGATTTGCATCCGCAGCTGAAAGGCATTGTCGATCTGCCGCTGCAGCCGATGTCCGATATCAGCGAGTTTAGCGCCGGAGTCGATGTCGTTTTTCTGGCTACCGCGCACGAGGTAAGCCATGACCTGGCGCCGCAGTTTCTCGCCGCTGGCTGCGTCGTGTTCGATCTCTCCGGGGCGTTCCGCGTTAATGACGGCGCCTTCTATGAAAAATATTACGGTTTCACTCATCAGCACCCTGAACTGCTGGAGCAGGCGGTTTACGGCCTGGCCGAGTGGAGCGTCGAAAAGCTAAAAGAAGCCAATCTGATCGCCGTACCGGGCTGCTACCCGACGGCGGCTCAGCTATCGTTAAAACCGCTGATCGACGCGGGGCTGCTGGATCTTAACCAGTGGCCGGTGATCAACGCGACCAGCGGGGTCAGCGGCGCCGGGCGTAAAGCCTCTATCGGCAATAGCTTCTGCGAAGTCAGCCTGCAACCCTACGGCGTTTTCAACCACCGTCATCACCCGGAAATTTCAACCCACCTGGGCGCGGACGTTATTTTTACTCCGCATCTGGGCAATTTTAAGCGTGGGATTCTGGAAACCATTACCTGCCGTCTGAAGCCTGGCGTGAGCAAAGAGCAGGTGGCGGCGGTATTCCAGCAGGCCTATGCGGATAAGCCGCTGGTACGTTTATACGATAAAGGTGTCCCTGCATTGAAAAATGTCGTGGGTCTGCCATTCTGTGATATCGGTTTTGCGGTCCAGGATGAACATATCATCGTGGTGGCGGCGGAAGATAACCTGCTGAAAGGCGCGGCCGCGCAGGCCGTGCAGTGCGCAAATATTCGTTTCGGCTTCGCTGAGACGCAGTCTCTTATTTAAGGTGTGATGATGAATCCTTTAATTATCAAACTTGGCGGCGTCCTGCTGGACAGCGAAGAAGCGCTTGAGCGCCTGTTTACGGCACTGGTGAACTACCGCGAATCCCATCAGCGCCCGCTGATTATTGTGCACGGCGGCGGCTGCGTGGTGGATGAACTTATGAAGCAGCTCAACCTGCCGGTGAACAAGAAAAACGGTCTGCGGGTCACGCCGGCGGATCAGATCGACATTATTACCGGCGCGCTGGCGGGAACCGCCAACAAAACGCTGCTGGCGTGGGCGAAGAAGCACGGCCTGGCTGCCGTTGGGCTATTCCTCGGCGATGGCGATAGCGTCAAAGTGACGCAGCTTGATGAAGAGCTGGGTCATGTCGGATTCGCTCAGCCGGGTTCTCCGGCGCTGATTAACACGCTGCTGGCGGGCGGTTATATGCCGGTCGTTAGCTCCATCGGCGTCACCGATGAAGGCGAGTTGATGAACGTTAACGCCGACCAGGCGGCGACCGCGCTGGCGGCAACGCTCGGCGCAGACCTGATTCTGCTGTCTGACGTAAGCGGCATTCTTGATGGCAAAGGGCAGCGCATCGCGGAAATGACCGCCGAGAAGGCTGAACAGCTGATCGAGCAGGGCATTATCACCGACGGCATGATCGTCAAAGTGAATGCGGCCCTGGACGCGGCGCGGACATTAGGCCGCCCGGTCGATATCGCCTCCTGGCGCCACGCGGAGCAGCTCCCTGCGCTGTTTAACGGCACGCCGATCGGCACGCGTATTCTGGCATAATCAATTTATCATTTTGTCGACCCGGTAAGCGTAGCGTCGCCGGGTAATAAAATTCAAAGATATTAAGGAAGCATGTTATGGCACTTTGGGGTGGGCGTTTTACTCAGGCAGCGGATCAGCGGTTCAAACAGTTCAACGACTCTTTGCGCTTTGACTATCGCCTGGCGGAGCAGGATATCGTTGGCTCTGTTGCCTGGTCCAAAGCGCTGGTGACGGTGGGCGTACTGTCCGCCGATGAGCAGCTACAGCTGGAAGAGGCGCTGAACGTTCTGCTGGAAGACGTGCGGGCTAACCCTCAGCAGATCCTTGAAAGCGATGCGGAAGATATTCATAGCTGGGTGGAAGGTAAGCTGATCGACAAGGTCGGCCAGCTGGGCAAAAAGCTGCACACCGGGCGTAGCCGTAATGACCAGGTGGCGACCGACCTGAAGCTGTGGTGCAAAGATACCGTGATGGAACTGCTGTCGGCGAATCGTCAGCTACAAAGCGCGCTGGTTGAGACGGCGGAGAATAATCAGGACGCCGTTATGCCGGGCTATACCCACCTGCAGCGCGCGCAGCCGGTGACGTTTGCCCACTGGTGTCTGGCCTATGTCGAAATGCTGGCGCGTGATGAAAGCCGCCTGCAGGATGCGCTTAAACGTCTGGACGTCAGCCCGCTGGGCTGCGGAGCGCTGGCGGGTACCGCCTATGAAATCGATCGTGAACAGCTTGCCGGCTGGCTGGGCTTCGCATCGGCGACCCGCAATAGCCTGGACAGCGTGTCCGATCGCGATCACGTACTGGAACTGCTGTCCGATGCCTCAATCGGTATGGTCCATCTGTCGCGTTTTGCTGAAGATCTGATCTTCTTCAATACCGGCGAAGCGGGCTTTGTTGAGCTTTCTGACCGCGTGACTTCTGGCTCATCCCTGATGCCGCAGAAGAAAAACCCGGATGCGCTGGAGCTGATCCGCGGTAAATGCGGCCGCGTGCAGGGTGCGCTGACCGGCATGATGATGACCCTCAAAGGGCTACCGCTGGCCTACAACAAAGATATGCAGGAAGATAAAGAAGGCCTGTTTGACGCGCTTGATACCTGGCTCGACTGCCTGCATATGGCGGCACTGGTGCTCGACGGTATTCAGGTAAAACGCCCGCGTTGTGAAGAAGCCGCGCAGCAGGGTTACGCCAACGCCACCGAACTGGCGGATTACCTGGTTGCCAAAGGCGTACCGTTCCGTGAAGCGCACCATATTGTCGGTGAAGCGGTAGTGGAAGCCATTGCCCAGGGCAAGCCGCTGGAGGATCTGCCTCTGGCCGATTTGCAGAAATTTAGCCCCGTGATTGCGGATGACGTCTATCCGATTCTGGCGCTGCAGTCGTGTCTGGATAAGCGTGCGGCTAAAGGTGGCGTTTCTCCTCAGCAGGTGGCTCAGGCGATTGCCGACGCTAAACAGCGTCTGGTGTGATCCGCCTGCGGGGCTGCTTTTAAGGCGGTAAATATACGAAGCTCGGGTAACTCCGGGCTTTTTTATGCAAAAAAAAGCGGACACAAGGTCCGCAAAAGTTCACGTTGGCTTTAGTTATCCGGGTAGAGAGGTGATGAGGAAGCTCAATGATTTTCTGAACTTTTCCTCATTTATGGGTTTATTATTGAACAGAAACCTTGATAGGGATAATCGTTCGTTGCTATTCTATCTATCGCCATGGACTATCGTGGCGATGGAGGATGAATAATGAATATTCGCGATCTTGAATATCTGGTAGCGCTAGCCGAACACCGCCACTTCCGCCGTGCGGCGGATTCTTGCCACGTCAGCCAACCGACGCTCAGCGGGCAAATCCGTAAGCTGGAGGATGAACTTGGCGTGATGTTGCTGGAGCGCACCAGCCGTAAGGTTCTGTTCACCCAGGCAGGGCTGCTGCTGGTGGATCAGGCGCGTACCGTGCTACGAGAAGTCAAAGTGCTTAAGGAAATGGCGAGCCAGCAGGGAGAGACCATGTCCGGGCCGCTGCATATTGGACTGATCCCGACGATTGGCCCTTATCTGTTGCCGCTGATTATCCCGATGCTGCACCAGACCTTTCCCAAGCTGGAAATGTATCTGCATGAAGCACAAACCCATCAGCTTTTAGCGCAGCTTGATAGCGGTAAGCTCGACTGCGCGATTCTGGCGCTGGTCAAAGAGAGCGAAGCGTTTATTGAGGTGCCGCTGTTTGATGAGCCCATGATGCTGGCTATCTACGAAGATCACCCGTGGGCGAACCGCGAGTGCGTGCCGATGTCGGACCTGGCCGGTGAAAAGCTGCTGATGCTGGAAGATGGGCACTGCCTGCGCGATCAGGCGATGGGCTTTTGCTTTGAAGCGGGCGCCGATGAAGATACCCATTTCCGGGCGACGAGCCTCGAAACGCTGCGTAACATGGTGGCTGCCGGTAGCGGCATCACGCTGTTGCCAGCCCTGGCCGTGCCGCAGGAGAGAAAGCGCGATGGCGTGGTCTATGTGCCCTGCATCAAGCCGGAGCCGAGACGTACCGTGGGGCTGGTTTATCGTCCGGGTTCGCCGCTGCGTAGCCGCTATGAACATCTGGCGGAGGCCATCCGCGGTAAGATGGATGGCCATTTCGACGCCGCGTTAAAACAGGCGGTTTAAGCCATTTAACGCCGCGACCCGATAGGCTTCCGCCATCGTCGGATAGTTAAAGGTGGTGTTAACGAAGTACTCAATGGTGTTACCACCGCCTTTCTGCTCCATTATCGCCTGGCCGATGTGAATAATTTCGGCCGCGCGCTCGCCAAAGCAGTGAATCCCGAGGATCTCTTTCGTTTCGCGATGAAAGAGGATCTTCAGCGTACCGACGCTCATGCCGACGATCTGCGCCCGGGCCAGATGTTTGAACTGCGCGCGACCCACCTCGTAAGGCACCTTCATTGCCGTCAGCTGCTGCTCGGTTTTACCGACGGAGCTGATTTCCGGAATGGTGTAAATCCCGGTAGGGATATCCTCAATCAGGTGCGCCGATGCCTCGCCTTTCACCAGCGCCTGGGCAGCGATGCGGCCCTGGTCGTAGGCGGCGGAGGCCAGGCTTGGATAGCCAATCACATCGCCGACGGCATAAATATGCGGCAGGGCGGTTTGATACATGCTGTTGACCTTCAGCTGGCCGCGGCTGTCGGTTTGCAGACCGATATTTTCCAGCGCCAGTGAGTCGGTGTTCCCGGTGCGGCCGTTAGCGTACAGCAGGCAGTCCGCTTTGAGCTTTTTGCCGGATTTCAGATGCATGATGACGCCGTCATCAACGCCCTCAATCTTTTCGTACTCTTCATTGTGGCGAATGACCACGCCGCTGTTCCAGAAATGATAGGAGAGCGAGTCGGACATCTCCTGATCGAGGAACGCCAGCAGACGATCGCGGGTGTTGATCAGATCCACTTTGACTTCCATTCCCCGGAAGATCGACGCATATTCGCAGCCGATCACCCCGGCACCGTAGATGATCACATGGCGCGGTTCGTGATGCAGGCTGAGAATCGAGTCGCTGTCATAAATGCGCGGATGATGGAAGTCGACGTCTGCCGGATGGTACGGGCGTGAACCACAGGCAATCACGAACTTTTCCGCCGTCACCGTTTCCACGGTACCGTCGTGGCACTCCAGCGCGATAGTGTGTTCATCAACAAAATGGGCATTGCCCTGCAGGATTTCGCAGTGGTTACGCTCATAGAAACCCTGACGCATATGGGTTTGCTGGTTAATGACGCTGTCGGCATGGTTCAGGATGTCGGCGAAGGAAGAACGAAGAAGACGGGAATGGTCGCTGTAGAGGGGATTTTGGTTAAACTCGATAATACGGCTGACGGCATGGCGGAGGGCTTTTGACGGGATGGTCCCCCAGTGGGTACAACCGCCGCCGACGTTATGGTAGCGCTCAATGACGGCAACGCGTGCTCCCTGTTTCACCAGCCCCATGGCGGCGCCTTCTCCGCCAGGACCGGAACCAATCACAATTGCATCATAATCCCAAGAGTGTGACATGGCATTACTCACCTGTTTTATACATAAAATAAACACGATGATAACATTCGCCGCGCTTTAACCCAATTATCGTTGTGCTTTTTTGCGGCATAAAAGCAGAAACAGCTCGTAAACAATCATTCACAATCCAGTGTAAACCGATTAGTTCTAATCTCTGGTATAGTGCCGGAAGGGCTTATGGAAGGATTCAGACAACGTGATGGGCGTAAGAGCGCAACAAAAAGAAAAAACCCGGCGTTCGCTGGTGGAAGCGGCATTCAGTCAGCTGAGTGCTGAGCGCAGTTTTGCCAGCTTGAGCCTGCGCGAAGTGGCGCGGGAAGCGGGGATCGCCCCGACGTCCTTCTATCGTCATTTTCGCGATGTCGATGAGCTGGGTCTGACCATGGTGGATGAAAGCGGGCTCATGCTGCGCCAGCTGATGCGCCAGGCGCGCCAGCGTATCGCTAAAGGCGGCAGCGTCATTCGTACCTCTGTTTCCACCTTTATGGAATTCATTGGCAACAACCCGAACGCCTTCCGCCTGCTGCTGCGGGAACGCTCCGGTACCTCCGCGGCGTTTCGTGCCGCCGTGGCGCGTGAAATTCAGCATTTTATCGCGGAACTTGCCGACTATTTAGAAATCGAAAACCATATGCCGCGCGCCTTTACCGAAGCGCAGGCTGAAGCTATGGTCACCATCGTATTTAGCGCTGGCGCCGAGGCTCTCGATGTGGGCCCGGAGCAGCGTCGACAGCTGGAAGAACGCCTGGTGCTGCAGCTCAGAATGATCTCGAAAGGCGCGTATTACTGGTATCGCCGTGAACAAGAAAAAATATCAAATCATTCCGAATAACGTGAAGGACGAGCAATGAAACACTCAGTACAAGATAGAGGTACGCTGCTGCTGGCGCTGATCGCAGGTTTATCCATTAATGGTACCTTCGCCGCGCTGTTCAGCTCCATTGTCCCTTTTTCCATCTTCCCCATTTTGTCGTTGGTGCTGACGGTTTACTGCCTGCATCAGCGCTATCAGAATCGTAGTATGCCCGTGGGTTTGCCGGGGCTCGCCGCTGCCTGTTTTATTCTCGGGGTGCTGGTTTACAGTACCGTCGTGCGCGCGGAATATCCGGACATCGGCTCTAATTTCTTCCCGGCGGTTCTGTCGGTGATTATGGTGTTCTGGATTGGCTACAGGTTACGCAACCGCAAGAACGCGGTCGCTGAATAATCTCTCACCCGGCAGCAGCGCTGTTGCCGGGTTTTCTCGCGCAGCTTTACTTCTTCGTTAGCAGCACGCCGCATTCCATATGATGGGTATAGGGGAACTGGTCGAATAGCGCCAGGCGCGCGATCTCGTGGGTCTCACTGAGCGTTTCCAGGTTCTGGCATAGGGTCTCCGGATTGCAGGAGATATAGAGAATACGCGGATACGCCTGCACCATTTTCTCCGTTTCGCTATCCAGCCCGCTGCGCGGCGGATCGACGAAAATCGTCTCGCACTGATAGCTCTTCAGATCGATTCCCTGCAGGCGGTTAAACTCCCGCACGCCGTTCATCGCCTGGGTAAACTCTTCCGCTGACATGCGGATAATCTGCACGTTATCAATGTGGTTCGCTGCAATATTGTATTGTGCCGCCGCGACGGACGGTTTGGCGATTTCCGTTGCCAGCACGCGTTCGAAATTACGCGCCAGCGCCAGCGAAAAGTTGCCGTTGCCGCAGTACAGCTCAAGCAGGTCGCCGGTTGCGCCTTTAGTGGCGTCGATAGCCCACTCCAGCATCTGAATGTTCATCGCCGCATTTGGCTGGGTGAAGCTATTCTCAACCTGACGATAGATCATTTCACGCCCGCCAACCGGCAAGCGTTCATCGATATAGTCTTGATCCAGCTCGATTTTAGTTTTCGTGGCGCGGCCAATCAGGTGCACATTCAGATTTTGCGCCCGCAGCGCATCGCGCAAGCGCGACGCGTGCTGACGCCATTCATCGTCGAGCTTTTTATGATACAGCAGCGATATCACGGCCTGGTTACTCAGGGTGGTGAGATAATCCACCTGAAACAGTTTGTGGCGCAGTACCGGGTTATCGCGTACGCCCTCAATCACCGCGGCCATCAGCTGATTAATCAGCTCGCTGGCGGCCGGGAAAGTCTCGACGCGGATCCGGGATTTGGTCTGCTGGTCGAACATAATGTGGTACAGATCGTCGCCATCGTGCCACAGGCGAAACTCTGCGCGCATGCGGTAGTGGCTGACCGGCGAACGAAACACTTCCGGAACCGGGGCGCTAAAAGGCGCCATCATTTTCTGCAAACGGACGACTTTTTCTGCCAGTTGCGCTTCATATTGTTCGGTAGGAAGGTGTTCGGGGGTCATGATGCATCCTGAATAAAATAAGTACGCGGGGATTGTAGGGAAAGCGCCGGGGATGTCCAGCCCTGATGATATAAGGAAATATAACGGTAGAAGTCTGGACATCTATATGTTTCTGATTATAGCATCGTGCTACCGGTCCTATGAGTTAATAGGGAATCCAGTGTAAATCTGGAGCTGACGCGCAGCGGTAAGGAAAAGTGGGATGAGCGCATTATGCAGACACTGCGGCTATTTAGCGGGAAGTCCTCGTCCATTAAACACTCCAAGCCCGAAGACCTGCCGGAATACGTCGCATTTGGTTTCTATCATCGCGTGCTACTGATAGAGCCGGCGGCATCCTTTGTTTATTACGGATGCTTTAAAAATGATTAAAAAAGCTTCGCTGATGACGGCGCTCTCCGTCACGGCATTTTCCGGCTGGGCGCAGGACAGCAATTCAGATACGTTAGTGGTGACAGCAAACCGTTTTCAACAGCCGGTCAATACGGTTCTTGCGCCGACCGATGTGGTTACCCGGGAAGATATCGATCGCTGGCAGGCGAAAGATTTAAACGATGTGATGCGCCGATTGCCTGGCGTGGACGTCGCGCAAAATGGTGGCATGGGTCAATCCTCCTCTCTGTTTATCCGTGGTACTGAAGCCAAACAAGTTCTGGTGCTGGTTGACGGCGTTCCCATGGCCCGACCGGGTATTACAAATAACCCCGATCTGAACCAGATTCCTTTGTCGCTGGTGCAGCGCGTCGAATATATCCGCGGCCCGCGTTCAGCGATTTATGGTTCCGGGGCAATGGGCGGCGTGATTAACGTCATTACGCATTCCGATAAAGAACAATCCAAAATTACCGCTGGGGTAGGAGCGAAAGGCTACCAACAATATGACGGTACCCTGCGCCATCGCTTTGGCGATACGGTGGCGACGGTTGCGGGTTCTTATGAGGGTAATAAAGGCTTTAACGTTCAGCCCGATTCAACCTGGGATCACGACGGCGATCGCGACGGTTTTCGTAATAAAACGTTTTGGGGCAGCCTCGAGCATAAATTTAACGAGAATGTTGACGGTTTCTTCCGCGGACACAGCTACACCAACAACTCTGATTACGATCTGGGAAGCCCGCCGTATAGCCCGGCCTACAGCGCCGATGAAAGCCAGCTCTATAACCAGAGCTGGGATGCGGGGCTGAACTTTAATTCCGGAATTTATTCCTCCCAGCTCATCGCCAGCTATCAGAAGATAAAGGACTACAACTACAGCAGTATTTATGGCCGTTATAATGATGGGACGACGCTCGACAGGATGACGCAGCGTAACCTGCAGTGGGGCAATAACGTTATTGTCGGCCATGGCTCTGTCAGCGCTGGGGTGGACTGGCAGCAGCAGCGGTTAACTTCATCAGATACGGCGATGTCGGATACCTACAAACGTGATAATACGGGACTGTACCTGACGGGCCAGCAGCAAGTTGGCGACGTGACCCTCGAAGCGTCCGGACGTGAAGACCACGATGAGCAGTTTGGCTGGCACGGTACCTGGCAGACTACTGCAGGCTGGGAGTTTGTCGAAAATTATCGCCTGACTCTCGGCTACGGTACCGGCTTCCTCGCGCCTTCTTTAGGGCAACAGTTTGGCTCCACTCGATTTGGTATCAACGCGAATCCTAATCTGAAACCTGAAGAGTCGAAACAGTGGGAAGCTGGGCTGGAAGGGCTCACCGGTCCCGTGGACTGGCGCTTGTCCGCGTACCATTACAAAATTACTAACCTGATTACCTATTATTCCGATCCTGTTACCTATGACGGGGAGTACGACAATATCAATGCCGCGACGATTAAAGGCGTGGAATGGACGGGAAGTATCGATACCGGTATTTTCAGCCATCGCGTAACGTTGCAGTATGTCGATCCGCGCAACGATGATAACGGTGAAGTGCTGGCCCGACGTTCTAAACGACAGGCAAAGTATCAGCTGGACTGGTCCATGTTTGATGTCGATATGGATGTGTCCTGGCAGTATTATGGGAAGCGTTACGATAACAACACCTCCCAATACAACAATACGCAAAGAATTTTGCCGAGCTACAGCACGGTAGACGTTTCTGCATCGTATCCGATCACCGATCGCCTGACAGTTCGTGGTAAAATAGCTAACCTGTTCGATAAAGATTACGAGACAGCTTATGGCTACCAAACTGCAGGACGAGAATACTACTTGTCTGGCAGCTACACCTTCTGATCCACGTCCCACCGTGCTGGTGTTTGATTCCGGCGTCGGTGGGCTGTCGGTTTACAATGAGATTCGGCAGCTTCTGCCGAATCTGCATTATATCTACGCTTTCGACAACGTTGCTTTCCCCTACGGCGAGAAGAGTGAAGAGTTTATTGTTGAACGCGTCCTGGAGATTGTGACTGCGGTTCAGCAGCGTTACCCTCTGGCGCTGGCCGTTATTGCCTGTAACACCGCAAGTACCGTTTCCCTCCCCGCCTTACGCGATAAATTCGCCTTTCCGGTTGTCGGCGTCGTTCCGGCGATAAAACCGGCGGCCCGCTTAACGGCGAATGGCGTTGTTGGCCTGCTGGCGACGCGCGGAACGGTAAAACGCCCTTATACGCGCGAACTGATCGCCCGTTTTGCGAATGAATGCAAAATCGAAATGCTGGGGTCGGCAGAGCTGGTAGAACTGGCAGAGGCCAAACTGCACGGTGAACCGGTCCCGCTGGATGAACTGCGGCGTATCCTGCGTCCCTGGCTACGAATGCAGGAACCACCTGATACGGTTGTGCTGGGGTGTACGCATTTCCCTCTAATACAAGACGAGCTGCAGCAGGTTCTGCCGGAAGGGACGAGAATGATCGACTCCGGAGCGGCGATTGCGCGTCGCACCGCCTGGCTATTAGAGCACGAAGCGCCTGACGCAAAATCGAGTGATGCCAATATTGCGTACTGTATGGCGCTGACGCCTGAAACTGAGCAGCTTTTGAGCGTTTTGCGGCGCTATGGCTTCGAGTCGCTGGAAAAACTGGCGCTTTCATAGCGTTTTGCACAAAAAAGAGACGGTTGAAAGATTTTTTGAAAACAGGGCTTGTCAACGTCTCAGAACTCCCTATAATGCGCCTCCACTGACACGGAACAACGGCTTACAGCCCGCCGGG
>NZ_JAWXQV010000058.1:0-41706 GCF_033843325.1 Klebsiella sp. JN_Kp126 | reverse complement strand
GTAATTCGGGGCAGAATTGGTAAAGAGAGTCGTGTAAAATATCGAGTTCGCACATTTTGTTGTCTGATTATTGATTTTTGGCGAAACCATTTGATCATATGACAAGATGTGTATCTACCTTAACTTAATGATTTTGATAAAAATCATTAGGGGATTCATCAGCGCTGTTCTCGGGTAAATCCACCAGCTCCAGGAAATCCGGAATAACGATAGTCAGCCAGCTATTGCCGCGCGCCCAGCGAGCGTGGGCGAAATTATGCCGCCCCTCGTAGCTCCAGCCGTGAAACCACAGGCCGGTCTCACGGTCCATCAGATTCTGCACGTGCAGCAGAAACTGATATACCGCCTCCTCTACGTATTGCGGACGATTAAGCAGCTTGCCGATTTTCGCCAGCGGCAGAACCGTCATCATCAGCGTGTCGTCCCACATCTGCTGATGATTCTCTTCCGCCAGGGTGATGTGCTGCATGCCGCCAGACTCAGTGCGGGGCATTTCGTTCATCGCCCACTCCGCCCAGCTATCGAGCCAGGGCAGATACGCGGGGTTGCCCGTCTCTTCGTAGCGGTAAGCCAGGGTGAGAAACGGCG
This sequence comes from Klebsiella sp. JN_Kp126, assembly GCF_033843325.1. Taxonomy (NCBI): domain Bacteria; kingdom Pseudomonadati; phylum Pseudomonadota; class Gammaproteobacteria; order Enterobacterales; family Enterobacteriaceae; genus Klebsiella; species Klebsiella sp. JN_Kp126. Next base: position 41,118 of record NZ_JAWXQV010000058.1, on the reverse strand, counting down.
CCATGGTGTTGACGTTTTTGGTGGTCGCGCCTTCGGCAAAGCGGTCGGCAAACCAGCCATCAATAATGTCGCGCATCGCCGTATCGCCGGTCTGCTGGTAATACTGATAAATACCGTACAGGCCGACGCCGTGAGTCCACTCCCAGCCGTTCCACCCTTTGGTGTCGATAACGCGTCCGTCGTCCAGCCGCAGTAAAAATTGCCCGCTTTCGTCCTTAATGTTGACCAGATTGTGCGTCACCTTCTGAATCAGCGCCTGCAGTTCATTGCGGGCGATAAAACGCTCCGGCTGGCGCAGTAGTGGGCTATGTTTGACAGGCCAAACTTTCATATCCTTAACCTCTGTTATATGTCGAATTCATGGCTGAACGCGGCTTCAGCGCTGGCGCGGCGGGTTTATTCCGATTCAGATAACCAATATTGTTGTTTCCCCACAGGGCGTCGTACGGCATCCCGGCCAGCATCTCCACCACCTCACGATCCCCGGCGCTGGCCAGTTCTGGCTGAGCGCGACCGGATTCACGCATTTTCAGCGTTTCCGCGCGCAGGACGCTGTGGGTTTGCAGATTGAGCTTAAAGCGCAGGGAGACGAGGAAACCGCAGGCCAGCACCAGTAAGGTGCCCACGCTGAGGATCAGCAGAATGGTATGGCTCACTTCATAGGGCTGCGTTTTCTGTCCGGAGACAAAGCCCGACATCTGCATGATGATCCCCACCAGCATCACCGCTCCGGCCTGGGAAGCTTTACGCGTCAGGGTCATGATCCCGGCAAAGATGCCTTCGCGGCGCTGGCCGGTGATCACTTCGTCCACGTCGGCAATATAGGTGTAGGTGTTCCACGGAACGTAGTTGATGCCGCCGCGGCCCAGGCCCGCCACTGCGGATATCAGCAGCAGCAGCGAATAGACATCGCTGAGGCCAGCGTAGTACAGCACCGCGTAAGAGAGCGAACTCAGGCCGAACAGCACCACCACCATGCGGTACGATGGCGCCGGCCCGAAGCGAATACACAGCGGGATCATGGCGATAACCGCAATAAACTGGAAGATCGCCATGGTTCCGAGCAGGTTAGAAGCCATTGAGGCTTCCTGCATCAGGACAAACACCACATAGTAGGTAAAGACCGCATTAAAGACATCCTGGGCGATATAGCCGCCCAGATACATCCCCAGATGCTGCCGGAAAATTTTAATGCGCAGGGTCGAACTTAACTCAATGAACAGGCGGTTAAGACTCTGCGACAGGCTCAGGTTCTGTTTCTCCTCTTCGGCGCGCAGCGCGGCCTCCGTCCACTCTTCACGCGGGCGTTCCCAGGTAAAGAACCAGACGAAGGTCAACATCATGGCGCACAGCACCGAGAACACCAGGCTGGCATAAAAGAAAGAAACGGCGTTGTCCTTACCAAAGATAGTCAGCAGAACGCCCGGCAGGAAGGAAGCCAGAATCGCCGACATCTGCGCCATAGAAATACGCGCGCCGGAGAATTTGGTTTTCTGTTTAAAATCATCGGTCATTTCCGGTACCAGCGTTTCATACGGCACCAGAATCATGGTGTAAACAATATCAAAAAGAAGATAGGTCAGCAGGTAGTACCAGAACCCCATATCCCCTACCCACATGATGGAGTAGCTAAACACGCAGGGGATGCCGAGCAGGATGAAGAACTTACGCCTGCCAAAACGTTTCCCCAGCCAGGTTGAGCCAAAGTTATCCGTCAGAAAGCCCATCAGCGGACTGATTACCGCATCCAGAACCCTGGCGGTGGCAAAAATAAGCGTCGCCTCGATAGGGGAAAGACCGCAAAAGGTGGTGTAGAAGTAGAGCAGCCATGCTGCTGTGAGTGCGGTCGTTCCCGCACCAAGGAAATCGCCCGATCCATAGGCAAGGTAGTTAACCAAACCGATTTTACGTGTTTTCATCGCCGTAAATCCTGTGTCTTTTTTTAGAGAACTCCGAACCGCGTTTTGGCCCATTCAGCCAAAAGGGGGTTGATACATGGCTACATTAAGAACATGGGAACGGCGTTACCTTTTCATTTTTGCCAGCCAAAAGCGTTCAATGGCAAAAACACAAAGAGTCGATGAACGCGCCTCACTGATTTATAAAACAGCGTTTCTTTTAATACAAAAGATCGGACCAAAAGTTGCGAGGCGACCACAAAAATGGCGCACGGCGGAGTGAAATCTGGGCGCGTTATTTCGCTGCGGATAAACCTTGCGAAAGCTAAGGAATGGGAGTAAAGACAATAGAAAAGGGTTGTTTCGCGTATCTCAAGGAGGCTTGATGCCCTACTCACATCTGCTGGTCGCCGTGGCGCCAACCCCGGAAAGCCGGGTCCTCATTCAGAAAGCCGTCTCCATCGCCCGTCCGGTCAATGCGAAGGTCAGCCTGATTACCCTGGCAACGGACCCGGAGCTGTATAACCAGTTTGCGGCGCCAATGATGGAAAATTTACGCGAAGTGATGCAGGAGGAGACGCGCGGCTTTCTGGCCGAGCTCGCCCGCCACGCCGACTACCCGATAGAGAAAATGACTATCGCCAGCGGCGGGATTGCCCACCATGTGAAGGATTTTTGCCAGCGGCACCGCGTTGACCTGGTGATTTGCGGCAACCACAACCAGAGCCTGTTTTCTCGCGCCACCTGTTCGGCGAAAGATATCGTGGGCAGCAGCGGCGTTGACGTGCTGCTGGTGTGTCTGGAAAAAGGTTAGCGCCGAAAGCGCTAACCGCGATCGTCTCAGGCGAGCTTGGGGAAGGTCGCGACCTTGCGCGCTAAGTGGCTCTCCTCACTTCCTGGCTCAATCTCCTTTAGATCGGCAATAAACCGCTCCTGCCAGCGATGAATATCGTTATCTTTAATCACCGCCAGCATGGCCGAATGGCGGGCAATACGCTCGGCCAGCGGCATGGTTAACGCCTGGTCCAGCGCAGCCGCGACCTCGTCGCGATCGTAAGGATTGACGATTAAGGCCGTCGGCAGCTCGTTCGCCGCGCCGGCAAACTGCGACAGCACCAGCACGCCCGGATTTTGCGGGTCCTGCGCGGCCACATACTCTTTCGCCACCAGATTCATCCCATCGCGCAGCGGCGTAACCAGACCGACGTCCGAGTAGCGGAAGATTTTCATCAGCAGCTTGCGTTCAAAGTGCTGGTTCAGGTAATAAAGCGGCGTCCAGCCCAGCTGGCCATATCGGCCATTAATGCGGCCGGCCGCGGTTTCAAGCTGATGACGAATATCCTGGTAGGCCTGAACATCGCCGCGCGACGTCGGCGCGATCTGGGTATAGCGAATCTTGCCGTGATGCTGCGGATAGTTCTCCAGCAGCGCCTCGTAGGCCAGAAAACGCTCCGGCAGCCCCTTGGAATAGTCCAGCCGCTCAACGGAAAAGATATTCTGCACGCTTTTCAGTTCGCTCTTCAGCTGCGCCAGCTTCGGCGGCAGCGGCCCTTTTGCGCTCCGCGCAATCTCTTCCGGATCGATACCGATCGGATAGACTTCGGTGTGGAAAGGTTTCCCCCAGGCCACATGCTTTTTGCCGTCGCGCGTCGTCAGGCGAGTCTGCATCGATACGCAATCGAGAAACGCCAGGCGATCGCTCTCGGTCTGGAAACCCAGTAAATCGTAATCGCACAGCTGTTCAAGCAGCTCCGCGTGCGGCGGGAGCGCGTTAAAGACTTCCGGCGTCGGGAACGGAATATGTAAAAAGAAGCCGATGCGATTATTGACCCCGCGCTGGCGCAGTTCGCTGGCCAGCGGCAGCAGGTGGTAATCGTGGATCCAGACGATATCGTCAGGTTCGATCAGCGGCAGCAGTTTATCCGCCAGCGTTGCGTTGACGCGCTGATAGCCTTCCCAGGCTTCACGCTGAAAATCAACCAGATCGAGACGATAGTGGAAGGCGGGCCATAAAACGGCATTGGAAAAGCGGTTGTAATATTCGTCGTGATCCTGCTCGCTAAGGTTAAAGGAAGCCCAGGTGATATTCCCCTGCTTCACTTTTTTTAACGGCTGCTGGTCGTCACCGATTTCCCCACTCCAGCCGAACCACAGTCCTCCGGCTGCTTTTAATGCCCCCATAATCCCCACGGCAAGGCCACCGGCGCTGGCCTTTTTGTCATCCGGCGGGGCAATACGATTAGATACTACGACTAAGCGACTCATAGCCATCTCTCCTGTCGGTTAGCGCATCTGGTTGTTGCCCATGATTCGCGATGTTACTAATCCAAAGATGAACAGCGGCGACATCCGGCAGGCGCCAGTGCGCCTGGGTCTCACCGCCGCCCACTTTGACCGATACGCCACTCAGTTGATTGACGACGCTAAAACCCGCTTCATCGGTTAAGTCATCACCGACAAACACCGGCCTGCGCCCGCTGAATGGAGCTTCCTGCATAAAAGCGGCTATCGCTTCACCTTTATTCACTCCGCGCGGTTTGATCTCCACCACGCACTTACCCGGCTGTAATGCCAGAATGGGATGGCGCTGCACGACGGCCTGCGCCAGCGCGAGCACCGCGTGCTGATGCTCCGGCGCCTGTCGGTAGTGCAGAGCAAAGGCCATCCCCTTACTTTCCAGTTCGCATCCCGGCAAGTCATCCAGCGCCGCGGTCAGTTCCGCAGAGAGCGCCTTCTGGAGAGAATCCGGTAAAGAGACAATATGCGTTTTACCATTGATATCACGGCGTTCAGCCCCGTGGACACCGGCAAGCGGCAGCCGGTAAGGACGGGTAAGCTCATCCAGCTCAACCATTGAGCGCCCTGAAATCAATGCCACCGCGCCGTTGTGCTGCTGCACGAGCTGGCGCAGCGACTGCAAAACATCGGCAGGAATGACCACCTGATCGGGATGGGGTTTGATACCGGCAAGGGTACCGTCGAGGTCAAAGAAAAAAGCGCAGTTTCCGGTTAACGCAGGCGGTACATAAATCTGGTCAGCCACCCTGTTTCCTCCTTATCATGGCCAGCAACATGCTGGGTGTTAAATAATTGTAGCCATGTAAGTATAGACAGTGTGACCAGCCTCGCCATTTTTGATAGTCATTGCCAGCGCAACGAGCGCTGGCAATGGATTAGGATTAAACTGAAAAGTTGGACGAATCAAACGGCTCGTTTCGCTTTCTGTTTGTAGCGGTCGAAGATCACCGCCGCCAGTAAAATCACGCCGCGTACGACATACTGCGAGAATGGCGAGATATTGAGCAGGTTCATCGCATTCTCTACCGTTCCCAGGATCAGGATCCCGGCCACCACGTAGGAGATCTTACCGATCCCGCCTTTCAACGATACGCCCCCCAGCACGCAGGCCGAGATGACAATCAGCTCATAGCCAATCGAGGTCATCGGCTGTCCGCTGGTCATTCGTGAAGCCAGGATAATGCCTGCCGCCGCGGAAACCAGGCCGGAAAGGACGAAAATGATGATCTTGGTCCGCACTACCGGCACGCCCGCCAGACGCGCCGCTTCTTCGTTACCGCCAATCGCCAGGGTATTGCGGCCAAAGGTGGTTTTATTCAACAACAGGCCGAAGACAATCAGGCAGGCAACGGTCAGCCAGATAGGCGCTGGCAGGCCAAACCAGTTGGCGTAGCCGAGGGTAAAGAAACGCTCGTCTTCAATCCCAACTGCTTTACCGTCAGAGATGATATAGGCCAGACCGCGGACGATCTGCATGGTGGCCAGGGTGGTGATCAGGGCGTTAATCTTCAGGCGGGCAATCACAAAACCATTGACCAGGCCGCTCAGCGCGCCGAGCAGCAGACCGGCGCCGATCCCCACCCACATGCTCTCCGTCAGGTTAATCACCACCGCAGTGGTCACACCGGCACAGGCGATAACCGAGGCGACCGACAGATCGAAATCCCCCGATGCCAGGCAAAACAGCATTCCGCAGGCCACCATTCCGGACATAGAAATAGCCAGCCCAAGGCCTTTCATATTAATAAACGAGGCAAAATTAGGCACAAAAATCACGCAGCCAATAAACAGCACCGCGAAAACAACCAGCATGCCGAACTGATCCCAAATGCGGGAGAAGCTAAAAGCCGACCGGGTAGTACCTGAAGTGGTAACTGATGACATCATAGACTCCTTACTCAGGCGACCGCCTGGCTCACTTTTGGCATGGCAAGGCTCAATGCCTGCTGTTCATTCGCATGTTCATGCAGCAGCTCTCCGGCGATCTCACCCTCGCGCATCACAACAATGCGATCGGCGACGCCGAGAACTTCCGGTAAATCGCTGGAGGCAAAGACCACCGCGACGCCCGATGCCGCTAATGCGTAGATAACGTTGTAGATTTCATGTTTAGCGCCCACGTCAATACCGCGCGTTGGCTCGTCAAGCAGGATGACTTTCATCTCTTCCGACAGCCAGCGGCCGAGGATCGCCTTCTGCTGATTGCCGCCGGAGAGGTTCATAATCAGCTGCTCGGCGCCGGGCGTTTTGATATTCAGCGATTTGATATGCTGGTCGGCGTTCTGCGCTTCCCAGGCGTTGTTGATAACGCAGCCGGCGAGAATATGCTTGCGGCGAGCGCTGATATTGATGTTGTCGCGCACCGAGTGGACCGGAATAATCCCCTCCGCTTTGCGGTCTTCCGGGCAGAGCATCATCCCGGCCTGAATCGCCTGAGCCGGCTTGCGAATATCAATGGCCTCCCCGTCGATATAAACCTGGCCGCCGGTTATTCTGCTGCCGCCGAATAAGCCTTTCATGAGCTCGCTGCGCCCGGCGCCAACCAGCCCAAACAGGCCGACGATTTCTCCGCTGCGCACCGAAAGGCTGACGGGCTGCCGCACGCCTGGCGCCTTCACCTGTTCAAGACGCAAACGCTCTTTGCCATATTCACGCGGCTGCCAGCCGTAGATATCGCCCAGCTCGCGCCCCACCATCGCCTGTACCAGCGCGTCGTGGTTAACCTCTTGCATATTGTCGAAGGTGCGCACGTAGCGACCATCTTTGAAAACCGTAATCGCGTCGCTTAACGCGAAGATCTCTTCCATGCGGTGGGAAACGTAAATAATGACCCGTCCTTCCTGGCGCAGCTCGCGGATAACCCGAAATAGGTTTTCGATTTCCCGCGCAGACAGGGAGCTGGTCGGCTCATCAAAGGCGATAATTTTTGCGTTACGCGCCAGCGCCTTGGCAATCTCCACCATCTGCCACTGGCCGATAGAGAGATACTTGAGCGGCGTTTCCGGATCGATATCCAGCCCCAGATGCTTCAGCTGCAGGCCGGCTTCATAATTCAGCAGCGACCGGTTCACAATCCCGCCTTTATGCGGCAGCTGCCCGAGGTAGATATTTTCCGCCACGGTCATTTCCGGGATCAGATGCAGCTCCTGATAGATAATGGCCACCCCGGCGTTCAGCGCCTCGGTGGTGTGGGTAAACGTCATCTGCTGGCCGCGGATTTGCAGGTTGCCGGCGGTCGGTATGTAGTTGCCGCTGAGAATTTTCAGCAGCGTGGATTTCCCGGCGCCGTTTTCTCCCATCAGGGCGTGCACCTGTCCGGCATAGCAGCCAAAGCTAATATCGGACAGCGCTTTAACGCCCGGGAATGTCATGGTGATGCCGTGGAATGAGAGATAAGGGGTAGACTGTTGCATAACGACTCCGCTTTTCTGTACAGAGCCTCTCGCGCAAGGCAAGAGGCCCGGTCAACTGGCCTTACAGCCCTTTTTTCGCCAGCTCTTCTTTAAAGTTGTCGCGGGTAATCAGCACCACGTCGGTTACCGCGGTGAATTTCGGCGGTTCAACGTCTTTTGTCACCCAGTTGTAAAGCATTTCGCTGGTTTTATAGCCGTGAATATCCGGGCTTGGCAGCAAAGAGCCATAGAAACCGGTGGCCTGCGCTTTAGAAAGTTCGTTCACCGCATCGACGCCGTTGATACCGATCCCGATAACGTCAGGCGCTTTAAAGCCCTGGCCTTCGGTGGCGCGCACGCCGCCCAGCACGGTGTTGTCGTTCATGCCGACGATCAGCCAGTGCTTAACATCAGGATGTTGAACCAGCATGGAGTTACCGGCGTCAAACGCGCCGGGGATGTCGTTAGATTTGGTTGGCACGCGATAGATTTGTTGCTCCGGGAAACCGGCGGCTTTCAGAGCGTCCATTGAGCCGGTAGTGCGGCGGCGGGCGGTATCCAGCTCGTCGGAAGTAATGGCCATAACCGCGGTATCCTTCACGTCCCAACCGCGTTTCTGCATCTCTTTATAGAGCTCCTGCCCCTGGCGCGCGCCGATTTCGCTGGCCGCCATCATCACCAGCGGTACGCTGTCCATCGGTTTGCCTTTGGCGTTGACGAACTGGTCATCAACGGTAATCACTTTCATATCATAGCCGCGCGCTTTGGCGACAATGGCCGCCCCGAGCTTCGGATCCGGGGTGCAAATGACGAAGCCTTTGGCTCCGCTGGCCGCCAGGCTATCTATCGCGTTCAGGGTTTTCTCGCCGTCGGGCACAGCAATTTTAATGACATCGAAACCTAAATCTTTACCGGCCTTATCGGCAAATTTCCACTCGGTTTGAAACCATGGCTCTTCAGGCTGTTTCACCAGAAAACCCAGCTTAAGCGTCTCAGCCATAGCTGATTGTGACATAACCGCGGCAAGACCGATTGCCGCCAGCGCTTTAGTAAATTTGTGCATGGTAAACTCCAGCTTTAATTCGCTTTTATGTAGGGAATAATAAGTCTTAAATTTTTAATCGGACAAAAAACAAGGCATTAGAAAAATCTCAACGCTGAGTGCCGTTGTTTAAATAGTATTAACCGGAAATTATTTCTCCATACGAGAGCCCAATCACATCGCGGAATTACAGTAATTGCGTGCATATAAACAGCGAAAAATGACATAAAAAAAGCGCTAATTGTCAGACAATTAGCGCAGGCCGTAGCAATATTCTCTATATCATCAGCAGAGTTATCCCTGTAGAGATTACCAGCGACAATAAATGTGCTCCGCATGATTGCGAACGGGCGCCTCATCCCCCAATAAACGGGCGGCTACGGTAAATGAAAAGTCAAAAACGTGTCCCAGGCCTTTACCGCTAATCAAATTACCGTCCTCCACTACCGCCTGGTCCACGTACTCTCCGTCCGTGACGTGCTGCCATAACTCTCCCGAACAGACGTAGCGTCGCCCCTTGAGCAACCCGTTGCCGCCGAGCACTCTCGCCGCCGCCGAACAGATCGGACAGATCAGCTTTCCCGCGGTATCGTGGGCCGAAATAAACGCCACGACGTCCCGGCTGGCGGCAAGATTGACGCTTCCCTGCGGGCCGCCGGGCAGAACCACCGCGTCGTACAGTATCCCGGCGCGCTCTGTTAGCGTGCTGTCCGCCACCATGGGGATATCGTGATAGCTCACCACCGCGCGCGAATCGGCGCAGGAGAGCAGTTCGACATCGAGGTGTAAGCGGCGAAGAATATCAATCACCACAATCGCTTCACCTTCCTCAAAACCCGGTGCCAGCAGCACCGCAACTTTTTTCATTTCCGACTCCTTCAGATAGCCTGTTAGCAATAATGTGTTTACAAAATCAGCATCTTTTTAAATTAACCTCATCATTTTCTCACTCGCAGGCTACCACAAAATAGAATTATTAATCATTGTTTTTAAAACACAATTTCAACAAAATCATTAGAACTGCTATCAATTAATGAGGCGCGGAAATAAAAACATTTAAAATCAGCAAAATAAGATTATATGCGATCGTTAAACATCAGACTTTATTCTTACAAAAGCCCCACTTTTCAAGATAAATACGGATGTTGTAACGAAATGTAAATATCACTCATTGAGAGTTTTCTTAATTCAAATATGGCGCTATTCTATATTTGTTGAGATAAGAAATTTAATTCAAACGGCTGTACAGAAATCCTGAATACTATTACTCAGGACTCTCTCTGTGCACCGTAATTTCTAAGGCGACCCTGATGTAGATGCGTCAAGATATGACACCGCCCCCTCCAAAGTGAATAAGGATATTTGTATGGCCGTACCAGGAATGGTTCAAAAGCTGAATAACCAGATGAATCTTGAGTTCTATACCTCAAATTTGTATCTGCATTTGAGCGAATGGTGTACTCAGCAACGGTTGAACGGTACCGCCACTTTTCTCCGTAACCGAGCGCAAGCCAGTATCACGCAGATGATGCGGGTCTTTGATTTTATGAAAAAATCAGGCGCCTGGCCCGTTGTGAAAGCAGAAGGAACCTACGGCACTGAATGTTCGTCCCTGGAAGATCTCTTTAGCAAAACCGTCGAAGTTTATCAGCAGCGCAGCACGATACTTTCCAGCCTGGCGGAAGAGGCGAAGGCGCAAAGCGATGAATCAACCCTGCGTTTTCTGACGCTGCTTGCTGAAGAGCAGGATCAGGATGGCATGCTGCTGGAGACCATTCTTGAAGAAATCCGTCATGCGAAAAATGCCGGAACCAGCGTACAACAAACCGATAGCCACCTGCTGGATCTGGTCAGTCAACAGCGCGTATAACGCCATGCCGGCGGATGCTCGCCGGCGATAAATCACCAGAACTCGCCTGTTCGGGCCAGCGCTCTCTTTAATCACAGGTTCCCTGTCCCCCTTCTTTTTCGGCGCTTCGGCGCCGTTTTTATTCCAGAAAAGCATTAAAAACTTTTAACCAGATCTCATTCCTGCTCTGCCGGAGGAATTAGCAGGGTATTGGTGATCTGGATCACGTTTAAAACTACGGGTTGAGAATATAAAAACACTGTTTCAAAAATTTAAAACACGGAGTTTACTTTAATGGCAAGATATACGGCTTCAGCCCCACAGGGGCTGCAGGGAAGACCGATTTTGTTACGCCATCAGTTAGCCTACGGCGGCGGGAATTTACTGGGAAGCGGCGCACTGGCGATCAGCGGCGCATGGCTGCTCTATTTTTATACAACCTTCTGTGGGCTGACGCTGATCGAAGCCTCCTTTATTTTTTCCGTCGCCAGCATTATCGACGCAATTAGTAACCCGCTGATGGGCTATCTCACCGATAACTTTGGCAAAACGCGGCTGGGTAAACGCTTTGGTCGTCGCCGTTTCTTTTTGTTGATTGGCATTCCGCTGATGATGTTCTACCCGCTGCTGTGGGTAGAAGGCCTCGGCTTTTGGTACTACCTGTGCACCTACGTCGTCTTTGAAATCATTTATACCTCGATTATGGTCCCCTATGAAACATTGGCGACCGAAATGACCGACGATTTCTCACTGCGTTCAAAGCTTACCGGTTATAAAGCGATTTTCGGCAAACTGGCCAACTTTCTCGCGGCATTTATCCCCGGACAGTTCATCCTGCTTTATGGTAAAGAATCCGCCACCCCGTTTTTTCTCACCGGGCTGACCTACGGCGTCATTCTTATCTTGGCCATCTCCTGCCTGTGGTACTGCAGCTGGGAGCGTCCCCGCGAAGAGGAGATAAGCAAGGGAGAGAAAAAGGGACTGTTCAATACTCTGCTCATGCTGGCGAAAGATATGCGCTCAACGTTTTACCTGCGCGTATTCCGTAAACACCTGGGCATGTATCTCTGCGGCTTCGGCGCCGAGTGGCTTTTTGCCTCGATCTTCACCTACTTTGTTATATTCGTGCTGCAGCACGATCCGGCGATGGTGGCCGGGCTTAACAGTCTGAACTCCATCCTGCAGTTGGTATCAACGGCCCTGTTTATCGGCCTGTGCGTGAAGAAAGGTTTCAGTAAGCCGTATATTCTGGCGCTGGGCGTGGTTATCTTTGCCGTTCTGCTCTACACCTCGCTGTGGTTCTTCCATCTGCCGGCACATCTGGCCACCGTCCTGATGTTTGGCATTACCGTACTCTTCGGCCTGGGCACCGGCGGCGTGTACTATATTCCCTGGACCGTTTACACCTTTTTGGCGGATGTCGATGAAATCTATACCGGCCGTCGCCGCGAAGGGATCTATGCGGGAGCCATGACTTTCTCCGGTAAAATTTTGCGCTCGATTATCGTCTTTTCCATGGGGGCGATCCTCAGCTTCTACGGCTTTCAGTCGAAAGCACATACGCAGCCAGAGAGCGCGGTCACCGCGATTGCGGTGGTGTTTTGTGCGGGTGTGATTCTGCTGGCGCTGGCAGCCATTGTGTTCAGTAAGCAGATGAAACTCGATCGCAAGGCGCATCTGGTAGTGCTGCAGGAAGTCGCGCGTATTAAAGCAGGCGGTAAGATCGCCGATATCGCACCGGACGTTCGCCTTGTCGTTGAAGATTTAGTTGGCCACCGGTACGAAGAGTGCTGGGGCAACAGCAGGCTGTTTAAAGATACGCAGGAAGGCGCCGTTCAAACCGCCGTCTCCCACTAACAGGTGATAACGCCCCGCTATCACAATGATGGCGGGGCTGACGCCGCTAGTGCGCTTCTTCCTGCGGGGTGAATTTCAGTTCAATCAGCGCGATGGCCTTTTGTACCGCCCGCAGGGTCACCGGGTCAGCCGATGCCGGGTGGCTGGCAAAATCGATGGCTTTCAGCTGGGTGGTCATTTTTTCGCGCACCTCGACGGGTGCGATGACGTCGATGACGTCAAGGATCTGTTTGATAACTAACTGGCAGGCAACCACGTCAGAGACCAGCTCGTCGTGCTCGGTAAGATGTTGAGACATTTTTCACTCCTTTTTTCAGGAGCGTAATAGTACCCTAAATCCCGGGATATAAAAAAACCTGCCGCAGCAGGTTTTTTTATCAGAACATAGCGCCAGGCGGTACGTCTTTGAAGGTTTTGCAGTAGTTTTCGAACATGCTCTTCAGGATCTTGCGCAGTTTCATGGTTGACTCCATTTTTGTTATGCAGGTGTTAATGCCCTGGTGGTTATAATATGACTTACATCACAAAAATCAACCTAAATGTGCGCTAAATCACCTATTTTTTACCAAAATAATTTAATTTTTAAACAAAATGAGCAGACCCGGATAGTGAAGAGCCGAACGCTCCGGACCAATCTGCGCTCTCTTTGCTATGGCAGCGACACAATAATGAGTACACACACCTCCTCCAGGGACGACCGTTCTTTTTCAGCACCTGCGCTACTGGTGGCTGGCGCCTTTTTTATGGAGTTTCTCGACGGCACGGTGATAGCCACCGCCCTGCCCGACATGGCGAAAGATTTTGGCGTGACGGCGGTCGACCTCAATATCGGGATTAGCGCTTATCTTATTACCCTTGCGGTTCTGATACCGGCCAGCGGCTGGATCGCCGATCGTTTTGGCGCGCGGAAAATCTTTACTCTCGCGCTGGCGATTTTTACCCTGGCGTCGGTTTTTTGCGGGCTGTCGACCAACGTCGATGTGTTCGTCGCGATGCGTATTCTGCAGGGGATAGGCGGCGCGCTGATGGTGCCCGTTGGCCGGCTGGCGGTACTACGTACCACACCGAAGCACCAGTTGATTAAGGCGATTGCCACCCTGACCTGGCCGGCGCTGGTCGCGCCCATTATTGGCCCACCGCTGGGCGGATTTATCACCCGCTACGCCAGCTGGCACTGGATCTTCTTTATTAACGTGCCGCTCGGGCTTATCGCTATCGCCCTGTCGCTGCGTATCATTCCGAATATTCGCGAAGATGAGCAGCGCCCCTTCGACCTTTCCGGCTTTGTTGCCACCTCGGTGGCGATGGTGAGCCTGGTCGCCGCCATGGAGCTGCTCGGCGATCGCCAGCCTCTGGGCTGGCAGACGCTGGCGCTGCTGGCGTTGGGCCTGGGCTGCATGCTCTTCGCGCTGCGGCACTTCCGCCGCACCAGGTGGCCGATGGTGCGCCTTGATGCGCTCAAGATCCCCACCTTCCGGGTCACCATGTACGGCGGTTCCCTGTTCCGCGCCTCCATTAGCGCCGTGCCGTTTCTGCTGCCGCTGCTTTTCCAGGTCGGATTTGGTATGGACCCCTTCCACTCGGGGCTGCTGGTGCTGGCCGTGTTCGTCGGCAACTTAACCATCAAGCCCCTCACAACGCCGCTGATCCGCTGGCTGGGCTTTCGCCGCCTGCTGCTGATTAACGGCGCATTAAACGTTTTGTCGCTGCTGGCCTGCGCTTTTTTAACGCCGCAAACGCCGGTTTGGCTGATCTTTGTGATTCTCTATCTTGGCGGGGTCTTCCGCTCTATCCAGTTTACCGGCATCAGCACGCTCGCGTTTGCCGATGTGCCTTCCGCGCAAATGAGCTACGCCAATACCCTGTTCAGCACCGCGTCACAGCTGGCCGTGGGGCTGGGCATCACGCTCGGCGCGATAGGTATTCGTCTTGGGGAAACGTTCAGCGAATGGTTTACGCTTTCTCACCTGCCGGGCATCAGCTTCCGCCTGTCGTTTATTTTTATCGCGGTGATTTGCCTGGTCGGCATGATTGATAGCCTGCATCTGGCCAAAGAGGCGGGTAGCAGCGTATCGAACAAAAAGAAGTAGCCAAAGAAAAGGCCAGCAGCGCTGGCCTTTAGCATCTCATCATGACGGGATATTAACCGACGATCTGGCGCACAAACGCTTCGATCTCTTTATCCTGGCAGTTCTCAAAGAAGCACTGCTGGAAACGAGGGCCAGAAACGGCGGTTTTCACCAGCTCCGGATCGATCGCGCGCAGCGTATCCAGATAGTTTTCCTTAACCACGGCCGCTTTAACCGCGTTCAGGATCCCGGCGTTACGCACCTGAGGCTCTTTACGCTCCGGCGGATAACCTTCGCCGTTGCGGCCGGTAAAAGCTTTTTCAAAGATAAAGCGTACGTTCAGCTCTGCGCCCCAGCCAAAACCCTTCGCAAACGGCAGAGAAAGCGCGTTACCGTTGTTGATCTGCGCAAACAGGAAGGCATCAGCAGGGTCGATACAGTAGCCGCATACCACGCCAGGGTGAATATTCAGCGACATCAGCGCGCCCTGCCCGGTACCGCAGCCGGTCACCACAAAGTCCACCGCTTTCGAATTCAGCAGGATACTGGCCATGATCCCCAGATGAATATAGGTCAGATGATGATCGTTTTCATCGCTCATACCGACGTTGTAAACCGGGAAGCCTTTTTCTTCAGCAACGGCGTTTAACTCATTGAGGATGATGGCGTTTTTGTTCGCCTGGCTGTTTTCCATCATCAGTGCGATTTTCATGCTTTACTCTCCTGAATGCTCTGCGGGCACTCCCGCGATAGTTCGTTAGCGTTGCTATGAACAATACTACCTTACGAACATACTTTCAAATTTTATGAAAAGTTGTTTTATAAATTGCATATCGCCTCACACTTTTGACTTCCGCCCCCGGCTGGTACGGCATCCCCCCACCCTTACCCGCGTCAGGCTAATCCCGCCGCGGCCATCGGGCGGGACTATTTTCACCGCTAAGTTAGGCTCAACGATTTTTCGCATGGAATATTAAATTAAAACCATTCTCATTATTTTTAAATCGCCAATGCGTGTTATTCCCATTTGCATTATTAATAAATGATTTTATTAATTTACTTTTTGCAAATAAATTAATAACAAATTATAGTGAGCGCACAATAATCCTTAATTCTATTTTCCCGGAGCAGCCTGATGCTAAAAACTGAAATGATCGACAAGCTGAATGCGCAGATGAATCTCGAACTTTATTCCTCTCTGCTTTATCAGCAAATGAGCGCCTGGTGCAGCTACCACAGTTTTGAAGGCGCCGCCGCGTTTCTGCGTCGCCACGCGCAGGAAGAAATGACCCATATGCAGCGCCTGTTCGACTATCTGACCGATACCGGCAGCCTGCCCTGCATCACGGCTATCGCCTCACCTTTCGCCGAATATGCGTCCCTGGATGAGCTATTTCGCGTCACCTACGAACATGAACAGCTGATTACGCAGAAAATTAACGAACTGGCCCATGCGGCAATGACCAGCCAGGATTATCCAACATTTAATTTCCTGCAGTGGTACGTTGCTGAGCAGCACGAAGAAGAGAAACTGTTTAAATCCGTTATTGATAAATTGACCCTTGCCGGTAAAAGCGGTGAAGGCCTGTACTTTATTGATAAAGAGCTGGCAACGCTCGACACACAAAATTAATCATTACGGCAGCGACGCCCGGCGTTCGCTGCCGTATGAGTATTAATGGCGGCAAATTTTACTTTCGTGCGTATTAAATCCTTCCTCAGCGGCAATAAATTTGCCTTTTTTCTGCAAAAACGCCACCAGCTCCGCCGCGCTCAGATTTTCCGCCGAGCAGGTATGGAATCGAACCTCTTTCCCAAAACGGTCGATAATCGCCGCTTCCAGCGTAGCAACAGTGTAAGACTCGCCTGATGAAATCATCATTTGCAGCACTTCGTGACCATGAATCGATGGCATAACCCCTCCCGTAAAGGCCGAAGAATAAACCAGCCAGGACGGCGGATTCTTGCGCCAGCGCAGCTTTCGCGCAAACCCCTGGCATCGTAAAGTTATCATTACACTCCCTGTAACCCTCATTTGACGAACTCACTGATTTCACATACTCTGCGCGGCATAATTAATTGTGTATTCCGTGATGGATAGAGAAAAGCGTGAAGAACCGCACTCTGGGTAGTATTTTAATCGTTGCTGGCACCACAATCGGCGCAGGGATGTTAGCGATGCCGCTGGCCTCGGCGGGCGTGGGTTTCGGCGTAACGTTTGGTTTGCTGATAACGCTGTGGGCGCTGATGTGTTATACCGCCTTATTGCTGCTGGAAGTGTATCAGCACGTGCCGGCTGATATGGGACTGGGGTCGCTGGCCGCGCGCTATCTCGGCCGCTACGGGCAGTGGGCTACCGGGTTTTGCATGCTGTTTCTGCTGTACGCTCTCACCGCCGCCTATATTAGCGGCGCCGGCGAGCTGCTGGCCTCCAGCCTCAACCAGTGGCTGGACTGGCGACTGCCTCCTGCGGCAGGCGTCCTGATTTTTACCGGGATCGGCGGGACGGTAGTGTGTATCGGAACCTCGCTGGTCGATCTTTTTAACCGCTTTCTGTTCAGCGCAAAAATTATCTTTCTCGCCATTATGCTGGCTCTGCTGCTGCCGCATATTCACCAGGTAAATTTACTGACGCTGCCGCTACAGCAGGGACTGGCTCTGTCAGCGATTCCGGTGATTTTTACTTCGTTTGGTTTTCACGGCAGCATACCCAGTATTGTGAGCTATCTGGGCGGGGATATTCGCAAGCTGCGTCGGGTATTTGTCATCGGGAGCTTTATTCCCCTGGTCGCCTATATTTTCTGGCAGCTGGTGACGCTCGGCAGCATTGACTCTCCCGTCTTTACCGCGCTGCTGGCAAAAAATGCCGGGCTTAACGGGCTGCTGGAAGCTATCCGCGAAGTGGTCGCCTCAGCGCACGTTGAGCTGGCGGTGCATCTGTTTGCCGATCTGGCGCTGGCGACGTCATTTCTCGGCGTGGCGCTTGGGTTATTCGACTATCTGGCCGATCTGTTTCAACGCCAGAACAGCGCCGGTGGACGGATACAGAGCGGCCTGATTACCTTTTTGCCCCCGCTGGCGTTCGCGCTATTTTATCCGCGTGGCTTCGTGATGGCGTTAGGCTATGCGGGCGTCGCGCTGGCCGTGCTGGCGCTCATGCTGCCTGCGCTGCTGGTCATGAAGAGCCGCAAACAGCATCCTGATGCAGCATGGCGGGTCGCGGGAGGCTCAGCGGCGCTGTGGCTCGTCCTGCTCTGCGGGATCGGCATCGTCGCGATCCAGTTTGCGATTGTCGCAGGCTTGCTGCCCGCGGTAGGGTAAAAAGAAGGGGCCATATTGGCCCCTTCTTTTATTTGGCTAAACAGCACTGCTTATATTTCTTACCGCTGCCGCACGGGCAAGGATCGTTGCGCCCCACCTTCGCCTCATTCCGGATGGGCTGCTGAACTTCCGCCGGCTGCGCGTGCTCAGTCCAGTAGTTATAAAGCGCCAGGGCGGCAGGACGAATTCGCTCAACGCTGGCGACAAACTCTTCCGCGGATAATTCATCAAGCGCCTCAAATCGCTCCTCGGTACCGTGCAGGGCAATCACGTCCAGCTCCGCCTGCAGCTCAGCCGGCAACGCGGACCAGTCGCTCAGCCCCACTCCGCGCATATAGCCGAAGCACCACTCTTCAACAATCGTGAGCTCCTGCCCTTCCTCTTCGCGGCTGCCGAACATCGGTTCGAACTGTTCGGGATAATCGCTCAAGCGCTCGGCGATATCGCTCATTTGCTGCAGCGTCAGGTTCACAAAACGATCCCGCTCGCGATCGTTGGCCCAGCGCGGCACGTTATCCGCTCCGCCCCAGATAGCAAGCAGCCACTGCGCGGGTTCAATCTCCGTCGGCCCGGAGAGAATGGCCGTCAGCAGCCCATCAAGCTCGGCAACGTCCATGATGGTGCCTTCTACCGCGTATTTCGACAGGATATCGTCCAGCCATTCAACTTCGCTTTCGTTCAGGGGTCCAGTTTTCATAAACAGGCTCATCGTCGTAAAAAATGGCGCTTACAGTAGCGGAAATAGCGAGAGAAAACCACCCGGCTACTCAAGGTTCAGGCTGCGCAGCGTCTCAGCAATCTCACGAAAGGCATCCGGCGAAAGCGGTAGCAGGGGGCGCGGCAAACAATCCTCACCGCACAGACCGAGGATCGTCGCCGCTGCGGCAGTGACCCGCAGGCTTCCGCCATACTTCCTGTAGAGCGTCCACAGCGGCTCCAGCCTGGCGCTTATTGCCTCCACCCGCTGAGCCTCCCCCCGCGTCGCGGCCGCCGTCAGCTCTTTGGCGACGTGCGGGAACAGGCCGCCGCACACCGAATACCAGACTTCGCAGCCGGCGTTCAGGCCATCGGCCGCGCAGGCGTCTCCGCTAATCCCGATCGTCACCTCAGCCGGTAGCTGCCGCCGCAGGCTCTGAACGCGCCGTGCGACGTCATTTTTAGCGGGGCCCGGTATTTTAATTGAGGCGATACCCGGCAGCGCAGCGATCGCGCCTTTAAGCGTATCCGAGGTCGTCACATGCGTGGTCACAGGGTTATCGTAAACGCAGACGGGCACGGAGACTTCGCGGGTGATGGTCTGGTAAAAAGCCAAAATCTCCTCTTCCGTCAGGGGCTGATAGGCGATTGCCGGCAGGAGCAGCGCATTGGCGCCAGCCCGCTGCGCATCCTCTGCCAGACGAAGGACCCGATCGGTCCCCAACGCGCCGATCCCTGCCATAAGCGGCACCGCTCCGGCATGCGATTTGGCCTGTCGGATAACCTGCATTCTCTGCTCGCGGCTGAGCCAGGCATAGCTTCCCGTGGAACCGAGCACGCCGAGAGCATCGACGGCAGATTCGGCGAGGCGAGTGACAATCCGGGCAAAAGCGGTTTCATCAACGCCATGCTGATGTAACGGAGTCAGAGGAAAAGCGCAGAGGCCAGTAAACATTTCATCCCCACTTATTGAGATAATGATAGATTGCCGACGCAGAGTAACAACAGATGCGGGTTTTGTCCTATGACAAAAATTAATGAGGTGGGGCTGAGGTTCAAAAGCGAGGTTATGGAAATACAAAAACAAAAAAACCACCCGTAGGTGGTTTCACGACACTGCTTATTGCTTTGATTATTCTGCTTTATCCCAATGGTACCCGGAGCGGGACTTGAACCCGCACAGCGCGAACGCCGAGGGATTTTAAATCCCTTGTGTCTACCGATTCCACCATCCGGGCTCGGGATAGAAATTGGAGGCGCGTTCCGGAGTCGAACCGGACTAGACGGATTTGCAATCCGCTACATAACCGCTTTGCTAACGCGCCTTAATGCTTGAACACCCGCTGATGCCGATGTTGTAAACTGGAGCGGGAAACGAGACTCGAACTCGCGACCCCGACCTTGGCAAGGTCGTGCTCTACCAACTGAGCTATTCCCGCATCATCAAGCTAATTTGCTAATTACTTGATTTTGTTATCGTCTGTCAGACAGTGCTGCCGTTCGATGCGTTGCATTCTACTTACCTGGCGCAATGAGTCAACGATATTTTTTAAAACCTTGTGTTGTTTGCTGAAAATTGCGCCGAAACGATCACTGATCAAGCAAATCGCCGCGCGCCGCGTTCAAATACTGCAGCATGGACCACAGCGTCAGCACCGCCGCCACGAGGAACAGACCAATCCCCGCCCATTCAACCCAGATATTTGGGCGCCACAGCATCCACACCAGCGCGGCCATTTGCGCCGTGGTTTTGACTTTGCCTATCCATGACACCGCCACGCTGCTGCGCTTGCCCAGTTCGGCCATCCACTCGCGCAGCGCGGAGATAATAATTTCACGCGCGATCATGGTGGCGGCCGGTAACGTCACCCACCAGGTATGGTAATGCTCGGCAACCAGTACCATCGCAATAGCCACCATGACTTTATCCGCGACCGGATCGAGGAAAGCGCCGAAACGCGTGCTCTGATTCCAGCGACGCGCCAGATAACCATCAAACCAGTCGGTCACCGCTGCGACAAAGAAAATTAGCGCACAGGCAAAAGGGGCCCAGGTAAACGGCAGATAAAACGCCAGTACAAAGAACGGGATAAGAATGACGCGAAACAGAGTAAGCAACGTAGGGATATTAAATTGCATAGTAACGGGTAACTATCTGTTGTAAGTAAAAATTAGCCCTATGTTGCTACAGAGCCCCTAATGTTTCAACGAGTAGAAGATCTTTTCTGCCAGACCGTGAGATATACCCGGTACTTGCGCAATTTCTTCGACGCTGGCTTTCTGCAACCCCTGCAGACCGCCCATATATTTCAGCAGCATCTGTCGGCGTTTGGGTCCGACCCCCTCAATGGTTTCCAGCGTGCTGGTGCTTTTTACTTTTGCCCGTTTCTTACGGTGGCCGGTAATGGCGTGATCGTGCGACTCGTCGCGAATATGCTGAATCACATGCAGCGCGGGGGAGTCCGGCGGCAGACTAAAGCCCTCGCCTTCCGGTTCAAAGAATAACGTCTCCAGGCCCGCTTTACGATCGCTGCCTTTTGCCACGCCCAATAACAGAGGGTGACTTTTATCCCACGGCACGTCCAGCTCGGCAAAAACCGTCTTCGCCTGCCCAAGCTGGCCTTTACCGCCGTCGATCAGGATAACATCGGGAATTTTACTCTCTTCTATTGCCTTACCGTAGCGACGACGCAGGACCTGATTCATCGCCGCGTAATCATCTCCCGGCGTGATGCCGGTAATATTGTAACGGCGATACTCTGTGCGCAGCGGTCCGTTGCTATCAAAAACCACGCACGACGCCACCGTCTGTTCGCCCATCGTATGGCTGATGTCAAAGCATTCCATCCGATTGACGGCCGGAAGCTTGAGTAATGTCGCCAGCGCCCGCAAACGTTGCGTAATCGTTGAATGCTGGGAAAGCTTGGTGGTCAGCGCCGTCGCGGCGTTCGTGCGCGCCAGCTTCAGGTAACGGGCGCGATCGCCGCGGGGTTTGGTCTGTACGTTAACCCGGCGCCCGGCCAGCTCTGAGAGCGAATCCGCCAGCAGGGTTTTGTCGCCCAGGTTAAAATCCAGCAGGATCTCGCCCGGCAGCGTCCGCATCTGGCTGCCCTGCAAATAGAACTGTCCGACAAAGGTTTCCACCACTTCACCGAGTTCGGTGCCATTCGGCACTTTGGGGAAATAGCTGCGGCTACCAAGGACTTTACCCTGGCGGATAAACAGCACGTGGACGCACGCCATGCCGGCATCAAACGAGACGCCGATAACATCCAGATCGTCACCGGTATTGGAGACGAACTGTTTCTCCGTTACCCGACGTACGGCCTGAATCTGGTCGCGGATCCGCGCTGCCTCTTCAAATTCCAGCGCCTGGCTGGCCTTTTCCATGCGGGCAATCAGCTGAGTCAGTACCTGATCGTCTTTGCCCGCCAGGAACAGGCGCACGTAGTCGACCTGCTGGGCATACTCTTCCTCACTCACCAGTCCGGCAACGCACGGCCCCAGACAGCGGCCAATTTGATACTGCAGGCAAGGCCGCGAACGGTTGCGATAGACGCTGTTCTCACACTGGCGGATAGGGAAGATTTTTTGCAGCAGCGCTAACGTCTCGCGAACCGCGTAGCCGTTGGGGAACGGGCCAAAATATTCGCCTTTCGCATGCTTCGCCCCACGATGCGTCGCCAGGCGAGGATGCGTATCGCCGCTAAGGAAAATAAAGGGATAGGATTTATCATCGCGCAGCAGCACGTTGTAACGCGGCTGGTATAGCTTGATGTAATTATGCTCAAGCAGCAGCGCTTCCGTTTCGGTGTGGGTCACGGTAACGTCAATCTGGGCGATAAGCGCCACCAGCGCTTCGGTTTTACGCGAAGCCAGGTTGCTGCGAAAATAGCTGCTCAGCCGCTTTTTCAGGTCTTTCGCTTTGCCTACATAGATAACAGTACCGCCAGCGTCATACATACGATAGACGCCCGGCTGGCTGGTTACTGTTTTCAGGAAAGCTTTTGCATCAAAAACATCACTCACTGACTTGCTAACGACTCCGCATTGCACAGGCCATGGCGAATTGCCAGGTGCGTCAGCTCCACATCGCCGTGTATGTTCAGTTTACTGAACATACGATAGCGGTAGCTGTTCACCGTCTTGGGACTCAGATTCAACTGCTCTGAGATCTCGTTGACCTTCTGACCTTTAGTAATCATTAGCATAATCTGCAATTCTCGCTCAGACAAACTGGCAAACGGCGACTCCGCCTTCTCCGGTTCAATCTGGCTTAGCGCCATCTGCTGGGCGATATCAGAGGCGATATAACGCTGACCCGATGCCACGCAGCGAATCGCATTCACAACCTCCTGCGGCGCGGCGCCTTTACTGAGGTAGCCAGCAGCCCCGGCCTGCATGACTTTCGCCGGCAGCGGATTTTCCGTATGCACGGTCAGCATTATCACTTTGGCATCAGCAACGGAACGGGCAATTTTTCGCGTAGCCTCAAGGCCGCCGATACCCGGCATGTTCATATCCATCAGGACTACATCAACGGGATTCGCGCGGCACCATTTCACGGCATCCTCACCGCAGCAGGCCTCGCCGGCAACTTTAATCCCTTTTATATCTTCCAGAATGCGTCGTATCCCTGCGCGCACCAGTTCGTGGTCATCAACAAGAAGGACGTTGATCAAAGGAATATTCTCCAGAATTAGGGATAACGCTACTGATAGCTTATCTCCCACATATTACCGGGTTTTAACCTAATTTTGAAAGCCAAAAAATGTGCTGGGAAAGATTTCTTGCGCAATTATGGAAATTTGTCTGCACACCCGCTGGAAAGCCATACATAACATAGAGTTGTACAACAGTTATTTTTTAACATTCATCATACAGATTACGTAAAAACACAACACATTGCGTAGGCGATAAATATGTGCCTGAATATGTAACAATTATTAACACGAACACGGGGCGTACGAAAAAATTAACACGCTTAGATCTCATGAATACGTATTATTCAGTCAATTAAATCATTCACCACTCGGATGTAAGAACAGAAATCAAGCACTCCTTTTTTTCCTTTGCTTGTGGTATACTGCGCCGCCTTCACTTTTAGTCATGCGCAATTGCGCAGAAAGCAATCGAGGATATAGATGAGCACTCCAGATTTTTCCACTGCGGAAAATAACCAAGAACTGGCACAGGAAGTTTCGTGTCTGAAAGCAATGATAACGCTGATGCTGCAGGCCATGGGTCAGGCTGATGCAGGCCGCGTGATTATTAAAATGGAAAAACAAATCGCGCAGATGGAAGATGAGGCTCAGGCTGCCGTATTCTCCAGCACCGTTAAGCAAATTAAGCAGGCATATCGTCAGTAATCAATTACCGGCTGAAGGTATTACTAACAGCCGGTCTTACGTCTGGCACGCAGAACAACACATGAGATCAAATTAGGCCCGTCGCTACGGCATAGCAGGCAATTTGGGTTTTGTTTGGCGCGTTGAATTTTCGCTGCATATTTTTCTGATGGAAATTGACGGTATTTTCTGAGATAGACAGAATCATTGCCACCTCAGCCGAGGTTTTCCCTTCCGCCGTCCATTTCAAAATCTCCAGTTCACGTCGACTAAATTTCATTTCCGGCGGCATAACCATCTCGTCCTCCAGGCGCAAAAGCGTCAGCAGGCTCAATTCGGTTAGCGTTCTTAAGCGCATCTCCAGTTCATCTTCCGCAAAGGGTCCCTGGCTATGGCTGGTTCCTGAAACGGATAAGAATCCCTGAGCATGGTTCGGCAGCGTCAGGCACTGCGTGACGCCCTTGCGTAATCCATGGTCGCGCGCGCCGTCCCATAATTCCGGTGTATCATGGAATAGCTTGTCGTTCCATGGCAGATGCCCACGAAGGAAATTCTCCTTGCGCAGCACCGGGTCGATCGCGAGATAATTCTCGGCTTGATAATGCGCCATCCAGGCCTGAGGATAGGTCGATTGCAGCGTCACCCTGGGCCGAGTAAAAGGCACGGGATGCCGTACGCAGAGTGCGAAGTAGTCATATTCCAGCCCTTTTGCTTCCTGCTGCAGAAGATGATAAACCCCCTCGCCTGCAGAAACTGACTGAAATTGTTGCAGCATTTCCCGCCGCCAGCTGAAAAAATCATTGTCCCTCATAACTAACCAAATAACTCCTGAGTGATAATCATTATTATAAATACATAAAACTAACACATAAATCCTGCTTATATGTATAAAAAATGGCAGCCACCGCATTTATTAGACTACGTCCGGCGAAAGTACCGGATACGTTAAAAAAATTATGCCAATTGATGTGGCACAAAACCTTGACAGATGTATCGTCGTTGCTTATGACCACCATCCGGACATGCTTTTTTTGCTGATAAACCGGTTATTCAGCGCTACCCGGCCGCATCCGTCAGCACAAGCCTGAGCGAATGCGGCCGGCGCGGGGCGATTACTGCATCAGGAATTTTTCGAGGAACTGGCGGGTACGCGCGTGCTGAGGATTGGCAAACAGCGCTTTTGCTTCACCCTGTTCAACGATACGCCCCTGATCCATAAAAATAGCGCGGTCCGCCACGTCGCGGGCAAAGCTCATCTCATGGGTCACGATCACCATCGTGCGCCTCTCCTGCGCCAGCTGGCGAATGGTATTGAGTACCTCCCCTACCAGCTCAGGATCTAATGCCGACGTTGGCTCATCAAACAGAATGACATCCGGACGCATCGCCAGCGCGCGAGCAATCGCCACGCGCTGTTGCTGCCCGCCGGACAAACGACGCGGGTAGCTATTTTCTTTACCGGTAAGCCCAACTTTCGTCAGCAGTTCACGCGCCCGGGCGATGGATTCATTTTTATCCTCCCCTTTAACGATGACCGGCCCTTCGATAATGTTTTCCATCACCGTACGATGGGGGAAAAGATTAAAATTCTGAAACACAAAGCCCACGTGCTGACGCAGGCGGCGAATGGCCGTTTTTTGCTGGTTGATGCTGCGCCCGGCATCGATCGTCACGTCGCCTACGCGAATCGTGCCGCTTTCCGGCTGCTCCAGGAGATTAATACTGCGCAGCAGCGTCGTTTTCCCCGAACCGCTGGGACCGATAATCGCCACCACTTCCCCTTGTTGAACCTCAAGGTCGATACCATGAAGCACCGTCTGGCCATGGAATTTTTTCACCAGGTTTTTGACTTCAATCGCACTCATTTTGGATCTCGCTCCTGGCGGTTCAGCTGATTTTCAAAATAGTTTTGCAGCGTGGAAAGCACCGTTGCCATTACCCAGTAGATAAGCGAAGCGGCCAGGTACATGGTGAATACCTCCAGCGTCCGGGAGGTGATCAGCTGAGCCTGACGGAACAGTTCTGGCACCTGGATAGTTGCCGCCAGCGAGGTATCTTTCACCAGGCTGATAAAACTGTTGGAAAGCGGCGGTAACGCCACGCGCGCGGCCTGAGGAAGAATCGCGCGGCGCATAGCCTGCCAGCGCGTCATACCGATACTCGCCGCGGCCTCCCACTGCCCTTTATCAATGGAGGCAATCGCTGCGCGCAGCGTTTCCGCCGCGTAGGCCGCCGTGTTTAAAGACAAGCCGATCATCGCCGCGGGAATAGGATCCAGTTCAATGCCGAACTGCGGCAAGCCGTAATAGATCATAAACAGCTGCGCAATCAGCGGCGTTCCGCGAAAGATGGAGATGTACATCCGCGCCAGCCATTTAATCGGCCAGACGGGCGACATGCGCATCAGCGCCAGAATAAACCCCAGCACGAGGCCAAAAAACATGCCGCCAATGCTGAGCTGTAGCGTAAATACCGCGCCCTTCAGCAGAAAAGGCGCGGAATCAATAACCAGTTGGATACTCTCTTGCATTCTATGTGTTCTGCATTAGATATGAGGATGATAGGCGAACAGCGCAGGCGCGCCGCCGGTGTGAACAAACAGTATTGGGCCTTCATCCTTAAAGCGCTTCTGGCTGATACCATCAATCAATCCGGCCATCGCCTTCCCGGTATACACCGGATCCAGCAGGATACCTTCCAGCTGCGCCAGCAGCTTCACCGCCGCCATCCCTTCGTCGTTCGGTATTCCGTAACCCGGCGCAAAGTACTCATCCCACAGCTGAATACCGGCCTTTGCCTCCAGTTCCAGGCTATTTGCCACCGCTTGCTGCAGCGCAGCCACTTTTGGCAGCTGGTCAGCCACGCTGCGCGATACGGTCACTCCGATAAGCTCGGCATTGGGCATCAGCTGCTCCAGTCCCACGGCGAGGCCAGCATGCGTACCGGCGCTGCCGGAGGCGACGACCACGGAGGAGAGCTCGACCGCCCCTTCGCACTGCTGGGCAATTTCCAGCGCGCTCTCCACATAGCCCAGCGCGCCCAGCGCGTTCGAACC
The DNA here is from genome assembly GCF_033843325.1 of Klebsiella sp. JN_Kp126. NCBI lineage: Bacteria > Pseudomonadati > Pseudomonadota > Gammaproteobacteria > Enterobacterales > Enterobacteriaceae > Klebsiella > Klebsiella sp. JN_Kp126. The sequence goes on along the minus strand of NZ_JAWXQV010000058.1, from coordinate 14,293 downwards.
GCCAACCGGAATCACGTACGGACGATAGCCCTGAGCTTCAATGCGGGTCGCCAGCGCTTCCAGCTGAGCATGAGGATCGGTCAGCGCGTCGCACATTTCGACCTGAGTATTAAACAGGTCAAGCAGCAGTCGGTTACCGTTGGTCAGGTAGTTCTCAGCCCGGGTTCCCATTGGATTCTCCAGCAGCGCCACGCAGTGCAGGCCCAGCTTAGCCGCCACCGCCGCCGTCTGGCGCACATGGTTGGACTGGATAGCTCCTGCGGTAATCAGGGTATCCGCCCCTTCTCGCAGCGCATCGGCAGCCAGAAATTCAAGCTTACGTAGCTTGTTGCCCCCCATCGCAAGCGGGGTCACATCATCGCGCTTGATAAAAATTTCGCGGCCAAGGTAATCGGACAAGCGCGGCAGATATTCCAGCGGCGTCGGCGCGCCAATCAGTTCCAGACGCGGGAATAGGGTTAAATTTTGCAGTGACATAAGACCTCCTGACTGAATTATCCTTGATTATGCACGCTGTGACGCGCGAAATAAAAAAAGGCGCTATCAGGAGCGCCTTTTTTCACCGCTGGCCGTTACTTCGTGACGTCAGCGCCAAACCATTTTTCCGACAGCGCCTTCAGGCTGCCGTCTTTTTGCATATCCGCAATGGCGCCATCAACCGCTTTCAGCAGGTCTTCATTACCTTTGCGCAGCGCGACGCCGGACTCCTGGCGAGAGAAGGCTTCACCGGTGACGGCAAGGGTGTTACCGGTTTTCTTCACCAGATCCAGCGCTGCCAGACGGTCAACCAGGATGGCGTCAATTCGCCCTACGCGCAGATCCTGGTATTTCGTCGGGTCATCATCATAAGTCCGAATGTCGACGCCCTGTACGTTCTGGCGCAGCCACTCTTCGTAGTTGGTCCCCAGGCCGACGCCAACTTTCTTACCTTTCAGGTCGGCTGCAGTTTTAATCACGCCTTCGTTACCTTTTTTCACCAGCGCCTGGATCCCGGAAACGGTGTACGGCGTCGAGAAGTCATATTTTTGCTTACGCTGATCGGAAATAGTGACCTGGTTTATCACCACATCGATACGTTTAGAGTCCAGCGAAGCCAGCATGCCGTCCCATTTCGTGGGTTTAAGGTCAGCCTTCACGCCCAGATGTTTCGCCAGTTCATTAGCAAAATCCACCTCGAAGCCGGTCAGCTTACCGTCATCTCCCTGATAGCTGAATGGCGGATATGTCCCTTCCAGACCCACGCGTAGCGTGCCGCGTTCTTTAACCTGGTTAAGCAGATTTTCAGCAGCAAAGGTTTTTACGCTGACGCCGGTCATTAATACGACGGCCATTGCGCCCATCAGCGCCTGACGACCCAGAAGTGCTAATTTCATAGATACCCCTAAAAGAGTGATATTTTGCTGTAGTGTAAGGCGTTTAACCTTAGTCACCAACATCGATACGCTACATCTTATTCCAAATTATTATATATGATGCCTTTTAGGGCATAGTGAAAACGTATCGAAAACATCTCCATTTTGCTGGATATCTCTCATACTGCAATGGTCAGCTTGATGACGTATGGAGCATGGAAGATGAAAAACCCCACGTTACTGCAGTGCTTTCACTGGTACTACCCCACCGGCGGCGAGTTATGGCGTGAAGTCGAAGCCCTGGCGCCAAACCTCAACGAAATCGGCATTAACATGATTTGGTTGCCTCCTGCCTACAAAGGCGCCTCCGGCGGCTACTCTGTCGGTTATGATTGCTACGATCTGTTTGACCTCGGCGAATTCGACCAGAAGGGGTCTGTCGCCACAAAATATGGCGATAAAGCCCAGCTGCTGGCCGCCATATCCGCCCTGCGCCAGCACGATATCGCCATACTCCTTGACGTCGTGGTCAACCATAAAATGGGCGCGGATGAAAAAGAGCCGGTACGTATTCAGCGGGTTGATCAAAACGACCGCACGCAAATCGCCGAGGAGATTGTGGAATGTGAAGCCTGGACGCGCTACACCTTCCCGGTACGCGCCGGGAAATACTCTGAATTCATCTGGGATTATAAGTGCTTCAGCGGCATCGACCATATTGAGAATCCTGATGAAGATGGCGTGTTTAAAATCGTCAACGACTATACCGGAGAGGGATGGAACGATCAGGTTGATGATGAAATGGGTAACTTCGACTACCTGATGGGTGAAAATATCGATTTTCGCAATCGGGCGGTAACCGAGGAGATTAAGTACTGGGCCCGCTGGGTGATGGAACAGACCGGCTGCGATGGCTTCCGCCTCGATGCGGTTAAACATATCCCCGCCTGGTTTTATAAAGAGTGGATTGACCACGTCCAGGAGGTGGCGACAAAGCCGCTGTTTATCGTGGCGGAATACTGGTCGCATGAAGTCGATAAGCTCCAGCAGTATATCGACATGGTTGACGGTAAGACGATGCTCTTTGACGCGCCGCTGCAGATGAAATTCCATGAAGCCTCGCGGCAGGGACGCGACTATGACATGAGCCAGATTTTTAGCGGCACCCTGGTGGAAGCCGACCCGTTCCACGCCGTAACCCTGGTGACCAACCATGATACCCAGCCGCTGCAGGCGCTGGAGGCGCCGGTTGAGGCCTGGTTCAAACCGCTGGCTTATGCGCTCATTTTGTTACGTGAAAACGGCGTTCCGTCCGTCTTTTATGCCGACCTGTTCGGCGCCAGCTACGAAGATACCGGCGGCGACGGCGAGACCTACGCCGTTGAGATGCCGGTTATTGAGCAATTACACGAACTGATCGATGCCCGTCAGCGTTTTGCTCACGGCGTACAAACTTTGTGGTTCGATCATCCGAACTGTATCGCTTTCAGCCGCAGCGGTACCGAAGAGGATCCGGGCTGCGTGGTGGTACTTTCCAACGGTGACGACGGAGAAAAAACGCTTCCTCTGGGGGAAAACTACCGTAATAAACGCTGGCGTGATTTTCTCGGCAACCGCGAGGAAGTGATTGAAACCGACGATGAAGGAAACGGGGTTTTTACCTGTAACGGCGGCAGCGTCAGCGTCTGGGTTATCGAAGAGGCGCTATAAAATACAGAGAAACGCCGCGGGCTGAGAAGGGTTTCAGCCCGCAAAAAGCTTATTGCCCGCTTTTATCAGCCGAGGTCTTTTTCCATGCCTGTTCACACTCAGGGGTGAGACGATCCACCCGCTTGAGCGTCATCCGGTCGTAGCTCAGGGTATCGCCTTCGCGCTCAATCGGATAAACATCCAACGCGGAGGTGACGTTATAAACCGCATCATCACGCTTCATTAATTTACCCGGCAGGACGATAACCCGCTGCCACTGGCGACAGTCAAGGGTATTGCCCTCTTTGGTGACGATCAGGCTTGCAATCGCATCCGGGCTCATCATTTCACTCTGCGGGCCGGCCGATTGCCAGTATCCTTCCAGCCCAGCCGGCGCTGGCGCTTTAACAACCTCGCTGTAGCTATCAACCTGAACACAGCCGGCCAGGGCCAGCAGAGCGCCAGCAAACACTATCTTTTTCATCATCCATCCCACACACCGATAAAAAAACATTGTGGCATTAAAGCGTTAAGCTCGCCACCCTTCGCGATTCGGCAACAGCGCAGCAGGGCGAACGTCGGGCATACCCAATATGGTAAAAAATAGCCTTCAAATGTTAAGTTATTCTAACTCATCGAATAAAACCTATAAATCAGCCGATGTTATTTTAACCATTCAATATAAGGATAATCCTATTTTAAAAAGCCGCCAAAATGGCAAACTTATATATGACGGGTATTTATTGTTTTTATTTCCTCCACATAGCGATTTGTAGCCTTTACTTTGAGAATATTCCTGGCAAATTATGGGGCTTATTACGGAATAGTTCAGGCTGCCTAATGGTTCCACGGCAGCAGTCGTTTTTTTATTGCTAACAAAATGGACTTCATCGCGCTTGTCAGCGAGGAATAAATTATCGTTACGTGTTGATTGAGGATGGGTCATGTCAACGATTATCATGGATTTGTGCAGCTTCACCCGGCTGGGATTAACCGGGTACCTGACGGGCAGAGGGGTAAGGAAGCGCGATATCACTGAAGTACACAGTGCGCCGAGCCTGAAGGCTCTCTGCGAGACCAGCCGCCCGACGGTGGTATTTATCAACGAAGACTGCTTTATTCATCATGAAGAGAGCAACCAGCTTATCCGGCAAATCATTAGCCAGTATCCTGCGACGCTATTTGTTATCTTTATGTCCCTGGCGAATATACATTTCGATCACTACCTGCTGGTGCGCAAAAACTTACTTATCTGCTCTAAATCACTAACCGAAAAAGACCTGGACGACATCCTTGCCATCCGCCTGAAATATGAGAACTATCGTCCCACCCGGATTAATATCCCCACGCTGTCCTTAAGCCAGACCGAATCAAATATGCTGCAGATGTGGATGGCCGGGCACGGAACCTCGCACATATCAGCGCAGATGAACATTAAGGCCAAAACCGTCTCATCGCATAAGGGCAATATTAAAAAGAAAATTCATACCCACAACAAACAGGTGATTTATCATATCGTACGACTGGCTGAAAACATCACCTCCGGAATTCACGTCAACCTGCGTTGAAAGACGCTGGCGGCCGCTGCCGCCAGTTCACTTGAGGCAAATCACTCGTCCCGCTCAACGAAAATACCGTCGGGATGTCCGTTCTCATTAAAAAACCAGATCCCGAGCGGGTAATCTTCCAGCGAAACCAGATACATTACGCCTTCGCTAAACGACTCTATCGCCAGTACAACACCCGATCGACGTGGGCCACCATCGGTCTTCACCGTGACACGATCGTTTACCTGCATAACTCATCTCCTCTATTTTTGAGCCAGTGTAGAACAAAACTGCCGATCGCGCAGTGTCCTGCCCGGTAACTGCTGTTTTTGTAGACCGACTATACTTAAATAGCCCTGTCTGAGTTAAGCGAGGTACCCGCAATGAAAACCGCCAAAGAAAATCAAGGCGCAGGAAGCGTAGACGTTGACGCCCTGCTGGCGGCGATTAATGAAATCAGCGAAAGTGAAGTTCAGCGTACGCAAGACGATCCCCACCACGTCAGTATTGATGGCCGGGGTTACCACACCTGGCGCGAGCTGGCTGAGGCCTTTGAGCTCGATATCCATGATTTCAGCATCACGGAAGCCAACCGCTGAATTCTGTGCGAAAAAAATCCCGACTCGCAGGAGTCGGGATGAAGCTTGCTAATGCAAGAAGCACTTGAAAATTCGTTACACCAGGATATCCGATGCGCTACAAACATTACCCTCAATTATTTTGCATGACAACAAACATTCATGAAGCAAATTATTGAAAAACGTGGCTTACCTTCCCCCTCACGCCGGCAACGCTCGCCAGGCAAGGACTACAGACATTTGTTCTTCCACGAACGTCCGATCGCCGCCAAACGTTTTTTAAGAATAATCTCACTAAAATAACTGTAGTGGATGATTTCAATTCAATTTATTTACATGAGGAATTAATTTTACCCTTCGGCGCAGACCCGATCGCGTCCGTTTTGCTTGGCCAGATACAGGCGATGATCGGCAACAGACTGCAAATTTTCAAAGTTATACTCACCCGAATCCTCGCTACAGCTCACCCCAAACGAAGCGGTAATACGCAAAGACGTGCTGTTACCCAGCAAAATTTCGCGGCTATTGATCCGGATACGGATCCGTTCAGCAATCGCCTTCGCTTCTTTTAACGCGGTATTCGGCAGCACAATACAAAACTCCTCCCCGCCAACTCTCCCCGCAAGATCGCCTTGCCGAATATGGCTGGCGATAGTACTGGCCACCAGCGACAGCACGCGATCGCCCGCGTGATGGCCGTACAGGTCGTTAACGCTTTTGAAATAATCCAGATCGAGCTGAATCACCGCAACGGGCCGCTTTAAACGCTCGCTCAGGCGAGTTTCTGCAGTGGCGCGTTCAAACAGCGCGCCGCGGTTTAATAGGCGGGTTAACGCATCGTGCCAGGCCTGCCACTCCAGGGAGGTCTGCAGCACGCTCATATTGCGCACCATTCGGCGGATCACCAGCCAGGAGATCATCAACATCAGCGTGAACATGAGCCACATCAGCATTAAAGCAATGGTGATGCTGCCAAAGTCACCGCGGACGCCTTCCCGGATCGTATGGATACGGATCAGTACCCCATCAAAATTGCGTAAGTTTTCCCAGCTGATATAACGCGTGACCAGGCGAATCCCCCCCTGATTCTCATGAGAAGACGCGCGGCTCAGCATCTCCTGTTCCCGCGGCGACAGCAGCGTCAGTACGTTGCCCGGCGCGGAAGAGGCAATCAAATTGAGCTGATTATCGTAAAGCTGGTACTCGCCCTCTTCGCCCGTTTTAATCGCATTGACCAGAAACGTTTTCATCTCTTGTACCGAGAAATCCATTGCCAGTACGCCGAGCCAATAGCGCTGGAAATCAAGCGGAATAGACGCCGTCACCACCTGCATTTCGCGCTGCGACGCCTCATCGGGAAAGGTTTGCCACACGATGCCGCGAGCAGGATTATTCCTCTGCGTTTGCCGGGTAAACCAGGGGGCGCTTGTCGCCCGCGAATACAGCGCCAGCGCCTGTGTCGCATTCTTCAGCGGCTCGGTGGTGGTAAAAAAGCCATTACGCGACACGTACAGCATGCGTTTCGCAAAACCACGGTTGTTATTAGCCAGACGCAGCATATAGCCCAGCTCAAGAGTGGCCATGAGCTCATTGCCGGAAAAGGAATTATCGCGAGAGAAAAGCGCGTCGCCGTCGACAAATGCATCGGCAACGCCATAGACCGGCAGCGTCCGCCGGTTATGAATCTCAACGGACCAGAGGGGATCATGCCGCTTCTTTAAATAATCCTCTTCCGCCTTGCGCAATACGACAAAATCCAGCGGCGTTCCCAGCGCCGATTGCATCCCGTTACGAAAAAAAATCATTCTGTCGATATTAAACTGCAGCAGGCTGTCGAACTCATGGGAAACGTTTTCAAGATTATTGCGCTGGTTTGCGACGTAGGCTTCTTCAAGGACCTTGATCTCACGCCATATCAACAACGTGGAAAAGCAGAAGACGATAAAAAAACAGAGGTTAACCACATATCCGGGGCTTAAAATCTGGCGCAATTTTTTCACCCACATCAGCTTATCCATCGTTTTCTCGCAGCACGGTTAAAGAAGCAAACGTCATCCACGCTCCCTGTTCGTAAAACAACCATTAATATGAAAGCGCCCGACGAATGCCGGGCGCTGATAACGGGTCAGGAGCGGTTCAGCTTCCCTCCCCCTCCGCGAATAAGTTCATCTTCACGAAACGCCTCGCGCTTAACGCCGTAACCGTCATACCAGCGACATTCAACCATGCCGTTGGCGAACCCGGTAACGACCATTCGGGGGCCACCGCTTTTACGCCTGACTTCATCACTGACCAACAAGACCATTTTTGCCTCCGGTATCAGGAAGAAACAGATTTAACATAGACGAAGCTGAACCACTTTGCATGACCAGGAGCACATTTACTTTGCCGGACGACGCAGAGCGGCAATCGCTTTCACTCCAGCCAGCACGATGGCGCCAATGATGAATCCCAGCACCAGGTTGGCGCCCGTTGGCAGCAGCGAGGCAATGACCCCGTTCTGCCCATGGACCAGATTTTCAATAGCGTGGTGCAGCGGCGCAATACCGTGGACCACAATACCGCCGCCCACCAGGAACATCGCCAGAGTGCCAACAATGGACAACACTTTCATCAGACGGGGCGCGATCGCCAACAACGCCTTGCCTGTCCACTGCGCCAGCGAGCTGGTTTTCTCCACCAGCCAGTAGCCCATATCATCCAGCTTGACGATGATCCCCACCAGACCGTAGACCCCCACCGTCACCAGAAGCGCGATGCCGGATAAAATCAGGATCTGATTCAATAACGGCGCTTCCGCCACAATCCCAAGCGTGATGGCGACAATTTCAGCCGACAAAATAAAATCGGTGCGTATCGCCCCTTTCACTTTATCCCGTTCAAAAGCCATAGGGTCCTGGTTCGCCAGGGCCTCAAGCCGCCGCTGGCGAACCTGCGGATCCTCCTTGTGTTTGCGCGCCTGCAGGCTGTGCAGCACCTTCTCGACGCCTTCAAAGCACAGAAACGCGCCCCCCAGCATCAGCAGCGGCGTAATCGCCCACGGAATAAAAGCGCTGATCAACAACGCCAGCGGCACCAGGATGACTTTATTGATCAATGAGCCTTTGGCTACGCCCCAAACGACCGGCAGTTCGCGGTTAGCCCGCACGCCGGTGACCTGTTGAGCATTAAGCGAGAGATCGTCTCCCAATACGCCTGCCGTTTTTTTTGCTGCCAGTTTCCCCATGACCGAAATATCATCGAGTAACGTGGCAATATCATCCAATAAGGTTAATAGACTACTTCCCGCCAAAATTGCATTCCTTCATTTATGATTGTTCCTCCTGAAGTATGAAGCAAAAGCGCTTTTTCGCCCACCGGTGTCCATAGTCAACAAAAATTTAACCATAGCAGGCGAATTAAAGCACTCGCCAGCACGATAGTTTTCACGTTTACTATACGTCCCCTTTCTATCTCTGCACCGTCGTGAGGAAGTATGTCTACCCGTCAGCTGTTACCGCTCATCGGGGCGCTGTTTGCGCTGTATATCATCTGGGGTTCCACCTATTTCGCTATCGCCGTCGGCGTCGCCAGCTGGCCTCCGCTGATGATGGCTGGCGTGCGTTTTCTTTCCGCGGGCGCGGTGCTAACTGCCTGGCTGCTGGCAATCGGTCATAAGCTGCCTGCGCGAAAGCCGCTGCTTAACGCGGCGCTGATTGGTGTGCTGCTGCTGGCGGTAGGTAATGGCTTTGTGACGCTCGCCGAACATCAGCACGTGCCTTCAGGCATTGCGGCGGTCATGGTCGCGACGGTGCCGCTGTTCACCCTGTGTTTTAGCCGCTTTTTTGGTATTGCGACCCGTAAGCTTGAGTGGTTGGGTATCGCTATTGGCCTCGCGGGGATCGTACTGCTCAACAGCGGCGGCAACCTGAACGGTAACCCCTGGGGCGCGCTGCTGATACTTATCGGTTCAATGAGCTGGGCTTTTGGTTCCGTCTACGGCTCGCGAATCGAGCTACCAACGGGGATGATGGCGGGCGCCATTGAGATGCTGGCGGCAGGCGTCGTGTTGATGATTGCTTCCACGCTAACCGGAGAAAAACTAACCCAGATACCGTCGTGGTCCGGTATTTTTGCCGTCGCCTATCTGGCTATCTTCGGTTCGCTTATCGCCATTAACGCATATATGTATTTGATTCGTAACGTAACACCGGCGGTAGCGACCAGCTATGCCTACGTAAACCCGGTGGTCGCCGTACTGCTGGGAACCGGTTTTGCCGGAGAAAGCTTATCTGCCGTAGAGTGGCTGGCGCTCGGGATTATCATCTTCGCGGTCATTCTGGTGACGCTCGGCAAATACCTGCTCCCGGCGCGTCGTGAAATTACATCCTGTAAGGCGGAGAAGTAACGTCCAGCACACCTATGCCCTGAGTATCGATCTGCGCGCACTGACCGCCGCCGCAGATCCACTCTTCCAGCCGTTCTCCCAGCGCGTCGTCATTGAGCTTCTTTCGCCCGCGCAGCGCGCACTCCCAGACCACCAGCACCCGCCATCCCTGCTCCGCCAGTCGCCCGATATCCCGGCGATCGCGCGCCACGTTTTTGGCTATTTTATCCAGCCAGAATGCAGTTCTTGTGGCGGGAACCTTGAACAGATAGCAATCATGATGATGCCAGAAGCAGCCGTGGGTAAAGATAACGCACTGATAGTCCGCCACGACAAAATCCGGGCGGCCGGGCAGCGCGGCATCCTGTACGGTAAAAGAGAATCCGGAGCCCGCCAGTAGCCCAGCCAGCCGTTTCTCTATTGCCGTATCGTGGGTGCCTATCGCGCGCATGTTTTTACTGCGGGTGGCTTTATCGTGAACGTCGGCCATGGTTAATCTCTTGCTCACGCCTGGCAACCGCTTGTTCAATACGCGGCGCCAGCAGCTTCGCCACCGCCGCAAATACCGGCACGACGACGGAATTGCCAAACTGGCGATAGGCCTGGGTATCCGAGACCGGAATACGGAAGCGATATCCCTGCGGCGTCTCAAAACCCATAAGCCTCGCGCACTCGCGGGGCGTCAGCCTGCGCGGACGACGAAGCTGGTTTTCAGGGTCATCAAAATGCTTTTCGCCCAGAGGCCGATCCCAGCCCCGGTCAATGAGGATTTCCGCGCCATCTTTGTAATAGCGCGCAGAGAGCGTTCGCGCCACGCTGTGAGGATTCGTTGGGTCGACGAGCCCGTAGCCAAAACCGTTCCCCCGCTCCTGGTGCTTACGCGCGTAGCGATAGAGATACTTCCACAGCACCCTGGTGAGAATAAATTTGTCGTCAACCGCGGGCTCCAGCAGCTCGCCAAAGGTCGGCCGGCGAGTGGGATAGAGAGCGGCGATATCGCGCAGGGTAAATCCCTCATGCAGCTGGAGATCGCGCCGGAAACCCACCAGCACAATACGCTCCCGGTGCTGGGGTAAAAAATAGCGCCCGTCGATGACTTTAGGGTCATCCGCCCCGGTATGCGCCGCGTCGGCAACCTCGTACCCCAGCTCATCCAGCGTCTGCATAATGATACGAAACGTCCGCCCCCGATCGTGACTCTTCAGGTTTTTGACGTTCTCCAGAACAAAAATCGGCGGCTGACGGGCGGCGATAATCCTGACCACGTCAAAAAACAGCGTCCCCTGCGTTTCGCAGGCAAAGCCGTGAGCGCGACCAAGGGCATTCTTCTTCGACACGCCGGCGAGAGAAAACGGCTGGCAGGGGAAGCCGGCCAGTAAAACGTCATGCTGCGGGATAGTCTGGCGTATATGCTGCGCGGCTTCTTCCTCGCTCACCTCAGGGAGATGGCTTAAAGTCACATCGCGGATATCTTCATTGAAACGATGCTGCTCAGGATCGCAGTACCAGTTGGCTTTATAGGTGCGCACCGCATGTTTATTCCATTCGCTGGTAAACACGCATTGCCCGCCAATCGCTTCAAAACCGTGGCGAATACCGCCGATACCGGCAAACAGATCGACGAAGCGGAACCCATAATGCGGATGATGCGCCGGCGGCTGCGGCAGGAGCGTGCGCAGGTGGGCCTGCTCCTGGCGGGTGATACGACCTGCCGCGCGCGCTACCGTCGCAACGCGCTTGAGGATAGCCGGGCTCCAGTGCTGCTCGCCGACGGCAATTAACTGCGCGACCAGCGTTTTGACATCGTATATCGCCATTAGCTGACGCAATAGCGCCTGCGCGTCTTCTCCGGTATGTTCAACCTTCAAAGACGGGGGATTTTCCTTGGATAAATTTTGCGCCATAACCTCAACCAGCCCGACTATTTTTGCAGAGGTTACCATAAATAGCGCGGTCAGTTTTATGCTAGTGGATCAAAGCGCTGCAAAACCTCAGCATCAAGCGCCATCGGCTCTCCGCGAAGCTCTGCGCTCAGCTTGGCCATAAACTGCACCAGAAAACGCGCATTGTGCACCGCCATTGCCCTGCCCTTTTCTGTCTGCATCGTTTTCGGTAAACGCAGCAGCTTGCACTGGAAGTGATCCAGCGCATACGTTTTGTCATCCAATTCCCGCCGGTCAGCAAAGGGATCGCGGGCATCAAACAAGCTATTGTTCAGCGCGCCGGACACCGCAAATACGCGCGCCAGCCCTATCGCCCCCAGCGCCTCAAGGCGATCGGCATCCTGGACGATTTTCGCTTCTTCGCTTTGCGGAGCAATTGCCGCGCTAAAACTGTGGGCTTCAATCGCGTGTAAAACCGCCGCGTAGCGTTCCGGGGGGAAATCAGGAAAAGCGGACTGAAGGATAGCCAGCGTTTTTTCCGCCGCCATCGCGGAAGAACGGCTTCGCTCAGGATGGTTTTTCGCCAGGCTGACAATGTCATGAAAGTAGCAGGCAGTGAGGATCACCAGGCGGTCGGCAGCGGTCTCTTCGGCCAACTGCTGCGCGGTAGCCCATACCCGGCGGAAGTGTGAAATATCGTGAGCAGCATCCTCTTGCCCGTGATGTTGGCTTAGCCAGGCTTCAAATCGTTGCTGCCAGTGATAAAGGTCCATGCGCGTTCCTTTGATATAAGGCCAGCAACGAGCATAGCAATTTTAATCGTGATGTTCATACATCTGCGGATTAGGACGCGTGTACCAGGCGATCGCCCCGAGAAGGGTCCCGACAATACCCAACACAAGAAAACCCAGCAGCGCGCCAATCCATTTTCCTGCCGTTGAGCCGAGCTCGCCGTCAATCGTCGCTCCGGGCACGCTTTCAATCTTCCCGACAACCCACCAGTAACGCGCCATCGCCCACAGGAAATAGCCGCAAAAGGCGTAAAATGCCCACAGCGCCAGTTTCCCGCCAGGACTTCTTTTCGCTTTATCTTCCATTCATTTGTTCTCCATCTACTTCACAACCCCTATCACCCACCGGTAAAAATGTGATATCGGTCACATTATATAGCGAAAACGCCTGCAAAACAGCAGATCCCTCTCTCACGGGTTCGATTTTGCGCACTGGTCGGGAGCACGACCCTATCGCCTGCTACATATAGTCAATGAATTCATTTGGTTTTTAAATAATACAAATTAATGAATATAACTGAATTTCTGAGACCATATTTCCCCCCACCCTCCCTGCCTCAAATATCATATTTGCTTGCTCGCCCTTCGCTTTATCCTTACAGAAAAGCGGCGGCAATAAGAGATTGAGAAATAAACATATAACATATAAATACAACCTCGCAATTCATAGAGCACATGAAGCTTATGGACAACAAAAATCATACAAAACCAATCATAAACCAATGTTATTAAAAGACATAAACACAATAAATAAATTTTCAAACACCAATACAATTTAAATATAATGAATAGAACAGAAACATTTTGTAATATTAGATATAATTTAGTTACATTTTTAATTTAAAGAAAAATGAACTTCGTCGTTAGTATTCAATAGTCACCCCGGAAGGAATGACACAATTCATATTAATTATAATCAAAAGGGAATATATAATGAAAAGAAAAGTACTGGCAATTCTGGTTCCAGCTTTATTAGTTGCTGGCGCGGCTAATGCAGCAGAGATCTATAATAAGAACGGCAACAAACTGGATTTCTACGGCAAAATGGTTGGCGAACACATCATGACCCATGATGGCGGCAACAACAACTCTGACGATACCTCCTATGCGCGTTTCGGCGTCAAAGGCGAGACCCAGATTAGCAATGAACTGACCGGCTATGGCCAGTTTGAATACAACATCAAAGCGGACAAACCGGAAGGTCAACAGGGCAGCGCTACTCGTTTAGCATTCGCCGGTCTGAAATTCAGCGACTACGGTTCATTCGATTATGGTCGTAACTACGGCGTGGTTTATGACGCGGCGGGTTACACTGATATGCTCGTTGAGTGGGGTGGTGACGGTCTGGTTTACACCGATAACTTCATGACCGGCCGTACCAACGGCGTAGCAACCTACCGTAACACCGACTTCTTCGGCATGGTGGATGGCCTGAACTTTGCTCTGCAGTATCAGGGTAAAAACAACGATACCACCGCGAAAAAATCAAACGGCGACGGTTTTGGTTTCTCCGTTAACTACAACTTTGACGGCTTCGGTTTCGTTGGCGCCTACAGCAACTCTGACCGTACTGATGAACAAGCTGCGGACCGCAGAGGCGAAAAAGCTGAAGTCTGGAACCTGGCGGCTAAATACGATGCAAATAGTCTGTATGCATCAGTCATGTACGGTGAATCCCGTAACATGACTCCGCTGGAGAAAACGACTTTTGGCAGCTTTGCCAATCACACCCAGAACATCGAAGCCGTTGTTCAGTATCAGTTTGATTTTGGCCTGCGTCCATCCCTGGGCTATGTCTACGCGAAAGGTAAAGACCTGGGCGCCAAAGAAGACACTAATGCGGATATCATGAACTACGTTGAATTGGGTGCCTGGTACTATTTCAACAAAAACTTCAACGTTTACACCGCATACAAATTCAATCTGATCGATGATGAAGACGCGGCGGTTAGTGGCGCAGCCACCGACGATCAGTTCGCCGTGGGTATCACCTACCAGTTCTAAGACTGCCTGGTTAATCTAAAGCCCGCCTCGTGCGCTGAGGAATCCCCAGTAATGGGCGGGTGAAAAAAGACAGGCATAGAGTT
>NZ_JAWXQV010000057.1:0-261832 GCF_033843325.1 Klebsiella sp. JN_Kp126 | reverse complement strand
AGTGCGCCCCTATGGGGCGAAATCAATGCCACCTGCTATGCAGGTGGTTTTTTACTTTGCGCGGGTCTGGCTCACGAAAATCGATATTGCTGAATAATAGCGATTAGTCTTTTCATATCAAGAATGAATTAATAAATTTGGCAGAATGTAAGCATGTGTTTATATATTTTTCTGACCATTACGGATATTATACTCATTTGCTTTTGATGATGGAAAGGAACCATACAATGTTAAAGAAAATGATTGCCGCGATAGGCTTCGGAAGCCTCGTTTTATTAAGCGGCTGCGCAAAAGAATCCTCCCGCTCTCTTGAAGTCGCTAAGGTGACAACCTGGAATACGCCCTACCACGGCGCTCGCAGCCCAATTTCAGTGGGTAAGTTCGATAACCGCTCCAGCTATATGAACGGCGTATTCTCTGATGGCGTCGATCGTTTGGGTAATCAATCAAAAACAATTCTCATAACACATTTGCAACAAACCGGGCGATTCAATGTTCTCGATCGGAGTAATATGGCCGAGTTGCAGAATGAAGCCAGTATTAAAGGGACCAGCCAGACGCTGAAGGGCGCTGATTACGTGGTGACGGGCGACGTGACCGAATTTGGGCGCAAGGAAGTCGGGGACCATCAGTTATTTGGCATCCTGGGAAGAGGGAAGAGCCAAATTGCCTATGCCAAAGTGAATCTGAATATCGTAAATGTCCAGACATCCGAAGTCGTTTTTTCATCGCAGGGTGCCGGGGAGTTTGAGCTTTCTAACCGCGAAGTGATCGGATTCGGCGGTACCGCCAGCTATGACTCCACGCTAAACGGAAAAGTGTTGGATCTCGCTATCCGCGAAGCCGTAAATAATCTGGTTGCAGGTATCGAAAGCGGTGCGTGGACACCGGCTAAATAATCGTTCTGATTTCGACATTTCCCGTGTGCGTACGGGGAAATGTCGCTTTAAATCATAATATGGATGTTAAAAATGAATATTATTCGTTCTGTTTTCATTCTGCTCGCCGCGGCGGTGATAAGCGGTTGTGCGACAAGTCCCAAACCCCTCTATAGCTGGAATGAATATCAGCCTGTGGTTTATGAGTATTACGCGCTGGATATGGGGCCACAAGAGCAAATCGAAGCATTAAAAAAAGATATTGAAAAAGCGCGGGCGCAGGCACTTCCTGTTCCGCCGGGACTGCATGCGCATCTGGGGATGTTATATATCGATACCGGTCACCCGGAGCTGGCAAAAACAGAATTTGAACAGGAGAAACGGCTGTTTCCTGAATCCAGCCAGTTTATGGATTTTCTGTTGAAGAAAATGCAGGGAGGCAAAGCATGAAAAAGTTATATGTATTATGCGCAGGTTTATTACTGGCCCTGCTGCTGAGCGGCTGCGCGCCGAAAAAATCCTACGACTACACGGCATTCAGGCAGAGTAAACCGAAGAGTATTCTGGTTCTGCTGCCGAAAAACGAATCACCGGACGTTAAAGCGGGCTATGGGGTACTTTCGCAGGTCACGCTGCCGCTTGCCGAGGCGGGATATTATGTTTTCCCTGTTGCCGTCGTTGAGAACACCTTTAAACAAAATGGTGTCGTGAATGGTGAAGAAATGCACGGTGTCAGCCATCAAAAGCTAAGAGAGATTTTTGGCGCCGATGCTGTGCTCTATCTTAAGGTCACGGAATATGGGACATCGTATCAGGTTATCAACAGCGATACGCGAGTCGCGGTTTCCGGTGAACTGGTGGATATTCGTAACGGGAAACTATTATGGAAAGGCAGCGCGGTGGCTTCCAGCAGCGAAGGTGACAGCAGCGGCGGTTCGCTTTTAGGCATGCTTATCCAGGCGGCCGTTGATCAGATAGTCAATACCATGACCGACAAAAGCTATAAGGTCGCGGGCATTGCCGATGCGCGCCTGTTAACGCCTGCCGCACCCGCGGGCATGCTGTACGGCCCTCGCTCTCCGAAATACGGTAAAGATTTGCAATAGCGTCCTCAATAAATGGCCGATGCGCGCCTTTGCATCGACCATCTTTATGTCTTATCAGGAACCCGTCTTCGTCAGATAACGATGCTATTTCTCTTTTTTCTGCAGCTCCAGCAGCTGCTGCGGCGTGACCGCCGGATAGGACTGTGCGCCGTCGGGAACTTCCTGCAGCGCGGGAATCGGGATCAGCGGGCCTAAAAAGCGCGGTTCGCGTTTAAAAATATAGAGATCCGCCAGCGCGCCGAAGCGGGCGCCGAACTCGCGCAGGCGAACGCTCCACATATCCTTCGGCGACGGCACCGCGTAGCACTGCGCCTGAATCCCCATATGCAGGGCAATAAACAGCGCGCGCTCGCAGTGGAAGCGTTGGGTAATAATAATAAAGTCGTTAGTATCGAAGACTTTACGGGTGCGGACAATCGAATCGAGCGTACGGAAACCCGCATAGTCCAGCACAATATCCGCCGGATCGACGCCGGCTTTAATCAAATCGCGGCGCATGGTCATCGGCTCGTTATAGCTTTGCAGCGCGTTATCGCCGCTGAGCAGCAGATAGTTCACCTTGCCGCTGTTGTAGGCGTTCAGCGCACCCTGAATCCGGTAACGATAATATTGGTTGATAACCCCGGTACGGTAGTACTTGGCGGTACCGAGCACGACGCCGACCTGGCGGTAGGGCAGGTCCTGTAGCTCATCGTAAATATAGGGAGAGGTTTTCCAGCTCATCCAGCGGTCGAGTCCCAACACGGTTAACAGCAGCAAGCCGAACAGGACTAACAGGCTGTATAACACACGCTTTAACATGGACCTGGCTCAATAGTGGACGAAGGAAGCTTCAGGCTACTTTACCCGTCGGGCAAGCGCAAGAAACCGTCGTTTAATTGCGGGGATTTTCAACAGCGCGGGCCGTTTGGCCCGCAGAATGTGACTAACCTAACAGTACGCGATCGATATTATGGCAGCCCAGCGCCTTCAGCGTCACCGCGGTGGCATCCCACTGGATAAGCGCCGCATCGGCCTTCTCGGCCAGGATCGCGCGCTGGATATCCGGGTAATCGTATCCGTTGAGGCTCAGCAGATTCAGCGCACCCTGCAGCGGGGGCAGCGTCGGGTTAAAGGCGGCGTTTTCGGCATAGCTACCGGTGAAAAGAGTACCGTCTTTCAGCTCCAGCGCAACGCCGGATGGTGAGTTGCTGTAAGGCATATGGCAACGGTTGGCCGCCTGAATCGCCGCCTGAGCCAGCGCGTCGCCGCTGAGCGGGAAGCCGTGGTCCTGCTCATCCATCAGCAGGGTTTTTATGTCCAGATCTTTCGGGCCGAAAGCGTCCGGCAAATAGTGCTGCAGCGAATGCGCTTCGCGCCCGGGAAGGTGGATGCGCAGCGACAGGCCGCTGTTCAGTTCGTTCATAAACTGACGACAGTGGCCGCAGGGGGTGTAGTTCACGGTAATCGCCCGCAGGGATTTTTCGCCGCGCAGCCAGGCGTGGCTGATGGCGCTTTGTTCGGCGTGCACGGTTTGCTGCATGGTGGCGCCGAGAAATTCCATATTTCCGCCGAAGTACCAGGTACCGCTGATGCCGCGGGCAATCGCGCCGACGTTAAAATGCGACAGATCGGCCCTCGCGCAGGCCGCCGCCAGCGGCAGCAAAGCAAAGGCCAGCGCGTCTTCATCCAGCCCCGTTGCGCTTTGCAGCGCCGCAACCTGGTCTGCATTCAGCAGGGCCGGGAAATGCCGATCGGCCAGCATCGGGGCGATGGCCGCTTGCAGGTCCGCCGCCAGTTGGGGAAGAACAGCTTGAAAACGTGGGTGCATGGCGTTGCCTCATAACAATGTAATGGAAATCTAGTGTACGGGGGGTGACAGCCTGTATATGTGATAAACATCTCATTGTTATTGCAACTAATTCGTGTTGCATTTAAAAATGTGATTCAAATCACAATTATCCAACAACAGCTAAAATAAGCGGAAATAAGAACGGCGCGACCAGCGAGGTAATGATCCCGCAAAGCACCAGCGCCAGCGAGCTGAATGCCCCTTCCTGATAGTCGAGCTCAGCGCAACGGGCGGTCCCCAGGGCGTGGGATGCAGTGCCCATCGACAGCCCGCGCGAGGCTTTGGTGCGGATGCGCATCACATTCAGCAGGGTGTGGCCAAAGACCGCGCCGAGAATGCCGACGAAAATCACGCACACCGCGCTGATCGCCGGGATCCCGCCAATGCTGCTGCTCACCGCCATGGCAATCGGCGTCGTCACCGATTTCGGCAAAATAGAGGCGGCAATCTGCGGGGTTGCGCCCATCATCAGGGCAACGGTAGTGCCGGTGACCATCGCCACCACGCTGCCGATAAAGCAGATGGTGATGATTGACTTCCAGCGGGCGCGGATTTGGTGCAGCTGCTCATACAAAGGAAAGGCCAACGCCACCACCGCCGGCTGCAGCAGGTCGTTAAGAATTTTGCTGCCGAGGAAATAGCGCTCGTAGGAGATGCCGGTAATCAGCAGAAAAGGTATCAGCACCACCATCGCCACCAGCAGCGGGTTGAGCAGCGGAAATTTAAACCGCGCCGCCAGCCTGCGGGCAAGGAAAAAGACGGCCAGGGTTAGCGGCAGCGACCACCAGATTTCATGGATCATTCTTCACTTCCTTTTTGTCCAACCACTTTGCGCTCACCGTGAACCAGGTGTGAACTCCAGCTGACGACTAAAAAGACGACCAGCGTGCTTATCGCGCAGGAAACCACAACCGGGCCAAACTGCGCGCGCAGTAAATCCCAGTACTGCATGACGCCGACGCCGATAGGCACAAATAGCAGCGCCATATAGCGAATCAGAATGTTGCAGCCGGGGTTGACCCACTGTGGCGGCATGATCTGCAGCGCCAGCAGAAAAAACAGAATCAGCATGCCAATAATGCTGCCGGGAATAGCGATCGGCAGTAGCGAAGAGAGAAAAATGCCCGCATACAGGCAGGCGTAGATGAGCACGAAAGCGCGCAGATACTGCCAGACAATAATCAGTGATTTACTCATGGTAATAACCCTTGATGAACCGCATTCATCATACAATTAAAGCCAAAAATGTGCTACCGATCACATCATGAATTCTACGCATACCTGCAATAGAGACGGGGAACAGCAAAACGGACGGCTATCAGAGTGTAGATTGCAGCGACAGGCAGTGCAGAAACCGGCTCAGCGCCAACGACGGTGTTTCACTTTTTCGCCAGAACACCCCAACGCTACCTTTTTGTTCAATGCGCGGCAAATTAAGAATCGCCAGCTGGTGCTGGGCCGCGTAGCGCTGCGCCAGGCGCAAGGAGAGAATTGAGACCATATCGCTACTCTGCAGCAGGTTGCTGGTCACGTTCATCGAGGCCGATTCGATAGTATTCTCCGGCAGCATCACGCCGTTATCCACCAGCGCGTTGTCGATGCTCAGGCGAATTGGCGTGCCGGTGGGCCAGACGATCCAGCGCCACGGAGAGAGGTCGGCCCAGCTTAATCGCGATTTCTGGGCCAGCGGGTGATCGGGGCGGGCGACAAAACAGACCGGTTCGGTGTAGAGCACCCGGTAGCTCAGCGGCAGCTCCAGCGCCCGCCCGCCGACGCGCCCGACGACGACATCCACCACGCCGGCGAGCAGGTCGTTAAGCAGCGGCGTCATCACTTTCTCTTCGATATTCAGGTGCAGGGTCGGCATCTCTTTCAGCAGTTCGAGGATCGCCTGTGAGACGCAGTCGGTCGCCACCGGCGAACAGCCGATCATCAGGCTGCCCACCTGTCCGCCCTGTTTAAAACGCTCGATTTCATACTGCGAACGCGACATATCGTTAATCAGCCGCTGGGCGTGCTGAAGCAGCAGCTTTCCGCCTTCGGTCGGGCGCAGACCTTTGCTGTGGCGTTCGAACAAAACCATGCCGACTTCGTCTTCAAACTGGCTGAGCCATTTGGAGAGCGCGGGCTGAGTAATGTTCATCATTTTCGCCACCTGCGTGAGATTGCCTTGCTCCCCCAGCGCCACCAGCATCTGTAAATGGTGCAGCTTCAGTTTCTGCGTCCAGTCTGCCATCAGCGATAACCTCCAGGTTATGTCTATGCCCGAAATACCATTGTACATTTCATTGCCAGAGTTACAAACTCGCAACATAAAAGAAATAAATACAACATCTACCCCTACCTGCTCTGAGGCATAATCATGACTCAACGACTTGAACTACAAAAACTACTCAACGCTGCGCCGGTCGGCGCCCGGCAGTGGCGCGTGATTATCTGCTGTTTCCTGGTGGTGATGCTTGATGGCTTCGATACCGCCGCGATTGGTTTTATTGCGCCGGATATCCGCAGCCACTGGCAATTAACCGCCGGTGACCTCGCGCCGCTATTTGGCGCAGGCTTGCTGGGCCTGACCGCCGGGGCGCTGCTCTGCGGTCCGCTCTCCGACCGCTTTGGCCGCAAACGGGTGATTGAGTTCTGCGTCGCGCTGTTCGGCCTGTTCAGCCTGCTTTCCGCGTTTGCCCCCGATCTACAGATGCTGGTGTTCCTGCGTTTTCTGACCGGTCTCGGCCTCGGTGGCGCGATGCCTAATACCATTACCATGACCTCGGAATATCTGCCCGCCCGGCGGCGCGGGGCGCTGGTGACCCTGATGTTTTGTGGATTCACCCTCGGCTCGGCCTTCGGCGGCGTGGTCAGCGCGCAGCTGGTCCCGCTGATTGGCTGGCACGGTATTCTGGTACTGGGCGGCGTTTTGCCGCTGCTGCTGGCGGTGGCGCTGATACCGCTGCTTCCCGAATCTCCGCGCTGGCAGATCCGTCGCCAGCTCCCGCAGGCGGTGATTGCCAAAAACGTTAGTGCCATAACCGGCGAACGCTATACCGATACCCATTTCTGGCTTGATGAGCCTGCCGCAGGGGCGAAGGGCAGCATCAGCCAGCTGTTCGCCGGTCGCCAGCTGGCCATCACCTTAATGCTATGGGTGGTGTTCTTTATGAGCCTGTTGATTATCTATCTGCTCTCCAGCTGGATGCCGACGCTGCTTAACCATCGGGGGATTGATTTACAGCACGCTTCGTGGGTCACCGCCGCCTTCCAGATTGGCGGTACCTTCGGCGCCTTGCTGCTCGGCGTGCTGATGGATCGCTACAACCCGTATCGGGTGCTGGCGCTGAGCTACGGCCTGGGGGCGGTCTGTATCGTCATGATTGGCCTGAGCGAGAACGGCCTGTGGCTGATGGCGCTGGCGATTTTCGGCACCGGGATTGGCATCAGCGGCTCGCAGGTAGGGCTGAATGCGCTAACCGCTACGCTGTATCCCACCCAAAGCCGCGCGACCGGGGTGAGCTGGTCAAACGCGGTCGGCCGCTGCGGCGCCATCGTCGGCTCGCTCTCCGGCGGCGTGATGATGGCGATGAATTTCTCTTTTGACACCCTGTTTTTTGTTATCGCAGTACCGGCCGTCGTTAGCGCCGTGATGCTTGTCCTGCTGACGCTTGCCGTCCGCAACCCAACATCTGTACCTGCCGCGTTGCCTTCTGCTGGCATCGTGAATAAATAAGGAGAACGCTCATGACTCAATCTTCAATGGAAATCAATAAAGACCGTCAGCAGTACTATCAGCATATTTCCGGCCAAAACCTGACGCCGCTTTGGGAATCCCTGCACCACCTGGTGCCGAAAACGCCGAATGCCACCTGCGCCCCGGCCTACTGGAATTATCAGGAGATTCGTCCGCTGCTGATGAAAAGCGGCGAGCTGATTGGCGCGAAAGAGGCGATACGCCGCGTGCTGGTGCTGGAGAACCCGGCGCTGCGCGGACAGTCATCGATTACCTCCTCGCTGTATGCCGGTTTACAGCTGATTATGCCCGGCGAAGTGGCGCCGAGCCACCGTCATAACCAGTCGGCGCTGCGCTTTGTCGTGGAAGGCGAGGGTGCGTTTACCGCCGTCGACGGCGAACGCACCGCCATGCGCGCCGGCGACTTTATTCTGACGCCGCAGTGGCGCTGGCACGATCATGGCAATCCCGGCAATGAGCCGGTGGTCTGGCTCGACGGCCTCGACCTGCCGCTGGTGAACTATCTGGGCTGCGGCTTCGCTGAGGATTACCCGGAAGATCAGCAGCCGGTGACCCGCAAAGAGGGAGACTACCTGCCGCGCTACGCCGCCAATATGCTGCCGCTGCGCCATCAGGTCGGTAACTCTTCGCCCATCTTTAACTATCGCTACGACCGCAGCCGCGAAGCGCTGCACGACCTGACGCGTATGGGCGATGCCGACGAGTGGGACGGCTATAAAATGCGCTACGTTAACCCGGTTACCGGCGGCTATCCGATGCCGTCGATGGGCGCCTTCCTGCAGCTGTTACCGAAAGGGTTTACCTCACGCGCGGCGAAAACTACCGACAGCACCATCTATCACGTGGTAGAGGGCAGCGGCCAGGTGACTATCGGTGAGCAGACATTTTCTTTCCAGGCAAAAGATATCTTCGTGGTGCCGACCTGGCACGCCGTCTCTTTTAACTCTGCCGAAGATACCGTGTTATTCAGCTTTTCGGACCGTCCCGTGCAGGAAGCGCTCGGCCTGTTCCGCGAAGCGCGTTATTAAAAATGAAGAATAAGGAATCCATCATGACTCAATACGTTTTTGCACCCCAGGCCCCGATTAGCGTTCCGGTTGTCGGCAGCGATGAGCAGTTCCCGGTGCGCCGCGTTTACTGCGTGGGCCGCAACTACGCCGCTCACGCGCGTGAAATGGGCTTTGACCCGGATCGCGAACCGCCGTTTTTCTTCTGTAAGCCAGCCGATGCGGTGGTGCCCGTCGCTGCGGGAGAGACGCTGGAGTTACCGTATCCGACGCAAACCGACAACTATCACTACGAAATTGAACTGGTGGTGGCGATTGGCAAGCGGGGAAGCGATATCCCGCTGGAGCAGGCCCATGAGTATATCTGGGGCTATGCCACGGGGCTGGATATGACCCGCCGCGATCGCCAGATGGAGATGCGCCAGATGGGCCGTCCGTGGGAGATTGGCAAAGCTTTTGACCTTTCCGCACCGATTGCGCCGCTGCATAAAGCGGATACGGCGGACGTGAACCAGGCCGGAATTTGGCTGCAGGTAAACGGGGAAGATCATCAGCGCAGCGATATTCGTCACCTGATCTGGTCGGTCAATGAAACCATCAGCTATCTTTCCGGCTTCTTTGAGCTGCAGCCCGGCGATCTGATTTTCACCGGCACGCCGGAAGGCGTCGGCGCGGTGGTGAAAGGCGATGTCATCACCGGCAACGTAGATGGACTGACGCCAATCGCCGTGCGCGTGGTGTGAGGTGAATGATGAAGCTGTACAGTTTTTTCAATAGCTCAGCCTCCTACCGCGTGCGCATCGCGCTGGCGCTGAAAGGCATCGACTACCAGAGCGTGGGCGTCAATATCCGCATCGGTCAGCAGAACGCGCTGGAGTACCGGCGGCTGAATCCGGTTGGCCTGGTGCCAACGTTGATTACTGATGATGGTGAATCTCTCGGCCAGTCGCTGGCGATTGCCGACTGGCTGGATCGGCACTATCCGCAGCCGCTGCTGCTGCCCCAGGAGGACAGCGCGCGGATGCGGGTCCTGGAGATTGTTTACGCCATCGCCTGCGATATTCATCCAATAAACAACATGCGCGTTTTACGCTACCTCAGCGACGAACTGAAGGTAAGTGAAGAGGAGAAAAAGCGCTGGTATGCGCACTGGATCCAGCAGGGATTCAGCGCCGTCGAGCAGCTATTGCGCCACGCGAAATCCGGCGCTTTTTGTGTGGGCGATGCGCCCACCCTGGCAGACTGCTGTCTGGTACCGCAGTGGGCCAACGCGCTGAGAATGGGCTGCGATCTCAGCCACTATCCGCGCTGCCAGGCGGTCTATGACGCCTGCACCCGGCTACCGGCGTTTATCGCCGCCGCGCCGGAAAACCAACAAGATAAGATCCCGGCTTAGGAGGCAACATGGCAAAAGTGATGCGAGCAATTATTGTCGGCGGCGGTATTGGCGGAGCGGCCACGGCGCTCTCTCTGGCGCGCCAGGGCATCAAGGTGATGCTGCTGGAAAAGGCGCATGAAATCGGCGAAATCGGCGCGGGGATCCAGCTTGGCCCTAACGCGTTCTCGGCGCTGGACAGCCTCGGCGTCGGCGCAGTCGCCCGGCAGCGGGCGGTATTTACCGACCATATCACCATGATGGATGCGGTAAGCGGCGAAGAGGTGGTGCATATTGAGACCGGACAGGCGTTCCGCGACCATTTTGGCGGGCCGTATGCGGTGATCCACCGGGTAGACATCCACGCCACCGTCTGGGAGGCGGCGCAGAGTCATCCGGGCGTGGAGTACCGCACCTCGACCCAGGTGGTGGATATCCGCCAGACCGCCGATGACGTGACGGTTTTCGATGACAAAGGCAACAGCTGGACGGCGGATATCCTGATCGGCTGCGACGGCGTGAAGTCGGTGGTGCGCCAGAGCCTGCTGGGCGATACGCCGCGGGTGACCGGCCATGTAGTCTATCGCGCGGTGGTCGACGCCGCCGATATGCCGGACGATTTGCGCATTAACGCGCCGGTGCTGTGGGCGGGTCCGCACTGCCACCTGGTGCATTATCCGCTGCGCGGCGGCAAGCAGTACAATCTGGTGGTGACCTTCCACAGCCGGGAGACAGAAGAGTGGGGCGTGCGCGACGGCAGTAAAGAAGAGGTGCTCTCCTACTTTAAAGGCATTCACCCGCGTCCCCGGCAGATGCTGGATAAGCCGACCTCCTGGCGACGCTGGTCCACCGCCGACCGCGAGCCGGTAGAGAAATGGGGCAATGACCGCATCACGCTGGTTGGCGATGCCGCTCACCCGGTGGCGCAGTATATGGCCCAGGGGGCCTGTATGGCGCTGGAAGACGCGGTGACGCTGGGTAAAGCCCTGGCGCAGTGCGACGGCGACGCCGCCCGCGCTTTCGCGCTGTATGAGTCGGTACGTATTCCGCGTACCGCGCGGATCGTCTGGTCGACGCGTGAAATGGGGCGGGTCTATCACGCCGCCGGCGTTGAGCGCCAGGTACGCAACCTGCTGTGGAAAGGCAAGACCCAGAGCGAGTTTTATCGCGGCATCGAGTGGCTGTACGGCTGGAAAGAGGATAACTGCCTGGAACCACGTTAAGCGGTTGTGCATTTCCCGGGGCGCAGACAGAGGTGACCTTGTAGCCCGGCTAAGCGCAGCGCAAGCCGGGAAGCAGCAGCGCCGCCGCCGGGAAAACCGATCTTGGCCCCTTTCAACCCGCATCCAGAGGCGCTAACATAGCGCCTCTTTTTTCCGGGCAATGAAAAAACAATATGCGTGTATTACTGGCGCCGATGGAAGGCGTGCTCGATTCGCTGGTGCGCGAGCTGCTGACCGAAGTAAATGATTACGATCTCTGCATCACCGAATTCTTGCGCGTGGTGGATCAGCTCCTGCCGGTAAAATCGTTCTACAGATTGTGTCCGGAACTGCATAACAACAGCCTGACGCCGTCCGGCACCCGCGTGCGCGTACAGCTGCTCGGGCAGTATCCGCAGTGGCTGGCGGAAAACGCCGCTCGCGCGGTCGAACTCGGTTCCTGGGGCGTTGACCTTAACTGCGGCTGCCCGTCAAAACTGGTGAACGGCAGCGGCGGCGGGGCGACGCTGCTCAAAGATCCCGAGCTTATCTATCGCGGCGCCAAAGCGATGCGCGAGGCGGTTCCCGGCCATCTGCCGGTCACGGTAAAAGTTCGGCTTGGCTGGGACAGCGGCGAGCGGCGGTTTGAAATTGCCGATGCGGTCCAGCAGGCGGGCGCCAGCGAGCTGGTGGTTCACGGCCGCACCAAAGAGGATGGCTATAAAGCGGAGCGCATTGACTGGCAGGCTATCGGCGAGATCCGTCAGCGCCTGACTATCCCGGTGGTGGCCAACGGTGAAATCTGGGACTGGCAAAGCGCCCAGGATTGCCTGGCCGCGACCGGCTGCGATGCGGTGATGATTGGCCGCGGCGCGCTGAACGTTCCAAACCTGAGCCGGGTGATAAAATATAACGAACCGCGTATGCCCTGGCCGCAGGTGGTCGAACTGCTGCAAAAATACACCCGTCTGGAAAAGCAGGGCGACACCGGCCTTTATCACGTCGCGCGGATAAAACAGTGGCTGAGCTATTTGCGTAAAGAGTATCTGGAAGCGGCTGACCTGTTCAGCGCGGTACGCACCCTACAGGATTCAACCAGCATAGCGCGCACGATTAACGACTGGCGTAGCTAAACTATCTGACCGGCATCACATTTTTTAGCTTGTCCCATTGAGATTACCCGACGGACAGTGAAATACTCACTACCGATTGTTACTGCTCCGGCAGGCAAAACCTGATTTCCTGGCATCCGTCGGGGTCAGGTTTTTTTGTTTTTGGGGTTCATATGCAAATCGCCAAAGTACTTAATAATAATGTAGTGGTGGTTGTTGATGAGCAGCAGCGCGAACAGGTGGTCATGGGCCGAGGACTTGCCTTTCAGAAACGCGTTGGTGACTCTCTTGATGAAAGTAAAATTGAAAAGGTCTTCGCGCTGCAGAGCGATGAACTGGTTGGCCGTTTAGGTGAATTACTCAGTCAGATACCATTAGAAGTGATGACGACCTGCGATCGGATCATCGATCTGGCGCGCGGTCGTCTCGGTAAGTTACAGGATAGTTTGTACATTACCCTGACCGACCACTGCCACTTTGCGATTGAGCGGCAGAAGAAGGGCATCGCCATTCGTAATGTGCTGCTGTGGGAAATAAAGCGGCTGTATCCGAAGGAATTTGAGTTAGGGCAGGAAGCGCGGGCGATTATCGCCAAACGGCTCGGGGTTGAACTGGCCGAAGATGAAGCGGGTTTTATCGCCCTGCATCTGGTCACGGCGCAGCTCAACAGCGAAATGCCGGAAGTGATGCACGTCACCCGGGTCATGCAGGAGATCCTACAGCTGGTGAAGTATCAGCTGACGCTGAACTACGACGAAGAGTCGCTGAGCTACCAGCGCTTTGTCACCCATCTCAAGTTTTTCGCCCAGCGTATGCTGACGCGAACGGTGGTCGAAGATGATGATGTGACGCTGCACAGCGCGGTAAAGGATAACTACCCTAAAGCGTGGAAGTGTGCGGAAACCGTCGCCCGGCACCTGCAAAAGAGCTACCAGCGGCCGCTGACGACGGAAGAAATTATGTTTCTCGCCATTCATATTGAGCGGGTGAGAAAAGAGGGACGCTAAGCGCCGATCGGGCTTGGCGCATAGCTCCCGCGCTACAACTGGATTGTTACTGCATTACGCAGGCAAAACCTGAGCGCAACGCCTACACGGCGTTGTTCTCGGGTTTTTTTATTTTTAATACTCAGTTAACGATGCCTGCGGGCAGCGGAAGTAAGGAAAAACAGCATGGAATATAAAGCACTCGCGCAGGATATTCTCAGCCGGGTTGGTGGCAAAGAGAATATTGTGAGTCTGGTTCACTGCGCAACGCGGCTGCGTTTTAAGCTCAAAGATAGCAAGAAGGCGGATGCCGAAGGACTGAAGGCGAATCCTGGCGTCATCATGGTGGTGGAAAGCGGCGGCCAGTTTCAGGTGGTCATCGGTAACCACGTGCACGATGTCTGGCTGGCGGTGCGCAGCGAAGCCGGACTGACGGATGACAGCGAGCCGGTGGCGGTGAAAGGCGAAAAAGTGTCGATTATCGGCCAGCTTATCGACGTGGTTTCCGGTATTTTCACCCCGTTTATCGGCGTCCTGGCGGCCTCGGGGATCCTCAAAGGGCTGCTGGCGCTGGCGGTGGTTTGCGGCTGGTTAACGACGCAGCAGGCAACCTACAAAATCTGGTTTGCCGCCAGCGATGCGCTGTTCTTCTTTTTCCCGCTGTTTCTCGGCTATACCGCCGGTAAGAAATTTGGCGGCAACGCCTTTATTACCATGGTGATCGGCGGCGCGTTAACCCACCCGCTGATGATTCAATCTTTTGAAGCCAGTATGGTGCCTGACGCCGCGACGGAGTATTTCCTTGGGATTCCGGTGACCTTTATCAATTACAGTTCATCGGTCATCCCGATTATCCTCGCCTCATGGGTGAGCTGCTGGATTGAGCGGCGCAGCAACGCGATACTGCCCTCGTCGATGAAGAACTTCTTTACCCCGGCGATTTGCCTGGCCGTGGTCGTCCCGCTCACGTTTCTGATTATCGGCCCGGTTGCGACCTGGCTGAGCCAGCAGCTGGCCAACGGCTATCAGCTTATCTATCAGGTCGCGCCCTGGCTTGCCGGCGCGGCGATGGGGGCGCTGTGGCAGGTGTGCGTCATCTTTGGGCTGCACTGGGGCCTGATACCGTTAATGATTAACAACCTTGCCGTGCTTGGCCATGATTCAATGATGCCGATGCTGCTGCCGGCGGTGATGGGGCAGGTTGGCGCCGCGCTGGGGATTTTCCTGCGCACCCGCGATGCGCGGCAAAAGGTGCTGGCGGGCTCGGCGGTATCCGCGGGGATCTTCGGCGTGACCGAGCCGGCGATTTATGGGCTGAATCTGCCGCTCCGCCGTCCGTTTATCTTCGGCTGCGTCGCTGGCGCCATCGGCGGCGCGATTGTCGGCTTTAGCGACAGCCACGTCTATTCTTTCGGTTTCGGTAATATTTTCACCCTGGCGCAGATGATCCCGCCGCAGGGCATTGACGCCACGGTGTGGGGCGGCGCGCTGGGGACGGTTGCCGCTTTAATTATCGCCTGCGTGCTCACGTTAGTCGCCGGGCTGCCGCGCAGCACCGCTGAACAGGCGGCCGTTGTGGTGGCTCCGGCCTCGGAAAACGACATCCTGGCGCCGATGACCGGCAGCGTACTGGCGCTGGATCAGGTTCCCGATAGCACCTTCGCCAGCGGTTTACTTGGCCAGGGCGTAGCGATTATCCCCTCAGTGGGCAAAGTTATTGCGCCATTCTCGGGCGAGGTCGCCTCGATTTTTCAGACGAAACATGCCATCGGTCTGCTGAGCGATAGCGGAATCGAGCTGCTCATCCACGTGGGCATCGACACCGTCAAGCTCGATGGCGCACCGTTCACCGCCCACGTTAAAGAGGGCGACAAAATCAAAGCGGGCGATCTGCTGCTGGAGTTTGACCGTCAGGCGATTCTGAACGCCGGTTACGATCTGGCGACGCCCATTATTATCAGCAACAGCGACGATTTTCGTGCTCTCGACATCGTATCCTCTAGCGCGGTGGATGCCGGCCAGCCGCTGTTGTCCGTAAGCCGTTAATCACAGGAGAGAGATGAATGAAGACATTCCCACAGGCGTTTTTATGGGGCGGCGCGACCGCGGCAAACCAGGTTGAAGGCGCTTATCTGGAAGACGGGAAGGGATTAACCACTTCTGACGTCCAGCCGCGCGGCGTATTTGGCGACGTCGTAGAACGCGTGCCTGGCGATAGCGGCATAAAAGATGTTGCCATCGATTTTTACCATCGTTATCCGGAGGATATCAGCCTCTTTGCCGAGATGGGCTTTAACTGCCTGCGCGTATCCATTGCCTGGGCGCGTATTTTCCCTGAGGGCGATGAGGCGCAGCCAAACGAAGCCGGGCTGGCCTTTTACGATAAGCTGTTTGATGAAATGGCGAAGCACAATATTACTCCGCTGGTGACCCTGTCCCACTATGAGATGCCGTGGGCGCTGGTGAAAAACTACGGCGGCTGGGGCAATCGCAAAGTCATTGGCTTCTTCGAACGCTACGCCCGTACGGTGTTTGAGCGCTACCAGGCGAAGGTCAAACTGTGGCTGACCTTTAATGAAATCAATATGTCCCTGCACGCGCCGATGACCGGCGTCGGTCTGCCGGCCGACAGCAGCAAAGCTGAAGTCTACCAGGCCATTCATCATCAGCTGGTGGCGAGCGCGCTGGCGGCTAAGGCCTGCCATGACATCGTGCCTGAGGGTAAAATCGGCAACATGCTGCTCGGCGGCCTGATGTATCCGCTGAGCTGCAAACCGGAGGATATTTTTGAAACCCTGCAGCAGAACCGCAGCTGGCAGTTCTTTGGCGATGTCCAGTGCCGCGGCGCTTACCCGGGCTATATGCTGCGCTATTTCCGCGACAACGGTATTAGCCTTGAGATCGCCGATGCCGATCGCGAAGCCCTGAAAGAGACCGTCGATTTTATCTCCTTCAGCTACTATATGACCGGCTGCGTGACCGCCGACGAAGAGCTGAATAAAAAATCGCGCGGCAATATTCTCAGCATGGTGCCGAACCCGCACCTGGCAAGCTCGGAGTGGGGCTGGCAGATTGACCCCCTTGGCCTGCGCACGCTGCTGAACGTGCTGTGGGATCGCTATCAGAAGCCGCTGTTTATCGTGGAAAACGGCCTGGGTGCTAAGGATAAGGTGGAAGCCGACGGCAGCATCAACGACGATTACCGGATCAGCTACCTTAACGACCATCTGGTGCAGGCTCGTGAGGCAATAGAGGACGGCGTTGAGCTGATGGGCTACACCAGCTGGGGACCTATCGACCTGGTGAGCGCGTCGAAGGCGGAGATGTCCAAACGCTATGGCTTTATCTACGTCGATCGCGACGATGAAGGCAACGGCACCCTGGCGCGCAGCCGCAAGAAGAGCTTCTGGTGGTATAAAGAGGTAATCGCCACCAACGGCGGCAGCTTAAAAGAGTAATGCCCTGAGCACGAAGCTAACATCAGCCTTATGGCCCGGATAACTTCCGGGCCTTTTTGCGTATTACGCCGGCTTGCGCGCGCGCAGGAGAAAAATCATCGGCCGCTCTTTTTCTTCATCCAGCGCCGGCTGAGCGGCAATCTGCTCCGCCGTCGGTCCCCACTCATCCAGATGCTCGATGATAAAACCGGCGGCGATCAGCTGGTTTATCCAGCTGGACAGCTTGCGATGCTGCTTTTTCACCCCGTCGGCAAACCAGTTGCTGATGCGCTCGCCCTCCTGCTGGTAGTGGCTCACCGGCCAACTTTTCTGCCCGTTCTCATCTTCCTGCCAGCCCTGACGCGGCGGGGCGGTATAGATGGGATGCTCGGCGGAGAACAGCAGCGTACCGCCGGGCGTCAGCGCCCGGTAAACGGTGGCGAACAGCGGCGCCACGTCGGGCAGATAGTGCAGCGCCAGCGAGCTATAGACCAGCTCGCAGCTATCGGCGGGCAGGGTAAGCGTCTGAAGATCTTCGCAGCGATAGCGGATACCTTCGCCCTCCGTCATTTCGCGGGCGCGATCCAGCATACGGCTGGAGAGATCCAGCCCGTCCACCTGCGCGGCGCCCTGGTCGCGGGCCCAGCGGCAAAACCAGCCGTAGCCGCAGCCAAGATCGACGACGCGTAAACCGGATAACGGCGGAAGCATTTGCTGAAGGGTCGGCCACTCGGGCGCGCCTTCCAGCCCTTTGACTGAACGGTCGAGGGTGGCGTATCCGGCAAAAAAAGCGGGATCGTCATAGATGTTCTGACTCATTGTCACTCCATGAGAAGTTTATTTTTAGTCTGCTAATAGTTACGGCACACGCTTTACTAAACGGCAAGGATGCAAGTAGCTTAATATACCCGACCTTATTTAATCATCTGACCGATTTCATGAACCTGACTTTGAGCAAACGCGCGTTGGCTGGCCTGCCACTGGTTATCGCGCTGGCGGGCTGCGCGCCATCGCACGATACTGGCAAGCCGCTCCAGCAGCAGACCCCGGCATCCCACGTCGCAACGGAACTGCCCGCCGCCGTGAAAAACGGCTGGCCGCAGAGCAACTGGTGGCAGGATTACCATGACCCTCAGCTCAATAGCCTGATTCAGCGTGCCTTAGCCAATGCGCCGGACATGCAGATTGCCGAACAGCGCATCAGGCTGGCGGAAGCGCAGGCGCGGATGTCGCAATCCAGCCTGGGACCGAACCTGGATTTTTCCGCCGATATTGAACGGCAGAAAATGTCCTCCGAGGGGCTGATGGGGCCGTTTGCCACCGATACCGACGGCAATACCGGGCCGTGGTACACCAACGGCACCTTCGGACTGACCGCCGGATGGGATCTGGACCTGTGGGGCAAAAACCGCGCGCTGCTCAAAGCGCGCATCGGTGAAGTCAAAGCCCAGGTCGCCGAAGAAGCCCAGACCCGTGAACTGCTGGCCGGCAGCGTCGCCCGCCTTTACTGGCAGTGGCAGACCGAAGCGGCCATTAAAAACGTGCTGACGCAGGTGAAGCGCGAACAGAATAATGTCGTTACCGTGGATACTGCGCTGTATCAACGCGGGATCACCAACTCGGCCGAAGGGGCCGAGAACGATATTAACGTCAGTAAAACCGATCAGCAGCTTGCCGACGTGGCGGGCAATATGAAGGAGATTGAAGCGCGGCTGATGGCGCTGACCAACAGCCAGAGTCAGGCGCTGAATCTGCATCCGGCGGATTTGCCCGCCGTCAGCGCGCAAATGCCCAACCAGCTGGGCTATGAGCTGCTGGCGCGACGCCCGGACCTGCAGGTCGCCCACTGGTATATCGAGGCTTCATTAAGCGAAGTTGATGCCGCGAAAGCCGCGTTTTATCCGGATATCAACCTGATGGCCTTCCTGCAGCAGGATGCCCTGCATCTCAGCGATCTGTTCCGCCACTCTGCCCAGCAGATGGGCGTCACCGCCGGGCTGACCCTGCCGATCTTTGATAGCGGCCGCCTGAACGCGAATCTGGATATCGCCAGCGCGCAAAATGCCCTGTCGATAGCGAAGTACAACAAAGCGGTGGTCGATGCGGTTAATCAGGTGGCGAAAACCGCCAGCCAGATGGAAACGCTGATGGCGAAAAATCAGCAGCAGCGGCAGGTTGAAAAAGATGCTCAGCGGATGGTCGCGCTGGCGCAGGCGCGGATGAACGCCGGGATTATTTCCGGCTCGCGCGTCAGCCTGGCGAAGCTGCCGGCGCTGCAGGAGCGCGTCACCGCGCTGCGCCTGCACGGCCAGTGGCTTGATGCCAGCATCCAGCTGACCTCCGCGCTGGGCGGCGGGTATCATCAGGCGGCGAAGTAGTTCTGTTTCCCCGGCTCGCGCTGCGCTTGGCCGGGCTACAGGCCCATGCGATCTGTGGGGTTGTCGCCCGGATAAGACGTTTACGCCGCCATCCGGGAACTCTCGTCACTCTTTCTTCTTTGCCTCGCGGCGCTTTAGCCACCAGTGCGCCGCAACCACCAGCACCACCGCCAGAATCAGCCAGATCCAGTGCTTCAGATGCGCATCCAGATGATGCAGCCACGGGCCAATCGCTTCCCCGCCGAGATAGCCGAGCGTGGTAAAAATTAACGCCCAGATAATCGCGCCGACAATATTCAGCGGCAGAAACACCTTCGGCGGCAGGCGGCTGGCGCCAATCAGCAGCGGGCCGATAACCCGAAAGCCGTACATAAAGCGGGTGCCGATGACAAACAGGTAGGGGCGACGCTGGATCATCCGCTGGGCCTTTTGGATCCGCTTTTTCTGGCGTGCGAATCGCCGCAGAATCCGTCCGCCAAAGCGCCTGCCGAGTAAATAAAGCAGCTGATCGCCAATCATCCCCCCTAGGGCGACCGAGATAACCACCAGCCAGAACTTCAATAATCCCTGATGTGCCGCCACGCCGCCGAGCAGCGTGATGGTTTCGCCTTCCGCCACGCTGCCAATGACCAGCGCCGCGTAGCCGTACTGGGAAATCAGGTTATTGATATCCATATAAAGATTAACTCCATAAAACGTCAGTCCCTTAATCATACACCCTGATGATAAAAATGCGGGGGAAGCGCATTTTTCTCGCTGTACACAAAATAATCTACAAGGTGAATTATACTTGGATCAGTGCTGTACCACGCCGTGACAAGGGGGACGCTATGAACCATGTCTGGGGGCTCTTCTCTCATCCTAATCAAGAGATGAGCGTTATTAAAAGCGAAAACGAAACCGTTTCGCATCACTATACGCACCATGTGCTGGTCATGGCGGCGGTTCCGGTTATCTGCGCCTTTATTGGCACCACGTAGCTGGGCTGGAACTTCGGCGACGGCACGGTGGTAAAACTGTCGCTGATGACCGGGCTGGCCCTTGCGGTGCTGTTTTACGCCGTGATGCTCGCCGGGGTTGCGGTGATGGGGCGGGTTATCTGGTGGATGGCGCGAAGCTATCCGCAGCGGCCTTCGCTTAAGCGCTGTATGGTTTTCGCCGGCTATGTCGCCACGCCGCTTTTCCTCAGTGGGCTCGTGGCGCTCTATCCGCTGGTGTGGCTGTGCGCGCTGGTCGGGACCGTCGCGCTGCTTTACACCGGCTATCTGCTGTATCTCGGTATTCCCACGTTCCTGGG
The DNA here is from genome assembly GCF_033843325.1 of Klebsiella sp. JN_Kp126. Classification (NCBI taxonomy): domain Bacteria; kingdom Pseudomonadati; phylum Pseudomonadota; class Gammaproteobacteria; order Enterobacterales; family Enterobacteriaceae; genus Klebsiella; species Klebsiella sp. JN_Kp126. The sequence continues at coordinate 241,481 of NZ_JAWXQV010000057.1, read as the reverse complement.
GATTAACAAAGAAGAGGGGTTGAGCTTCGCCAGCTCGACTCTGGCGATAGGGGTGCTGGTGCTGGAAGTGCTGCTGGCGATCACCGTTATTCTCTGGGGATACGGATATCGGCTCTTCTGATTTAACTCATTGCCGGCATAAATAGATTTTTATGTCGGCAATGCAGCATTTGTTCACGATTCTTATTAGCCAGCTCGCGTTCTGACAAGGTATGATGATTTTTGCCAGCGGCGTCATCACCCCAGCGCCGCGGCGTACGTTCATAACGTGCAAAAATACTTTTCAGAATGTTCACGATGACCAAATTTCGAGTTTCTTTGCTCAGCCTGACGTTGCTGCTGGCTGTGCCTTTTGCGCCCCAGGCGTTGGCTAAAACCTCCACGGCGGTGACCGCCTCCCAGCCGGATATCGCTTCCGGCAGTGCGATGATCGTCGACCTTGCCAGCAAAAAAATCATCTATGCCAGCCAGCCGGACCTGGTTCGCCCGATGGCGTCGATCACCAAGGTGATGACCGCGATGGTGGTCCTTGATGCCCATCTGCCGCTGGATGAGATGCTGACCGTTGATATCAGCCAGACGCCTGAAATGAAAGGGATCTATTCACGGGTGCGCCTGAACAGCCAAATCAGCCGCCGCAATATGCTGCTGCTGGCGCTGATGTCGTCGGAAAACCGCGCCGCCGCCAGCCTGGCGCACCATTATCCGGGCGGCTACGACGCGTTTATCCGCGCGATGAACGCCAAGGCGCAGGCGCTGGGGATGACCCGCACCCGCTACGTTGAGCCCACCGGTCTGTCGATTCATAACGTCTCTACCGCCCGCGATCTGACTAAGCTGCTGATCGCCAGCGAGCAGTATCCGCTGATTGGCCAGTTGAGCACCACCAAAGAAGATATGGCGACATTCGCCCATCCGGCGTATACGCTGCCGTTCCGCAATACCAACCATCTGGTCTACCGCGATAACTGGAATATTCAGCTGACCAAAACCGGCTTTACTAACGCGGCGGGCCACTGCCTGATTATGCGTACGGTGATTAATCAGCGCCCGGTGGCGCTGGTGGTGATGGATGCGTTTGGCAAATATACTCACTTCGCCGACGCCAGCCGCCTGAGAACGTGGATTGAAACGGGAAAAGTGATGCCGGTTCCGGCTTCCGCGCTCAGCTATAAAAAGCAGCGTGAAGCGCAGATGGCCGATGCGATGCTGAAAGGCGGCGCGCAGACCGCGCAGAACGATTAACCCCCATTTCCCCGGATTACGGCGTAAACGCCTTATCCGAGCTACCGAACCGCGCTGTACCGTAGCCCGGCTAAGCGCAGCACGAGCCGGGGGATTGTCCCGCCGGCGGCGCTGGCGCGCCTGTCCGTACTACCGCTGACCCGCAACGCCGAGGGGTTACTCCGGCAGCGTCCAGTCGCCATCGCCGAGCGGGCGCTGCATAATCAAGGTATCCCGCCAGTCGCCCATCTTATAGCCGACGCTGCGCAGCTGACCCGCCACGCTAAAACCGAACTTTTTATGAATCGCAATCGACCCGGCGTTACTGTGGCCGTCGCCGATAATCGCCAGCATTTGTCGCCACGGTCCCTGTTCGCATTTCTCAATTAACCGGGAGAGCAGGGCGCTGCCGATACCGCGTCCCCCCATTCCCGCCTCAACGTAAATCGACTCTTCCAGGGTGTAGCGGTAGGCCGGACGCGGGCGGTAAAAGGTGGCGTAGCAGTAGCCGACGATGGTGCCGCGCCACAGGGCAACCAGCCACGGCAGCCCGCTATCGCGCACGGTTTTGATTCGCTTGCGCATCTCATCCACGGTTGGCGGGATCTCTTCAAAAGAGGCGCGTCCATTGAGCACGTGCCAGACGTACAGCGCGGCGATAGCGTGGGCGTCATCGGGCAGCGCTTCGCGGATCTCTAAGTCAGCGTCGTGTAGCTTATCCACTGCGGACATGATGGGTTAATTCCTTAAACGGGTTTGCCGGAGAGGAAATTTCTCCGGCGTGCAGCGTAATACAGAAGCCCCGCGGCTGAACAGTCCCCCGTGCGGATTATTGCGGTTCGGTCGCGCTCGTCGGTTTATCCTGCGCTTCGCCCCAGTATTTTTGCTTACTGGTTTTGCCAATCCCCGGGTTCATGCTGTTGGTGGGATCGTTTTCGCGATAGAAGCGTTTTAAGCTTTCCGGCGCTTCATACAGATGGCCGACGTTATGCTCGGCCGGATATTGGGCGCCCCGCTCCTTCAGCAGCGCCAGCATTTTCTCTTTCAGTTCGTGGGCATCGACGCCTTTTTTCACGATGTAATCCTGATGGAAAACGTGGCACATAAAGTGGCCGTAATAGAGCTTATGCACCAGCTGGCTATCGATATCGGCGGGAAGATGCTCAAACCATTCGGTGTCGTTACGGCGCAGGGCGATGTCCAGCGCCAGAATATCTTCCACCTCATCGGCGTGAACCGCCTGGTAGCGGATCGCCGCACCCGCGGCGGCAAAGCGGTGCAGGAAGGCTTTGCTGCCTTCTTCTGCGGTGCAGACGAAGAAATCCCCTTCGGCATTCTGGAAATATTCCCCGAGCCAGGCCTGAGCCTCTTCGATGCCGTCGCCCGCCATTTTCAGCAGCAGATGGTGTTCGTATTTATCGCGCCAGGTTTTCATTCGCTCCGGCAGATGCGACGGGAAGACGTGACCCAGCTTTTGCATAAAGCGGTCGGTGAAGTGCGGCTTAAACAGCGACACTTTCTCCAGCATCGCGTCGGTGCGGCCCTTCATGGTAAAGAAGAACGGCATTTTATCGGTGCCGAGCTTGTCGATCATCAGGAAGGTGTCTTTCCCGTACTGCTCGGCGATGTCGTAAATATCGCGGTGCATATACTCGCCCGCCACCGGCAGATGGTTGAACTCGGCGAGAATATGGCGGCGAATTTCGGTCAGCACGTCCGGGCGGTTGGTGCCGATGTAGAACACCTGCTGGCGTTTTTCCGCCGGGAAGGTATCGAGGCGCACGGCGAACACCGCCAGCTTGCCGGCGCAGCCCGAGGATTCAAACAGGCGGTCCGGGTCGGCGTTGTAGCGCGCCGGGGTATCGGCATTCACGTCGCGCACGCGGGTGACGTAATCATGATCGTGGGCGTGGCGACCGTCGTGGCGCACATCCTCATCTTTAACCCGTTCGTCGTCGAGGCGGCAGAGGATTTGCTCCGGCGTGGTGCCGAGGTCAATGCCGAGGTGGTTCACCAGCGTCAGCTTGCCGTTTTCATCAATTTGCGCGTACAGCGACATTTCGGTATACGCCGGGCCGCGCTGTACCAGCGAGCCGCCGGAGTTGTTGCAGATCCCGCCGACCACCGATGCACCGATGCAGGATGAACCAATGACCGAGTGCGGTTCGCGACCCAGCGGCTTCAGCGCTTTTTCCAGCGAATAGAGCGTCGTGCCGGGATAAGCCAGCACCTGCTCGCCTTTATCCAGCAGATGCAGTTTATCCAGGCGCAGGGTGCTGATAATGACGATATCGCGGTCATAATCGTTACCGTTCGGCGTTGAGCCTTCGGTCAGGCCGGTGTTGGCCGCCTGCATCAGAATGATTTTATCGGCGTCGACGCAGGCGTTCAGCACGCGCCACAGCTCCAGCAGGGTACCGGGAAAGACCACCGCCAGCGCGTCGCCCTGGCCGGAGCGAAAGCCTTTACGGTAGCGCTGGGTTTTAGCCGGGTCGGTGAGCAGATGGGACGAGCCGACCAGACGGGCGAGTTCAGCCAGAAAAGCGTTGTTATAGGTTGTTGCAGATGACATGTTCCACTCCTTGTGGTGGTACAAAATTATCAAAAATAAGAATAGCGCTTTGTATGACAATTTGATGCATCAATGTTTCTAAAAATCAGAGAACAACGCGCGCTTTATTCAGGCGTCTCGTTTATGTTTATGGCAGACTTCGATTTTTGCTATCTTTTCGCCGATCTGGTCGACTGGAACAATGAGGGATAAAAATGAAATGGCTTTGTACTGTAGGCGTCGCTGTGAGCCTGGCGCTGCAACCGGCGCTGGCGGATGAATTGTTCGGCAATCATCCCCTAACGCCGCAGGCGCGGGATGCGTTTGTGACGGAACTGCTGACGAAAATGACGGTGGATGAAAAAATCGGTCAGCTGCGCTTAATTAGCGTCGGCCCGGATAACCCGAAAGAGGCCATCCGCGAGATGATCAAAGAAGGCCAGGTGGGGGCGATTTTTAACACCGTGACCCGCCATGATATCCGCATTATGCAGGATCAGGTGATGGAACTCAGCCGCCTGAAAATCCCGCTCTTTTTCGCCTATGACGTGCTCCACGGCCAGCGTACCGTCTTTCCGATTAGCCTTGGCCTGGCCTCCTCTTTTAACCTCGACGCGGTGAACACCGTCGGGCGGGTGTCGGCTTACGAAGCGGCCGATGATGGCCTGAACATGACCTGGGCGCCGATGGTCGACGTCTCCCGCGATCCGCGCTGGGGCCGCGCTTCTGAAGGGTTCGGGGAAGATACCTACCTGACCACCGAGATGGGCAGGGCGATGGTGGAGTCGATGCAGGGGAAAAGCCCGGCAGATCGCTACTCGGTGATGACCAGCGTCAAGCACTTTGCCGCCTACGGCGCGGTCGAAGGCGGCAAAGAGTACAACACCGTTGATATGAGCCCGCAGCGCCTGTTCAACGACTATATGCCGCCCTACAAAGCGGGGCTGGATGCGGGCAGCGGCGCGGTTATGGTGGCGCTCAACTCGCTCAACGGTACCCCGGCGACCTCCGACGCCTGGCTGCTTAAGGACGTGCTGCGCGACCAGTGGGGCTTTAAAGGCATCACCGTCTCCGACCATGGCGCTATCAAAGAGCTGATCAAACACGGCGTGGCGTCGGACCCGGAAGACGCGGTGCGCGTGGCGCTGAAGTCCGGCATCAATATGAGCATGAGCGACGAGTACTACAGCAAGTATCTGCCGGGACTGGTGAAGTCCGGTAAGGTGACGATGGCGGAGCTGGATGACGCGACCCGCCACGTGCTGAACGTGAAATATGATATGGGCCTGTTTAATGACCCGTATAGCCACCTGGGGCCGAAGGATTCCGATCCGCAGGATACCAACGCCGAAAGCCGCCTGCATCGCAAAGAAGCGCGCGAAGTGGCGCGCGAAAGCCTGGTGCTGCTGAAAAACCGCCTCGATACGCTGCCGTTGAAAAAATCGGGCACTATCGCGGTAATCGGCGCGCTGGCCGACAGCAAGCGCGACATGATGGGCAGCTGGTCGGCGGCGGGCGTGGCCGATCAGTCGGTCACCGTGCTGACCGGTTTGCAGAATGCGCTGGGCGACAAAGGTAAGATTATCTATGCCAAAGGCGCTAACGTCACTGACGATAAAGGCATCGTCGACTTCCTCAATCTGTACGAGAAAGCGGTGCAGGTTGACTCGCGCTCGCCGCAGGAGATGATTGACGAAGCCGTGGCGGCGGCGAAGCAGTCCGACGTGGTGGTTGCCGTGGTGGGCGAGGCGCAGGGCATGGCCCACGAAGCCTCCAGCCGCACCGACATCACCCTGCCGCCGAGCCAGCGCGCCCTGATTAGCGCGCTGAAAGCGACCGGTAAACCGCTGGTGCTGGTGCTGATGAACGGTCGTCCGCTGGCGCTGGTGAAAGAGGATCAGCAGGCTGATGCGATCCTCGAAACCTGGTTTGCCGGTACCGAAGGCGGCAACGCCATTGCCGATGTGCTGTTCGGCGACTACAACCCGTCTGGCAAGCTGCCCATGTCCTTCCCGCGCTCGGTCGGGCAGATACCGACCTACTACAGCCATCTCAACACCGGTCGCCCGTACAATGCGGATAAGCCAAACAAGTACACCTCGCGCTACTTTGACGAAGCCAACGGCCCGCTCTATCCGTTCGGCTACGGCCTGAGCTACACCACCTTTAGCGTTTCCGACGTGAAAATGTCGGCGCCGACCCTGCAGCGCGACGGCAGCGTGACCGCCAGCGTGCAGGTAACCAATACCGGCAAGCGCGAAGGGGCGACGGTGATTCAGCTTTATCTGCAGGACGTTACCGCTTCCATGAGCCGTCCGGTGAAAATGCTGCGCGGCTTTAAAAAGGTGACCCTCAAGCCGGGCGAGACGCAAACCGTCAGCTTCCCGATTGACGTTGAAGCGCTGAAGTTCTGGAACCAGCAGATGAAGTACGACGCCGAGCCGGGTAAATTCAACGTCTTTATCGGCGTCGACTCCGCCCGCGTGAAGCAGAGCGAGTTTGAACTGCTGTAATGGTGATTTGTCGCCCGGGTAAGGCTGCGGCCGCCACCCGGGAACAGGCATTCCATACTCCAAAGGCCGATTTATCGGCCTTTTCTTTTTCCGCTCCGCCCCAAATGAACTACGCTTTTTGCTTAAGCTCCTGTTAATGGAGCGCAAATTAAAGAGGGACGCGAGGATGATTAAGGCAAGTATGTGGTCCGGCACGCTGGCGCTGGCGGCCCTGATAAGCCTGCCGCTGCAGGCGGCGGAGCCGGTTAAGGTCGGCTCAAAAATTGACACCGAAGGGGCGCTGCTCGGCAATATTATTTTGCAGGTTCTGGAAAACCACGGGGTGAAAACCGTCAATAAAATCCAGCTCGGCACCACCCCGGTGGTACGCGGGGCGATAACCGCCGGTGAGCTGGACATTTACCCGGAATATACCGGCAACGGCGCGTTCTTCTTCAAAGAGGAGAACGACCCGGCGTGGAAAAACGCGCAGCAGGGATACGAAAAAGTTAAAAAGCTGGATGCGGAAAAGAATAAGCTCGTCTGGCTTACCCCGGCTCCTGCCAACAACACCTGGACTATCGCCGTCCGTCAGGATCTGGCGGAGAAAAACCACCTCGCCTCATTAAGTGACCTTGCCGGCTATCTGAAAAAGGGCGGTGACTTTAAGCTGGCCGCCTCGGCGGAATTTATTGAACGGCCGGACGCGCTGCCGGCGTTTGAAAAAGCCTACGACTTCACGCTCAAGCAAAATCAGCTGCTGTCGCTGGCGGGCGGCGATACGGCGGTCACCATCAAAGCGGCGGCGCAGCAAACCTCCGGCGTGAATGCGGCGATGGCCTACGGTACCGATGGCCCGGTCGCCGCGCTGGGTCTGCAAACCCTGAGCGACCCGAAGGGCGTGCAGCCGATTTATGCGCCCACGCCGGTCGTACGTGAAGCGGTGTTAAAAGCGTATCCGCAGATAGCCGACTGGCTACAGCCGGTCTTCGCCAGCCTGGATGAAAAGACGCTGCAAAAGCTGAACGCCAGTATTGCGGTTGAGGGCCTGGATGCGAAGAAAGTCGCCGCCGACTATCTGCAACAGAAAGGGCTGCTGAAGTAGGGCGCGCGTGACCACTCGTTGCTGTAACCGGGTTGCGCTGCTGCTGGCATTCCTCCTGCTGCTGGCGATGGCGCTGCCGTTTATCAATTATGCGCCTAACCGGCTGTTATCCGGCGAGGGGCGCTGGCTATGGCAGGTCTGGCCGTGGCTGGCGGGCGTACAGGGGGCGGCAGGGCTGCTGATAGCGCTGCTGAGCTGGCGTCCCGGGCGTCTCCCGCTGCTGGTTATCTTCCTGCTGGCGGATCTGCTGCTGCCTTTATTGCTATGGGGAGCCGGCAGTGCGGCGGTACAGCTGGCTCAGAGCGGTTCTCCGCTGGCCCGCACCTCGCCGGGAAGCGGCCTGTGGCTGGCGCTGGCCCTGTGCCTGCTTATCGCCAGCGATGCCGTTCGTCGCCTGACGACCCGAGCCCTGTGGCGCTGGCTGCTGAACGCGCAGGTCTGGCTGCTGCCCGCGCTGCTGCTGGGGCTCGGCGCGCTCGATGGCCTCTCTTTGCTGAAAGAGTATTTCAATCGCCGCGAGGTGTTTGACGATGCGCTGTCCCAGCATGTGACGCTGCTGTTGGGGACCCTGCTGCCGGGGCTGCTGATTGGCTTGCCCGTTGGCGTCTGGCTCTGGCGCTACCCCCGCTGGCAATCGCCGGTTTTTGCCGTTCTCAACGTGATTCAGACCGTTCCCTCCGTCGCGCTTTTTGGCCTGCTTATCGCGCCGCTGGCCGGGCTGGCGCGCCAGTTTCCGTCGCTGGCGCAGCTCGGCGTTTCCGGCACCGGCATCACGCCGGCGCTGATTGCGCTGGTGCTGTATGCGCTATTGCCGCTGGTGCGCGGGGTGACGATCGGCCTTCAGCAGGTGCCGCGCGAAGCGCTGGAGAGCGCGACGGCGATGGGGATGAGCGGCGTGCAGCGCTTTCGTCAGGTACAGCTACCGCTGGCGTTGCCGGTGTTGTTGCGCAGCCTGCGGGTGGTCAGCGTACAAACCGTGGGTATGGCGGTGGTGGCGGCCCTGATTGGCGCGGGCGGCTTCGGCGCGCTGGTTTTCCAGGGGCTGCTCAGCAGCGCGCTGGATCTGGTGCTGCTGGGGGTTATCCCGACCATCGCGCTGGCGGTGGTGGTGGATGCGTTATTCGCGCTGTGGGGCGCATTACTGAAAGGAGAGGCCCGTGATTGAGTTCGACGGCGTCAATAAAGCCTTTGCCGGAGAGCCTGCGGTGAAAAACCTCAATCTGCATCTGCGCGAGGGGGCATTTTCGGTGCTGATTGGCACCTCCGGCTCGGGGAAGTCGACAACGCTAAAGATGATTAATCGCCTGGTGGAGCACGACAGCGGGACGATCCGCTTCGCCGGGCAGGATATTTGCCAGCAGCCGGTGCTCGAACTGCGCCGCAGAATGGGCTACGCCATCCAGTCCATCGGCCTGTTCCCCCACTGGACGGTGGCGCAGAACATTGCCACCGTCCCGCAGCTGCAAAAGTGGTCGCGGCAGAAGACCCAGGCGCGGGTCGATGAGCTGATGGCCTTGCTGGGGCTGGAGCCGGGCCTGCGCGAACGCTACCCGCATCAGCTTTCCGGCGGCCAGCAGCAGCGCGTCGGCGTGGCGCGCGCGCTGGCCGCCAACCCGGAAGTGCTGCTGATGGATGAACCCTTCGGCGCGCTCGATCCGGTGACGCGCGAAGCCTTGCAGCAGGAGATGATCCGCATTCATCGCCTGCTGGGACGCACTATTGTGCTGGTGACTCACGATATCGATGAGGCGCTGCGGCTGGCGGACCATCTGGTGTTGATGGACGGCGGCGAAGTGGTACAGCAGGGCGAGCCGCTGCAGATGCTGCTTGAGCCAAAAAATGCGTTTGTGGAGACGTTCTTTGGCCGTAGCGAACTGGGCGTGCGCCTGCTGTCGCTACGCGGCGTGAGTGATTATCTGCGCCGCGATGAGCGCCTGGCGGGGGACGCGTTGAACGTGACGATGACTCTGCGCGAGGCGCTGTCGCAGTTCGTTGCTCATCGCCGCGAGGTGCTGCCGGTGGTCGATGAGCAGGGAGAGGCCTGCGGGACGCTGCATTTTGCCGACCTGCTGCGCGAGGAGGCCCGGCGTGAAGGTGCTGCGTGATCCGCTGCTGTGGCTCAGCGCCATGTTTATCGCGCTGCTGCTGGCGTTGCCCTACAGCGCGCCGCTGTTCAGCGCGCTGTTTCCCGAACTGCCGCGTCCGGTTTATCAGCAGGAGAGTTTTGTTTCTCTTACCCTGGCGCACTTTTGGCTGGTGGCGCTCTCCAGCCTCGCGGCTACGGTGGTGGGCGTCGTCGCCGGGATTGCGGTCACCCGTCCGGCGGGGCATGAGTTTCGCCCGCTGGTGGAGACGATTGCCGCAATGGGGCAGACGTTTCCGCCGGTCGCGGTGCTGGCGATTGCGGTTCCGGTGATGGGGTTTGGCTGGCAGCCCGCGCTTATTGCGCTGGTGCTGTACGGCATCTTACCGGTTTTACAGGGCACGCTGGCCGGGATTGGGGCGGTACCGTCCGGTGTGTTAGCTATCGCTCAGGGAATGGGGATGACCGGCTGGCAGAGGCTGATAAAAGTTGAGCTGCCGCTGGCGGCGCCGGTGATGCTGGCCGGAATTCGTACTTCGACCATCGTCAATATCGGTACGGCGACCATTGCTTCAACCGTCGGCGCGAATACGCTCGGCACGCCGATTGTTATCGGCCTCAGCGGATTTAATACCGCTTATGTGATTCAGGGGGCGCTGCTGGTGGCGCTGGCGGCGATTATCGTCGACCGGGGGTTTGAACGGCTAAACCGGCGAATCAGCCGACACCACCGCGAACAATAAATGAATAACCGGCCAGCATCACGCCGCCGATGCCGCTGATGGCCATAAATAAGAACAGGGTAATCACCGCAATTTTCGCTGGCTTCATAATAGGCTCCTGATGTTAACGCAGGGATTATACGGTGAAGCGCAGGTGTTAATAAAACATTAATTGCTTTTTAGCTACGACAACCCCCGGCTTGCGCTGCGCTTAGCCGGGCTACGGTTCATCACCGTCTGCGGGCCGGAAGCCCGGGTAAGGCGTTTACGCCGCAACTCGGGGAATGTGCCGCGACGTAGCGTTGCTGCGGCTTCTACCCGGCTTGCGCTGCGCTTAGCCGGGCTACAGGTTCATCACCGTCTGCGGGCCGGTAGCCCGGGTAAGGCGTTTATGCCGCAACCCGGGGAATGTGCCGCGATGTGGCATTGCTGCGGTTTCTACCCGGCTTGCGCTGCGCTTAGCCGGGCTACGGTTCATCACCGTCTGCGGGCCGGTAGCCCGGGTAAGGCGTTTACGCCGCAACCCGGGGAATGTGCCGCGACGTGGCATTGCTGCGGCTTCTACCCGCTTGCGCTGCGCTTAGCCGGGCTACCGGGCCACAGATTGCAGATAACCCGTAGCCCGGACAGGCGCGTCAGGCGCCGCCTCCGGGAGACGTGGCGGTGGCGTGATTCAGCCAGATAATCTGCCCCTGCTGCTCCCAGAGGCGCATTTGATTGACCTGGGCGCTACAGGGCGCTTCTCCACACCAGACCATCAGCGTACTCTCCGGGAAAAGCTCCGGTCGGAGCTGGTTCAGCGAATGGGCGAGAATGTCCACCCGCCAGCCCTGTTCGCTGGCTATCCAGCCCTCCAGCCATAGCCGGGTGATATCATTCACATTCCAGCCGATAATCAGCGCATGGCTGCCGGGATATTTTGCCGTGGATGAAAGAGTGCGGGCGATATGATTAATCAGAATACCATCAAGGATGCCCCGCAGCGCCAGCAGCGTGGGCTGCGGGCTAAGCAGGCGCTGGCGTAATGGATTAATCAGGTGCTTCACCAGAATTTGCGCTGACTCGCTGTGGTTGCGCTCCTTAAGCCACATACGCAGGCGATGATAGCTACCGTTTTGCAGATAACCGAGCAAAATTTCCTGCTGCTTGCGCCAGCCGTCGGCCACCTCCTGCTCATTATCCATCAGCAGCGTTTTCACTTTCCCCACCTGCACGCCGGAGTCAATCCAGCGTTTAATTTCGCGAATCCGGTCTATCTCATATTCGTTGAACAGGCGGTGGCCGCCGTCGGTACGCTGGGGTTTCAGTAATCCGTAGCGCCGCTGCCAGGCGCGTAACGTCACGGGATTGATATCGCAAAGCTGGGCCACTTCGCCGATTGTATAAAGCGCCATTTTCTCCTCCCGCTGTGTTCTCCTCCATTAACTGTAGAAGCTGTTTGCCGAAGCGGGAATTTTTGTCTGTTTTTTGTACAGGTTTGGGCCGGCGAGACGCGAAGAAATGTGATCCTGAACATGAATTATCATTTTCATGTATTGCTTCAAAGAAAGTTATAAGCAAGCAGTGTATGTTACGCGCTTTCAAATGAAGTGTGGTCTGCGGGTATGTACGAGTTTGATCTGGTGTTGCTGCTGCTTCAGCAGATGTGCGTGTTTTTGGTCATTGCGTGGCTGATGAGCAAAACGCGGCTGTTCATCCCGTTAATGCAGGTCACCGTCCGGCTGCCGCATAAGCTCCTGTGCTACGTAACCTTCTCTATTTTCTGCATCCTCGGTACCTACTTCGGGCTGCATATCGAAGACTCGATCGCCAATACGCGCGCCATCGGCGCGGTGATGGGGGGCCTGCTGGGCGGGCCGGTGGTTGGCGGCCTGGTGGGGCTGACCGGCGGGCTTCACCGCTACTCGCTGGGCGGCATGACCGCGCTGAGCTGTATGGTATCCACCATCGTAGAAGGGCTACTCGGCGGGCTGGTACACAGTATTCTGGTCAAACGCGGGCGGCCGGACAAAGTCTTCAGCCCGCTCACCGCCGGCGCGATCACCTTTTTCGCCGAGATGGTGCAGATGCTGATTATTCTGCTTATCGCTCGCCCGTTCGAAGATGCCCTGCATCTGGTACAAAGCATCGCCGCGCCCATGATGGTCACCAACACCGTAGGGGCGGCGCTGTTTATGCGCATCCTGCTGGATAAGCGAGCGATGTTTGAAAAATATACGTCGGCCTTCTCGGCTACGGCGCTGAAGGTCGCTGCTTCGACGGAGGGGATCCTGCGCCAGGGGTTCAACGAAGAGAACAGCATGAAGGTCGCGCAGGTGCTGATCCAGGAGCTGGATATCGGCGCGGTGGCGATAACCGATCGCGACAAGCTGCTGGCGTTTACCGGGATCGGCGACGATCACCACCTCCCGGGCAAACCCATCTCTTCGCTCTATACCCAAAAGGCGATAGATACCGGCGAAGTCGTTTACGCCGACGGCAACGAGGTGCCTTACCGCTGCTCGATTCATCCGAACTGCAAGCTGGGCTCGACGCTGGTTATCCCGCTGCGCGGCGAAAATCAGCGGGTCATCGGTACCATTAAACTCTATGAAGCGAAAAACCGCCTGTTTAGCTCCATCAACCGCACGCTGGGGGAGGGAATTGCGCAGCTGCTGTCGGCGCAGATCCTGGCCGGACAGTATGAGCGGCAAAAGGCGCTGCTGACGCAGTCGGAAATCAAGCTGCTGCACGCCCAGGTGAACCCGCACTTCCTGTTCAACGCGCTGAATACACTAAAAGCGGTGATTCGCCGCGATAGCGACCAGGCCGGGCAGCTGGTGCAGTACCTGTCGACCTTTTTCCGCAAAAACCTGAAGCGGCCAGCGGAGATCGTGACCCTGGCCGATGAGATTGAACATGTGAACGCCTATTTGCAGATTGAGAAAGCGCGTTTTCAGACCAATTTGCAGATTCATATGCTGGTGCCCGAGGCGCTGGGGCAGCATCAGCTACCGGCGTTTACCCTGCAGCCAATCGTCGAAAACGCGATTAAACACGGGACTTCGCAGCACCTTGGGGTGGGCGAAATCACCATCCGCGCCAGTCAGCAAGAGCGCTGGCTGCAGCTGGATATTGAAGATAATGCCGGGCTGTATCAGGACAAACCCAGCGCCAGCGGGCTGGGCATGAACCTGGTCGACCGCAGACTGCGGGCGCGCTTTGGCACCGACTGCGGGATCACCGTAACCTGCGAGCCGGAATGTTTTACCCGCGTCACGCTGAGACTGCCTCTGGAGGAAAGCGCATGTTAAAAGTATTAATTGTCGACGACGAGCCGCTGGCGCGTGAAAACCTGCGTATTTTGCTGGAGACCCAGCCTGATATTGAGATCGTTGGCGAATGCGGGAATGCCGTCGAGGCGATTGGCGCGGTACATAAGCTGCGCCCGGACGTGCTGTTTCTGGATATCCAGATGCCGCGCATCAGCGGTCTGGAGATGGTCGGCATGCTCGATCCGCAGCATCGGCCCTATATCGTCTTCCTTACCGCGTTTGACGAGTACGCGGTGAAGGCCTTTGAAGAGCACGCGTTTGATTATTTACTGAAGCCGATTGAGTCCGCCCGGCTGGAAAAAACGCTGTTTCGCCTGCGCCAGGAGCGCAGCCTGCAGGATATGACCGTGCTCGACGATACCCAGCAGGCGCTGAAGTATATTCCCTGCACCGGCCACAGCCGGATCTGGCTACTGCAGATGGAAGACGTGGCCTTCGTCAGCAGCCGGATGAGCGGGATTTATGTGACCGACCGCGAAGGGAAAGAGGGCTTTACCGAGCTCACCCTGCGCACGCTCGAGAGCCGAACGCCGCTGCTGCGCTGCCATCGGCAGTATCTGGTTAACATGTCCCATCTCAAGGAGATCCGCTTTGAGGAGAACGGCCAGGCGGAGCTGCTGATGCGCGCTGGCCAAACGGTGCCGGTCAGCCGCCGCTACCTGAAGAGCCTGAAAGAGGCGATTGGGCTGTAAAACGGCGGAATCGTGATAGACTTAGCGGCAGATTTTTTCATCATGAAGGCAATATGATCAGTAACGATATTCTCCGTAGCCTGCGCTACACCCTGAAAACCAATAACAGCGGCCTGGTTCGTATTTTTGCCCTGGCGGATGCGCCGGTCAGCGCGGAACAGCTGGTTCCCTGGCTGAAAAAAGAAGACGAAGAGGGGTTTGTGCGCTGCCCGGATATCGTGCTGTCGAATTTCCTCAATGGCCTGATTTACGACAAACGCGGTAAAGATGCGTCCGCGCCGCCGCTGGCGGTCGAACGCCGGGTGAATAATAACATCGTGCTGAAAAAGCTGCGTATTGCCTTCTCTCTGAAGACGGATGATATTCTCGCTATCCTCACCCAGCAGAAATTCCGCGTCTCCATGCCGGAAATCACCGCCATGATGCGCGCCCCGGATCATAAAAACTTCCGCGAATGCGGCGACCAGTTCCTGCGCTACTTTTTGCGCGGACTGACCGAGCGCGAACACGCGAAATCCTGATATGCCTCCCCGGCTTGCGGCGTAAACGCCTGAGCCGGGCTACTGAATGCACGGCTCCGTAGCCCGGCTCAGCGCAGCGCAAGCCGGGAGTACTCCGCACCAGTCAGGGCTGTTTCACTTCTTTAAAACCCTGCGATTTCAGCAATTTCTCCGACTCGCTCAGCGAAATGAACTTTTGTGAACAGTCGGAAAAACTGGCCCCCGGCAAGTGACACAGCTCGCTGATTTTAGCCTGATTAAAGTCGATGGAGAGGTGTTCCTGCGCGACGTTCTCTTTATAGTCGACGCTGTGGGTAACGCCTTTGATTTTGCTGTAGGCCGCGCCGATAGGGTCGATGAGCTTGCGCGCCTGCTCTTCGTTACTTACCCCGAGTGATTGATAGGGGATAGTATTCTCCGCGTCCTGGCGGGTGACGACATCGCCTTTGTAGTGATAGATGTAGGTCAGATCAACGCCGTTGATCGTATTGTTAAACGTTTTGACCTCATCTTTGTTATTATCGCAGCCGACAAGCGCAGCCATCAATAGCGTGGCGCCCAGAGCGGCGGTCATCCTGCGGTTAAATTTCATTATCATTCCTTGTTAATCAATCATCATCTCTAATTGTATACAGCATTGGGCGATGGTGCCGGGCGTATCCTCGGACGTCGCCGTTTCGCGCTTATGCCAGCGTTTTCTTCTTTCTGCGCCAGCACCCGGCGGGCGATGTCGTCGACAATATCGTGGCGCTCAAAAAAAAGCGCTGCCGGAGCAGCGCTTTATACAGCCTTACTTGACCTGCTGGCCCGGCTGAGCCCCGCTGTCCGGGCTGAGCAGGAAGATATCTTTCCCGCCAGGACCTGCGGCCATCACCATGCCTTCAGAGATGCCGAAGCGCATTTTGCGCGGCGCCAGGTTAGCGACCATCACCGTCAGGCGGCCAATCAGCGCCTGCGGATCCGGATAGGCGGAGCGGATGCCGGAGAAGACGTTACGCTTCTCGCCGCCGAGATCCAGCGTCAGGCGCAGCAGCTTATCGGAACCGTCGACGAACTCGGCGTTTTCAATCAGCGCGATGCGCATATCCACTTTGGCGAAATCGTCAAAGGTGATAGTTTCCTGAATCGGATCGTCCGCCAGCGGGCCGGTGACCGGCGCTGACAGCGCCTTCACTTCTTCTTTCGACGCTTCGACCAGCGCCTCAACCTGCTTCATTTCGATGCGGTTATACAGCGCTTTAAAGGCGTTAACCTTGTGACCGAGCAGCGGCTGCTGGATAGCATCCCAGCTCAGTTCGCCGTTGAGGAACGCTTCGGCGCGGGCGGCCAGCTGCGGCAGAACCGGCTTCAGCCAGGTCATCAGCACGCGGAACATATTCAGGCCCATGGTGCAGATGGCCTGCAGATCGGCGTCGCGGCCTTCCTGTTTGGCGACCACCCACGGCGCCTGCTCGTCAACGTAGCGGTTTGCCACGTCGGCCAGCGCCATGATTTCGCGGATGGCTTTCCCGAACTCGCGGCTGTCCCACGCATCGCCAATGCTTGCTGCCGCATCGGTGAAGGTTTTATACAGCTGAGGATCGGCCAGCTCGGCGGACAGCATGCCGTCGAAACGCTTGTTGATGAAACCGGCGTTACGCGAGGCAAGGTTAACCACCTTGTTGACGATATCGGCGTTGACGCGCTGCACGAAGTCTTCCAGGTTCAGGTCGATATCATCGATACGTGACGAGAGCTTGGCGGTGTAGTAGTAGCGCAGGCTGTCGGCGTCAAAATGATTCAGCCAGGTGCTGGCCTTAATAAAGGTACCGCGCGACTTGGACATCTTGGCGCCGTTGACCGTCACGTAGCCGTGAACGAACAGGTTGGTCGGTTTGCGGAAGCCGCTGCCTTCCAGCATCGCCGGCCAGAACAGGCTGTGGAAGTAAACGATGTCTTTGCCGATAAAGTGGTACAGCTCGGCGGTAGAGTCTTTCTTCCAGTACTCGTCGAAGCTGGTGGCGTCGCCGCGCTTGTCGCACAGGTTCTTAAAGGAGCCCATGTAGCCGATCGGCGCGTCCAGCCAGACGTAGAAGTATTTACCCGGCGCGTTCGGGATTTCGAAGCCGAAGTACGGGGCATCGCGGGAGATATCCCACTGCTGCAGGCCGGACTCGAACCACTCCTGCATTTTATTCGCCACCTGCTCCTGCAGCGCGCCGCTGCGGGTCCACGCCTGCAGCATTTCGCTGAACGACGGCAGGTCGAAGAAGAAGTGCTCGGACTCGCGCATCACCGGCGTCGCGCCGGATACCACCGATTTCGGCTCGATAAGCTCGGTCGGGCTGTAGGTCGCGCCGCACACTTCGCAGTTATCGCCGTACTGATCCGGTGATTTACACTTCGGACAGGTGCCTTTCACAAAGCGGTCCGGCAGGAACATGCCTTTTTCCGGATCGTAAAGCTGAGAGATGGTACGGTTTTTGATAAAACCGTTCTCTTTCAGGCGCGTGTAGATGAGCTCCGACAGCTCGCGGTTTTCATCGCTGTGCGTGGAGTGGTAGTTGTCGTAGCTGATGTCGAAGCCAGCAAAATCGGTCTGATGCTCCTGACTCATTTCGCCAATCATCTGCTCCGGAGTAATTCCGAGCTGCTGCGCTTTCAGCATGATCGGGGTGCCGTGGGCGTCGTCGGCGCAGATGAAGTTGACTTCGTGGCCGCGCATTCGCTGGTAACGGACCCAGACATCAGCCTGGATGTGCTCCAGCATGTGGCCGAGGTGGATTGAGCCGTTTGCGTACGGCAGCGCGCACGTTACCAGAATTTTCTTCGCGACTTGAGTCATAGTGGGCATTACATCTTCTATTGTAAAAAGGGGTTTTGATGTTACCGCAAAGGCAATAATTTGGTAAGCCCAAAGCTTATGGTGGGGGAATTATTCCCTTTAAGGTAAACTTAACGCACAAGATTCAACTCACAATAACAAAGGAGTCGGGATGAGTTCGCAATCCCAGGCCAAATCCCCCGAGCGTCTGCGCGCGATGGTCGCCGGGACCCTGGCTAATTTCCAGCACCCAACCCTGAAACATAACCTCACTACGCTGAAGGCGCTGCATCACGTCGCCTGGCTGGACGAGACCGTGCACATTGAAATTCAGATGCCGTTCGTCTGGAACAGCGCGTTTGAAGCGCTGAAGGAGCAGTGCAGCGCCGAGCTGCTGCGCATTACCGGCGCCAAAGCCATTGACTGGAAGCTGACGCACAGCATCGCCACGCTTCAGCGGGTAAAAAATCAGCCGGGCATCAACGGCGTGAAAAACATTATCGCCATCAGCTCCGGCAAGGGCGGGGTGGGTAAATCGTCGACGGCGGTCAACCTCGCGCTGGCGCTGGCGGCGGAAGGGGCGAAAGTCGGCATTCTGGATGCCGATATTTACGGGCCGTCGATTCCGACCATGCTCGGCGCGGAAGATCAGCGTCCGACTTCGCCGGACGGCACCCATATGGCGCCGATTATGAAATTCGGTCTCGCTACCAACTCCATCGGTTATCTGGTGACCGACGACAACGCCATGGTGTGGCGCGGCCCGATGGCCAGCAAGGCGCTGATGCAGATGCTGCAGGAAACGCTGTGGCCGGATCTCGATTATCTGGTACTGGATATGCCGCCGGGCACCGGTGATATTCAGCTGACGCTGGCGCAAAACATTCCGGTCACCGGCGCGGTCGTCGTCACCACGCCGCAGGATATTGCCCTGATCGACGCCAAAAAAGGCATCGTGATGTTTGAAAAAGTCGAGGTACCGGTGCTGGGTATCGTGGAAAACATGAGCATGCATATCTGCAGCAACTGCGGACACCACGAGCCGATTTTCGGTACCGGCGGCGCGCAGAAGCTGGCGGAGAAATATCATACCCAGCTGCTGGGCCAGCTGCCGCTGCATATTACCCTGCGCGAAGACCTCGACAAAGGGACGCCGACGGTGGTTGCGCGTCCGGAAAGCGAGTTTACCGAGACCTACCGCCAGCTGGCCGACCGCGTCGCGGCGCAGCTGTACTGGCAGGGGGAAGTCATCCCCGGAGAGATAGCCTTCCGCGCGGTCTAATCTCCTCACTATCCTGAGCCGCCCGGCGCTTTTCGCCGTGCGGTTTTTTATTTTTCCGTCCCGGTTTTCTACCGAGGAGATAATCACCGCGCGAATAATATTGCTGTTAAATATTATTTATTTTTATTCACATTTAGCGATATTGAGATTAATCAATAAAACATATTGCTAACATTGTTTTCCTCTGGCGGTTGTGCGAGCTTTAATAGCAAAGAAGTAACGATTTTAATTCGCCGTGATGAGATTTAATTTTGGCTTTTTATTTGGCGAAACGTGGATGTTATCAGTAATACGTATATAAAAACGATGGAAGGAAAGTATAGCCGTACACATTTCCGGAGTGCATGATGAATAATATTGCTCTAATCGTTAAGTTACGAGAACTACTGGTTATTTTTATGCATACGCGCTCGCTGCCGGAGAAAGCAGCAGACGCGTTGCGTTATTGCCAGGAGCATCTCCCGATAGCTGAGATTCCGATTGGCGCTTATGGTGAGTACAGTGATATTTTTGAACAGATTGTTTTTTTATCGGATGACAAGAGTCGTACGGCCCCGGATGATTTACTGCGTAGCGGCGGCGATCTGATATTAAGTATTTTAATGCTCTATGAGCAGGTTGCTTCATATATTGCCGTCGAGGAATTTATGCACAAACAGAACCGCTTTAACGAATAGCGCTTTGCCACAAAAAAACGCCAGCGGCAGGGAGAGCGCGCTGGCGTTCAGCTTTTAGCGATGGTAAAAAATCTCGCCATCATAAATTTTGAGGATTTTCCCCTCGGTTTCGGTAATCAGCACGTAGCTTCCGCCCATATAGGTCCAGCGGGTCCCGGCATCCGGCGCAGGCAAATTGCGCTGCTGCCACTGCTTGATGTTGTATTCTGGCGTGAGGTACAGCGGCGGGACGGTATCGCCGATGTGAAATTGTTTGAAGTCCGCGGTGACCCCATCCAGCTCATATTTCTGTATACCTTCGCCGGTCGCCGCCCACGCGCCGCTGGCGCAGGCCAACAGTACGCCCAGAAGCATCATTTTTGTTTTACGCATAATTTCCCCATTATTATCCTGGACACAAAATCGCAGCCTCGTATGATTCCTGATACGTCAAGGGATTGGCAAGCGTTGGTTTGGTTAAAAGTGTAAGCAAACGGTGATGCAGCGCCGTTTTTCATCGGCGCGCGCCTGTTTTGAGAATAATCCGGGTTGAGGAGTGTGTATGTTCCGGCTGGAAGATCTGGCATTGTTTGTCCGCGCTGCGGCGTTAAGCAGCTTCAGCGATGCGGCGCGAGAGGCCGGGCTGCAGCCCGCGCAGGTGAGCGCGGCGATCAAGCGTCTGGAAACGACGCTGAATATTCGTCTTTTTGCCCGTTCTACGCGGAGTTTACGCCTGACGCCGGAAGGCGAAACCTGGCTGCCCTATGCCACGCAGATGCTTGATACGCTGCACGCGGGGCTGCAAAAAATCAGCACGCCGGATGACGAAGTACGCGGTACGTTACAAATTGCCGTGCCGTCCGACCTGGGGCGCAACTTGCTTCTGCGCGTGTTTCGCGCTTTTCGCCAGCGCCATCCCGCGCTGCGCCTGCGGATACTGTTTTCCGATCATCGGACCGACGTATTTAAAGATCCGGTAGACGTGGCGTTTCGCTACGGCGATAACGACGGTGCCTCGTTTATTTCCCTGCCCGTCGCGCCGGAGAACCGCCGGATGCTGGTGGCCTCGCCCGGCTGGATAGCCGAACACGGCGAACCGAAGACGCTGGAAGATTTGGCCCGGCACAATGCGCTGACCTACGTGCTGCGCGGCAGGGCGTTCGATCGCTGGCCGCTGAGCCTGGACGGGAAGGTCCATTACGTGCAGGTTGCCGGCACTATCGTGAGCGATGATGCGGAGGTGATTCGCCGCCTGGCGGTTGCCGGGGAGGGGATCGCGTTCAAATCTGAACTCGACGTCGGGGATGATATCCGTGAAGGGCGGCTCCAGGTGCTGTTGCCGGAGTATCAGGGCGACGTGGTGCCGCTGAATATGATTTGCCCGCACCGCAAGCAGCTTTCGCCTGCGGTACGGTTGCTGTATGAGGCGGTGAAAGAGGCGTGCGAAGCGGTTCATTCCCGCGCGCCCTCTGCGGGCCGCTAGCGCCGACTCGGGAATGGTGCCGGGTTATGCATCGGCATGGCTTCTTCCCGGTTCGCGCTGCGCTTAGCCGGGCTACGGATTGGTAGCCCGGACAGGCGCGCCAGCGCCGCCTCCGGGACGGTGTCGGGGTGATGCATCGGCGCGGCTTTTTCCCGGTTTGCGCTGCGCTTAGCCGGGCTACGGATTGGTAGCCCGAACAGGCGCGCTAGCGCCGCCTCCGGCAGAACGATCGGTGCGAAGCTTAATGCTTCACCAGCGTGGCAAAGTAGTAGACCAGCGGAATCGCAAGGATCCACAGCCCGATGGGGATTTCCCGCCATTTGCCGGCAATCGTTTTAATCACCACATAAAACAGCAGCCCGCCGGCAATCCCGGTCCCGAAGCTATTGGCAATCAGCGTAATCATCACCATCATCAGCACCGGCAGGCCGTCGGTGAAGTTTGCCAGGTCCACTTTGCGCAGGCCGCTGAACATATTCAGGCCAATGAGGATCAGCGCAGGCGCGGTCGCCTCTTTCGGAATCATCAGCGCCACCGGGGTAAACAGCAGCATCAGGAGGAACATCACCGCCGCCGACAGCGCGGTTAACCCGGTTTTGCCGCCGGCTTCCGCTGCCGCTGAGGATTCAATCAGCGCGGTCGCCGCCGGAATGCCCAGCCAGGGGCCAACGGCCGCGGCGATCGAGTCAACCATAAACGGGCGATTGATATGCGGCATATTGCCTTCCTCATCCAGCAGACCCGCTTCGCCGCCTACCGCCAGCGTGGTGCCCATCGTGGAAAAGAACTCTGAGGCGAAAAAGACGAACAGGAACGGCAGGAAGGCGATATTCAGCGCGCCCAGCATATCGATTTGCCCCAGCACCGGCGTCAGCGAATGCGGCATATCGATAAAGCTGCCCGGGAGTCTGGTGACGCCCATCGGAATGCCGACCAGGGTGGCAAAGAGAATCGCCCACAGAATTGAGCCGGGGATTTTTCTCGCCTGAAGGGCAATGGCCAGAAACAGCCCGCAGAGCGCCACCAGCGCCCCCGGTGAGAGAAAATCGCCGAGCATCAGGGCGTTGGTTTTGGCGTTAGCCAGCACCAGCCCGGCGTTACGGAAACCCAGCACCGCGACAAACAGCCCAATGGAGGCCGTCAGGCCGAGCTTGATCGATTGCGGCACCGAACGGGTCACCACTTCACGCAGGCCGAACCTGGTTAGCAGGAAAAACAGAATCCCCGACCAGCAGGCGATCCCAAGACCAATCTGCCAGCCAATGCCTTCGCTGCCTGCCAGCGTGACGCCGACCAGCACCGAGCCGCCGATGCCCGGCCCGACGATAAACGGCAGGTTGGCATAAAACGCCATCAGCAGCGTGCCGCCGACGAACACCAGAATCGTGCCGGTGGTTGCCGCGCCTTTATCCATCCCGCCAACCGCCAGCAGGCCGGGGATAACCACCAGCAGGTAGGCGGCGGCGAGAAAGCCGGTGATGCCCGCGAGGCATTCGGTGCGCAGCGTGCTGCCGCGGGAATACAAGGCAAAACGGCGCTCCAGCCAGCTTCCTTGCGTGGATGAATGAAGGGTATTGTCGGCCATGCTCAGGCTCCCTGATGATTATTGTTGTGTTCTGTGTGTTCCGGGATTTCCCGGCAGTCTATCAGCGGCTCGACGATCTGGCGGGTGCTGCCGTCGGTCAAACCTAAATCGGTCAAATGCGGTCCGGCGTTACAGGCAAGGCAGGTGCCTTCGATAGCCTTAAATACGCGATAGGGCGGCTCCCAGTCGGCGACCTCCGCGCTCAGGTCGCGAAGCTGGCGGAACTGTCTGGCCAGCTCCGGAGCGGGCAAGTCGGAAAGCATTCCGGCAATCGGCATCGCCACGTGGGCAAGGATTTTTCCCTGCTGAGACAGCGCCATACCGCCGCCGGAGGCGATCAGGCGGTTTGCCGCCAGCGCCATCTCGTCGGCATCGCGGCCGAGCACCACCAGGTTGTGGGAATCGTGGGAGTAGCTGGTGGCGATGGCGCCGCGCAGCTCGCCCCAGCCTTCCAGCAGCGCAATTTGCGACGTCGCCTGGTGACGACCGTGGCGGTGCTTAACCCAAATCAGGCTAAACCCGTCCGGGATTTGCACCCGGCCATCGCGGACCTGCACCTCAACCTCTCCCCACTGGGTAAAGCGCGCGCCGCGAATATGCCGCAGGCGGGCGACGCCGTGGCGAATCGCGCCGACGCGGAGGATAAAATCGTCAGGGCTGAGCGGCGGCATCTGCAGGGTATCGCGCGGCGGGGTAATACCCGCCGCCGGCGGAATCGACCCAAGCAGGGCGCCCTCGCGGGCAATCAGCTTCCCGGCGACGTACACCTCCCGCGCGTCGAGCTTTTCTAATGAATCAAAAACCACCAGATCGGCGCGGCGTCCGGCGGCAATCAGCCCCAGATCGTTACGCTGCAGACGGATCGCCGCGTTTAAGGTGGCGAAGCGCAGGACGTCGGTGGCCGGCAGTCCGTGCTCAATCAGCAGGTTGAGCAGGGCGATAATGCCGCCTTTTTCCAGCAGCATATCCGGCGGCACATCGTCGGTGCAGACGGTGATTTGCGAGGAGAGATGCGGCAGCGTTTTCAGCGCGGTAACGATATCCGGCAGCAGGTAAGGGTGCGAGCCGCGAATTTCGATAGTCAGCCCGGCGCGCAGTTTTTCCAGCGCATCGTCCGCCGAGGTGAGCTCGTGATCGGAGGTGACCCCAGCGGCAAGGTAGGCCTGCAGATCCGCGCCGCGCAAACCGCGGGCGTGGCCTTCGATCAGCTTGCCGCTGTTGAGACCGGCCTGGATAATCTCCTGCATCCGCTCGCTGCCGTGCAGCACGCCGTGCATATCCATCACTTCGGCGACGCCGCAAACTTCCGGCCAGGCCAGCATGGTTTCCATCTCCGCGCCGGCAAAATCGGCGCCGGACATCTCCAGTCCCGGCGTCGACGGCACGCTGGACGGCGCCGCGACCATCACCTGCAGCGGCAGATGGCGGCTGGCGGCGACGGCGTAGCGCACGCCTTCGACGCCCAGCACGTTGGCCAGCTCGTGCGGGTCCCAGAATACCGCCGTGGTGCCCTGAGCCAGGACGATTTCGGCATAGCGTTCAGGCGGCAGGTGGGAGCTTTCAAGGTGGACGTGCGTGTCCATCAGCCCCGGCGACAGGAAATATCCCGCCAGCGAGCGGCGTTCGTGGGCATCGGAGCGGCTGCCGCGCGGGTGCACGCTGGCGATGGTTTCGCCGACGATCCCGACGTCGGCCTCGCGGATCTCTCCGGTGGCCATATCGACAATCTGCGCGTCGGTTAATAAGAGATCGAACGGGGATTCGCCGCGTGCGGCCTGCACGGCGCGGCGGCGGGTTTCAGCACTGCTGGACATAACAACTCCGGCACAAGGATAATGGGGATACTCTAGGGGCAGAGCAAACGTTTGCCCAGATGAATAAATTTATCGCCCGATAACCTCGGGTTATTCTGCATGCTCACCATTGATGAAAACATGATGACTGAACCCTGGCAGCGTCTGCCCGCGCTCTCCCTTAAGCAGATCCAGTACTTTGTGACCCTGGCCCAGCTACGCCACTTCACCGACACCGCTAACCGGCTGGCTATCAGCCAGCCGGCGCTAAGCAGCGCGCTGCGGCAAATCGAGACGGTGCTCGGCGGCAAGCTGGTCAACCGTACCGCCTCGGCGGTGACCTTAACCGAGCTGGGGGCGGCGATTTTGCCCCACGCCCGGCGGGTGCTGAGCGTGGCGCAGCTGGCGTTTCAGGATATGCAGCAGATAGTCGAGGCCGGCGGCGACGGTACGGTGCGTATCGGGCTGGTGCCCTCGGTGAGCTCGCTGCTGTTTCCGCTGCTGCCGCAAACGCTGGCCCAGGCGTTTCCGCGCCTGAGGGTGGAGTTTCACGATCAGACCAACGACGCCCTGTTTTGCGAGCTGCAGTCGGGAAAGATAGATTTTGCCGTTGGCGCAATAGACAGTTCGTTACCGCCTGAGCTGCAGGTTTATCCTCTGCGCGACGATCCGTTTGTGGCGGTGCTGCACTGCGACGATCCGCTGGCCGGGCAGCCGCATCTGCCGTGGAAGCTGCTCGCGGGGCGCGATATCGCGGTGTTCTCAAAGGGCAATATTCAGCGTCTGGTCGGCGCGCTGGCGGAGAGCCATCGCCTCACGCTGAATACGCGTTATCAGGTTGACTATATTGAAACGCTTTACGGCCTGGTGCGTTCCCGGCTGGCGGTGGCGATTCTGCCTGAGCTTTATACTACCCACCTTCAGGATCCGGCGTTAAAGGTGGCGCAGCTTCAGCAGCCCGCGCTGACGCGAACCGTGGCGCTGATGCGCGGGCCGCAGCCTCTGCCGCCGCTGATTGAGGAATGTTTCGCATTATTACTAAGTTCGCTGCGCTGACCGGCGCGGGGAGGGGAGCCCGACGAACGCAGCGCGCCGCCTGCGGGAGAGGCTGTCAGGGAAGATGCTTAATCAGCACGTCGACGGTGAGATGATTAATGTACTCCAGGGAGTGTGAAGCGAGAACGCCCAGCAGCCGGTTGTGGTGACCGGCAATGATCAAATCAATATTCCGCTGCCGCACGCACGCTTCGACATCGGCAAAACGACGCGTGGTCACCAGCGATAGCGTCTGCACCGGTAGGGCGACCGTGGTGGCCAGTTCATTGAGTAGCGCTTTGGCCTGAATTACCTCCCGGGAAACGTCATCATCCAGCAGGCTGTCGGAGACATAATTAAGCGACCGGTAGTCGGTGCTGATATGGGCGATGGTAATACGCATAGCGTTTTCTTCCGCCATTTTCGCGGCGTGCGCCAGCAGCGGAACGCCGTCAAGGCTGCTGTTGATCAGCACCAGAGCATGGTGATAAACGGACATAACGATACCTCGACGCAGGGTGATACCTGTTGATAATTTTGTGCCTGCGGCGAGGGGAAAGCAAATGAAACTCCGGACGGATTAAGTCCCGCAGCTGGCCGCCGCGGGAGCTTATTTACGGCGTCACGATATTGAACCAGAACTCAAATTTATCCATATAGCCCAGCATCTCGTCCAGCTTCGCGCCGTCGCCGGTCACTTTGACTTCACCCTTATCCTCCGCCTGTTTTAGCGTTTCCTCTTTCAGGATGATTTTGTTCAGCGTGGCGCGATCCAGCGCGATGGTAGCGTCGGCGTCTTTGGCTTCGGCATCGGCGGTGTGGTTGAGCACGCCGTTTTCCAGCTCTAGCTTATATTTACCGCCATCGTTACCAAGGTCGATATTGAACACCGCTTTGGCGGTTCCGGCTTTTTCGCCGTTGATATGGACCGCAAGATAGTCGAAAAACATTTCCGGAGTCATGGCCCGCACGGTATCCGGGCTGGCGGTATTCGGCGTCGGGCCTTTCACGACGCCGTTGCGTAGCTCCTGCGCGCCGGTCAGGTAGAAGTTACGCCACGGTCCTGATTCCGCCTGATAGCCCAGCTGCTCCAGGGCATCGGCTTCCAGATTGCGCGCCTCCAGATTGCCGGGATCGGCGAAGACAATTTTGCTGACTACCTGAGCTACCCAGCGATAGTTGCCCTGGTTGTAATCTTCTTTGGCTTTCTTGAGGATAGCATCGGCGCCGCCCATATAATCAACGAACTTCTTCGCCGCTTCTTCCGGCGGCAGCTCGTCCAGCGTAGCCGGGTTGCCGTCGAACCAGCCGAGATAGAGGACGTAGGTAGCCTTCACGTCATGGCTGACGGAGCCGTAGTAGCCGCGGTTGGCCCAGGTATTGGCCAGGCTGTCCGGCAGCTTGAATTTGGCGGCGATCTCATCGCGGGTCAGGCCCTCGTTGGCCATGCGCAGAGTCTGGTCATTAATGTACCGATACAGGTCGCGCTGGCTCTTCAGCAGGTTAACCACGTTCTCATTACCCCAGGTCGGCCAGTGGTGCTGGGCCATAATGATTTCAGCCTTGTCGCCCCAGCGCACAATGGCGGCGTTGATATATTTCGACCACGGTAGCGGTTCACGAATTTTCGCCCCGCGCAGCGAATAGGTGTTATGCAGGGTATGGGTGACATCTTCGGCGGATTCAATGAGCTTCTTCTCTTCGATATACCACAGCATTTCCGACGGTGCTTCCGAGCCCGGCGCCAGCATAAAATCGTAGGTCAGGCCGTCGATGGTCTCTTTCTGACCATCTTTCTCGATGATATTGGTGGGAGCAATCAGCGTGACGGTGCCGGCAGAGGTCGTGGTGCCGAGACCTGCGCCAACCTGGCCGGTGGCATCCGGTTTGAGCAGGTTGCCGTACATATAGCTGGCGCGACGGCTCATCACGTTACCGGCCATAATATTTTCAGCAACGGCAGCTTCCATAAAACCGGAAGGCGCGTAGATTTTGACTTTGCCGGATTTGACATCGGCTTCATCGACCACGCCGCGCACGCCGCCGTAATGGTCAACGTGGCTGTGGGTGTAGATCACCGCAACGACCGGCTTATTGCCGCGATTTTTGTAATACAGATCCATTCCGACCTTTGCGGTCTCCGCTGATACCAGCGGATCCACAACCGTGATGCCCTCTTTACCTTCAATGATGGTCATATTGGAGAGATCGAGGTTGCGGATCTGGTACACGCCTTCGGTCACTTCAAACAGGCCGCTGATATTGATGAGCTGGGATTGACGCCAGAGGCTGGGGTTGACCGTATCCGGCGCCTTTTCCCCCTCTTTAATAAAGTCATACTGCTGCGGGTTCCAGATAACGTTGCCCTGTTCACCTTTAATCACTTCCGTAGGAAGCGCGGCAATAAAACCTTTATGCGCGTTGGTAAAGTCGGTGTTGTCGGAGAAGGGGAGCTGTTTATACAGCGCGTCGTTTGCCTGTTTGGTCGCCGCAGCGGCTTCTTTCGGCGACGTTTCGGCCCAGCTGGTCACAGGGAGAGTCGAGATAATTCCTGCCAGAGCCAGACTTTTCATAATCGGTGTTAATTTCATCGGAATCCTCATGGGTTTACGCTGATTCACTCGTTAATTTCGATATGACGTCGGGTTACATCCTGTAACGCCTCCTAAACTATAAACACGTATCTGCAAAAGTGTTTGTTTTGTTAATTATTTGATTGCTTATTGTTAATTTTGAATTGCCTTGCGCTTGTATACCTACGCCGGGCCGGCTTGCGTTGTCCCGCGACTTACCGTAACCTGCCCGCTGAGAACGTTTTTATTTCTCAATGGCTCGGGGTGCCCTTCTTTGTGAAGGCTGAGAAAAACCCGTACCACCTGATCTGGATAATGCCAGCGTAGGGGGCCGAAATTCGGCCTACTTATCATGAAATTGACTCTCTTTTTGTCCGTGCGTAATGCACTTGAGGTACAAAAAGGGCTTGTTCATGAGGTTAAAATCACTTCCGTACACCTTCAAGAGATACGGTAACTATTACATTCAGATCCGCTTATCTGATGGGCGGTCATACAAAAAATCACTATCTACTGACAGCTACCGCGAAGCATCTGCTTTGATGGTTTGCATCATTCCGCACCTGCCATTTGTTAAATCTTTAGCAACCCCGCTCCCTGTGTTCGAAGCGTTTTTGTCAAATCTGATTACGTCAGAACGCAAGGCTGCAAGAAATCCACTTTTAGCCCAACAACAGCAGATAATTGTTCCTACTCTTTTCTTACCGAGGGCAAAGACATTCTGCCCAAATCTTGCTTTTGATGGCGTAGTGGCTGCGCTATCAAAAGCAAGATTTGGCGCAATACAGCACGGCGGAGATGAAAAAGTTTGTCGGATGGGCGCTTAAGCAGCCTGATAACTGGCAAAAATGGATCACGTTATTATTGGCATACACGGGGTCGAGAAGAGGCGAGATAGGTAAACTGGAGAAGTCACAAATTAAATTCGATGAAGATAGCCAGCGCTACTATTTCCTGATTGCCGAAGGAGGGCAAGGGAAGACGGAGAATGCTACAAGACAGGTAGTTATTCATCCCAAGTTGATCGAATGGGGATTCATGGAATACGTTGATCGCCAGTGGAAAGAGCGGATCTTCTCAGAAGTGGCGGGTACAAACATGACTAAGATCGGCAAGGTGTTTGCTGATCTACGAGATCAGCTTGGTATCCCGTATCTGGATGATTACGGACAACGGCGGTTACTGCATTCCATTCGTCATAGTGTTTGCTCTTCGGCAATGGCTGGTTGGGTGAAAAACATTCTGCACCTACAGCAAACCGTAGGTCATGAGAAAAGCGGAGGGATCACTAAACGCTATTTGCATACGTTTCCCTTATCCTCAGTTTCTTATGTAATTGATGGTATTAATTGGGAGTGAATAAAATAACCAAGTTCTGCGCTTGGCTATTTAGTTTGTTTTCGTTAAATAAATGATGGCAAATAAAATACTGATAACATCATGAATAGGAAAATAATACCGATGATGGAAAGTCGCACTTTTACACGTAACCAATCGGTGTACTGATTAGGAAGTTCTTTAATAAATCGAATTTGTTCATTATCCATTCCTCGCGTATGGAATGAGTTTTCTTTAAAGTATAATGCTTTAATAAAGAATGCATCACGCATAAACGAGAAAAAGAACCCACCATCCTGATAAATTAAAACTTCTG
Source organism: Klebsiella sp. JN_Kp126 (assembly GCF_033843325.1). Taxonomy (NCBI): domain Bacteria; kingdom Pseudomonadati; phylum Pseudomonadota; class Gammaproteobacteria; order Enterobacterales; family Enterobacteriaceae; genus Klebsiella; species Klebsiella sp. JN_Kp126. Next base: position 211,934 of record NZ_JAWXQV010000057.1, on the reverse strand, counting down.
CTGGTCTTGCTCCAAATTTTTTAACAAATAGCGAGCAGAGAGTAATGAATTTATTTTTCGAAATACGATCGTAAATAATTGAAATAATACCCGTAAGTATCAGGCATAGACACAATACCAATCCAATCGAGTTTCGATACATAATTATAAAATTAATTACCGAAAATTTCATACAGCTGTTCTCCACCCCATTCACCGAATGCGCCACCTGCACTACTACCGACATAGCCTAAACCAGCCCCAGCGATCACAGAGCAAGCAAGTCCTCCGACACCAGCAGTACCAACACCGATAGCGATACAAAGAGGTATTGCTAAATAGCCACCAGCAACACCAACCCCCGTACCTACAGCAAAGCTACCAATCTCAGTATACTTTTTCTTGGTACATTCAGTTTCGCGACCAACAGAACATGCCTCATGGATTTCGTTAAGAGAATGGAGTCCGCTAAAACCAATGCCTAAATAACCAGTGTAACGCATTGCTTTTACGTATTTAGCTGCCCGTTCGATGTGGGTAGCATAACCTTCAATGTCACTGATCCCCGTTTCATTCCATTTGTGGGTAATAGAGCTACTGGACAGGCCGAGTGCATTTTTTATTTTGGTATACTCTCCGAATTTCATAGCCTTATTCAGGAAGTAGACTTTGAGTATGGATTCAAGCTCTTTAAACAACTGGCTACGTCGGACATAAAATTGTTCACTAATTAATGCACCACGTGTTATGTAGGTGTTTTTATATGTTTCCTGGATCTCTTTGAGTATTTTTTCGATACTCTCAAAGTATTTTCCAACAGGATCAGCAGCAAGGCCAATTCCTGTATCAGCGTAGCTGGTGAAATTAGCTATGGTAGCGTAGTGTTTGTGCAGTAAGTTAGCTTCCTCATGCGTCAATGGGGCCAATGCTGCATCGACTCGCGCTTTCGCGGCTTTCATGTGGGCGATCTGTTCGTCGTCCTGCTTATCAGGATCAACCAGAAGCATAATAGAACCGGCTTTGTATTCCTTACCTGCACCATTTAGTGAGCGATAAAGTTCGCGTGTTCCTGCTGGCGGTTCGCTTTCGAACAACCACGGTTCATAGGCTCTTGTTTCGGCTCCGTAAGGGAGAATACAGAAACCAGCGTCTACAGGTTCGCGTTTTGACTCTTGCGGTTTTGGTTCTACTTGCGCAGGTTTTTTTGCTGTCTGTGCGTGTTGTTCTGGCTCCTGAACTGGCTCAGACGTGGCTTTCACCGCTACTGGCGCAGGTGCTGCTTTCACTGGTGCCTGATAAGGGCCATGTTTCATAAAAGTATGAGTAGGGATGAAGAAAGCCTTACATGGGCAGGTTGAACGGCTGTATATAGTACTCGCGGCTAACTGCCCGTGAATGACCTCGCCAGGGTATCCACCTGCCACGCTGTATTTACCTGGATGTTTACCACAGGATACCTGGCAGCCTACTGTTGCCTGTCTGTTTTGATTCGGGCCAATCTTCTTCCCTTTCGGGTGTCCGGTCAGTACAGAACCCCCACATGTTGTTTTATCGCCCTGTACTACCCAAAAACCTATAGCCATTTTCTGAACTCCTTATTTTTTAGAGTGCCGCTGGAGTGAGGAAATCGGCTGGCATTGCTGGGCTATTGTCTAACTGGCACAGGAGAGCATAATCTTGTGGGGTGCTAACAATCACATCACCGTTATCAAGCTGGCTCCCTACGAGGGCATAAGAAACGCCGTTGCCGTTGGTATTGACTGACCCCGACCCGTTAATGATTCTTGCGCGTGTTCCGTCAGGATAAACAACGTAATCACCAACCATTGCCCGATTAACCTCGCTCCCGTCTTCAAGAGTAAATGAGTTGTTGGCGCTGGCTTTCTCAATCTTCCCACCGTTTTGGGTGAGTGATCCCGCAGTGGCAAAACGCCAAATCGCCACTAAAGATCGGTCTTTCATTTCTTCAACATGGGATTTGAAAATCTGACGTTGTTCTTCGTCTGCGTCTGCCAGTTGATCTGGGCTGAATGGGTTCTTGAATGATGTGAGCACTGATGGGATAAGTTCGTTGGTGTATTGCTTCATAAGTCCCTCTACTTGTTATGGAAATAATCACCGTGGTCATTTTACAAACAATAACCACATGCGCAACAAGTATTAGACGTAAGCGAAACTTCGTTTCGTAACAGAAGGTTATCCGGTAGAGTAAGCGCAATAACGCTTAGATAAATCTCACGCAGAGGATGTTATGGCAGGGATATTGGCAAGCACGGCGGCAGCGGTCGGGATTCTCGATAAAGCGGTGAGCATCACCCAGAAACTGGCGAATAACAGCGATGAACTGGACAAGGCTACGCTCAAACTTGAGCAGGCTAATCTGATGGTCGAACTTGCTAACGCCAAAATCGAAGCGATAACTACGCAGACTTTGCTTTTCGACGCTGAACAAACATCTTGAAGAACAGTTGGCAGATAAATCAACCTTCGTATTTAAGCTGCCATTGTACTGAAAAGAAGGTGATGATATCCCTTTCTGTCCGAGATGCTACGAAGGTGATACCAAGAAACATCATCTGCGTTCCATTGTTACCGCCGGAAATCGGGCTTATGGAATTCTCCCGAAGAATAATTGGTCATGTATGCACTGCAAGTTTTCCCAAAAAAAGAGTAGTTAAAAAATCTACTTCGTTTAGCTGCTTAGGATTATTCCGGGTCGTGATGTAATGGCACACTGGCGTATTTTTAAGGTGAAGAAGCGATAACCGAGAGGATGGGCTTGCGCCAGCAAGCAACTTCCCCTAAGCTGGCAAAAAGTAAGAGAAATGTAATCTAAATGACTCGGGGTGCCCCATCACTGATGGGCTGAGAAAAACCCGTACCACCTGATCTGGATAATGCCAGCGTAGGGAAGTCAGAGACCGCAGGGTCGTCGCTTCTTCATCGCCTGGCGGGAGCAAACGATGTCTGACCTGCTGAACCCCGCGCATATTGCCCATCTGCGGCACCTTTTTCACCGCCATTCTCCTCTTGTTCACTGCATGACCAACGACGTGGTGCAGACCTTTACCGCCAACGTCCTGTTAGCGATTGGCGCATCCCCGGCGATGGTTATCGACCCGGACGAAGCCAGCCAGTTTGCCGCCATTGCCGATGCGCTGCTGATTAATGTCGGTACGCTGACCGTCGAACGCGCGGCGGCGATGCGTGCGGCGGCGCGCAGCGCGCAGCAGGCGGGTAAACCGTGGGCGCTGGACCCGGTGGCGGTCGGCGCGCTGACCTTACGGACAGAATTTTGCCGGGAGCTGCTGGCGCTGCAGCCTGCCGCCGTTCGCGGTAATGCGTCGGAAATTATGGCCCTGGCCGGAATGAGCGGCGGCGGGCGCGGCGTCGATACGACCGATACCGCCGCCGCAGCGCTGCCCGCGGCCCAGGAGCTGGCTCGCCAGCTGAATACCGTTGTCGCGGTAACCGGCGAGGTCGATTACGTGACCGACGGCCAGCGCACGCGCGCGGTCACCGGCGGCGATCCGCTGATGACCCGGGTAGTCGGCACCGGCTGCGCGCTATCGGCGGTGGTTGCCGCCGCTGCGGCGATGCCCGGCGATCGGCTGGAGAACGTGGCCGCGGCCTGCGGTCTGATGAAGCTTGCGGGGGGAAAAGCGGCGCTGCAGGGCGGCCCCGGCAGCTTTACTCCCGCCTTCCTCGATGCGCTCTATGCGGGAGGCGATCTGTGAAACGAATTAATGCGCTAACCATCGCCGGCACCGACCCGAGCGGCGGCGCGGGGATCCAGGCAGATCTCAAAACCTTCTCGGCGCTGGGCGCTTACGGCTGCTCGGTCATCACCGCGCTGGTGGCGCAAAACACCCGCGGCGTCCAGTCGGTGTACCGGATAGAGCCTGATTTTGTCGCCGCGCAGCTCGATTCCGTTTTCAGCGATGTGCGCATCGATACCACCAAAATCGGGATGCTGGCGGAAACCGATATCGTCGAGGCGGTGGCGGAACGGTTGGCGCGTTATCAGATTAAAAATGTGGTGCTCGATACCGTCATGCTGGCAAAAAGCGGCGATCCGCTGCTCTCAGCGTCGGCGGTGGAGACGCTGCGCCAGCGCCTGCTGCCGCAGGTCTCGCTGATCACCCCGAACTTGCCGGAAGCGGCGGCGCTGCTGGCTGCGCCGCATGCCAGAACGGAAAAAGAGATGCTGGAGCAGGGCAGAGCGCTGTTGGGAATGGGCTGCGGGGCGGTATTAATGAAAGGCGGCCATCTGGATGATGCGGAAAGCCCGGACTGGCTCTTTACCCGCGAAGGGGAGCTGCGCTTTACCGCGCCAAGAGTGCAGACCAAAAATACTCACGGTACGGGTTGTACGCTCTCTGCTGCGCTGGCGGCGTTACGTCCGCGTTACGATGATTGGGGGCAGACCGTGGCGGAAGCCAAAGGCTGGCTTTCGGCGGCGCTGGCGCAGGCGGATTCGCTGGAAGTGGGGCACGGTATCGGCCCGGTACACCATTTTCACGCATGGTGGTAGTCTTCATGCCTGGCGAAAAGTATACTGTTTCCTGACTTTCGCCAGGAAAAAACACGATGGAACAAGCGCATACCCTGTTGATAGCACAACTGAACGAGCGTATTGCAGCGCCGGATAACACGCCGCTGTACCTGAAGTTTGCTGAAACGGTTAAAAATGCTGTACGCAGTGGTGCGCTGGAGCACGGTAATATTCTCCCCGGCGAGCGCGACCTGAGCCAGTTGACGGGGGTGTCGCGCATTACCGTTCGCAAAGCGATGCGGACGCTGGAAGATGAAGGGGTGGTGACCCGAGCCCGCGGCTACGGTACGCAAATCAATAATATCTTTGAGTATTCATTGAAAGAGGCGCGCGGTTTTTCGCAGCAGGTGGTGCTCAGAGGAAAAAAACCTGACACTCTGTGGGTCAACAAACGGATAGTGAGCTGCCCGGATGAGGTGGCGACACAATTGGCGATTGCCCCGCAAAGTGATGTATTTTTGCTCAAGCGAATTCGCTATGTGGATGATGAGGCCGTGTCCATAGAAGAGTCCTGGGTTCCTGCCCAACTGATTCATGATGTTGATGCTATCGGCGTGTCGCTGTATGACTATTTTCGCAGTCAGCATATCTTCCCGCAGCGTACGCGCTCGCGCGTCAGTGCACGTATGCCGGATGCCGAATTTCAGTCGCACATTCATATGGATGAAAAAATACCGGTGCTGGTTATCAATCAGGTTGCACTCGATCAACAACAGCGGCCGATTGAATACAGCATCAACCGCTGTCGTAGCGATCTATACGTCTTTGTGTGCGAGGAGTAATGCTTCGCGCGTTGGGCTACAATCACCGCCGCGATGTCCTACCACCCAGGACGCAACCGCATTACCAAGCAGTACCGACTCGCCCAGTGTCCATCCCGAGGCGAGTCCGGCTAGTGTCCCTCCTGCGTGGCTGTCACCTGCACCGATTGTATCGATTACCGCCACAGGGAACGGCGCTGCCAGTCCCTGTTCTTCCGCGCTGAAGTACCACGCACCCTCTTCGTCATGACGAACAATCAACGGCATTGCGAATTTCTTTAGCCAGGCCTGACCAAACGCTTCGGTTGCCACGGGTAATCTAAAGCGCTCTGCGGCGATCTCCGCCTCCTGGCGATTCAGAGAAATAACAGGCTTACAGGCCATGATCCTCTGCATTAGTGTCTCGGGAATATCAGCGATGCGCGGGCCGAAATCAATATACGGTGTAATATCACGCAGGGATTCCAGCCAGTGCACCAGCACCTCCCCACAGGGCGATGCCAGTTGATAACCAGAAAGTGACACCAGGCTTTGCGGCGGAACAGTTAGTTGCGCCAGCCAGGCGGGATTCCACTGGTTTTCAACACCGCTAAACGACATAAACGTGCGTTCGCCGTCCGGCTCAACCAGCGCAAGACACCAGCCGTTGTCACCCGTGACGCCGTCGATGCGGCTGGAAAGCCCTTCCCGGGCCATGTTATTACGGATGATATCAGCCCATACGCCTTGTCCAACGGGTAGGGCGTTATCGGCCTCCATTCCCAGACGTTTCAGGGCAACCGCAATATTCAGGGCACAGCCGCCAATATTGACGCTTTGCTGTTGCAGTTCAATATCACAGCCTCGCCAGGGGAGGGCGTAAGCGTCAGCAATCACATCAATGACCGCCGCGCCGACGATGGTGATGGGACGCTTGTTGCCTAAGGTGGGTAATCGTTGCATCAGATTCATGATGCCTCCCGTTGCTCTCGGTAGTGTGCAAGCGCCGTGGCGTAGCGGGTAAAGTCGAGTTGGTTCACTTCATCAAGCTGTTGCTTCAGGGTGGCGTCGATAGCAGAAATCCCCCTCAGTGCACCGCAAATTGCAGTTGCCATTGCGCCGATGGTGTCGGTATCGCCACCGAGATTTGCGCACAGAATGGCGCAGCGGTTAGGGTCGCCTCCAGCCAGCTCTACCATCGCAATTGCGCAGGGAACGGATTCAAGGGTACTGGTGCCTGCGCCAACGCGCTGATAGAGCCCCTCACAGGCTGATTCAATACCATTTGCCTGACGTACCACGCACAAAGCCAACTCCAGCCGGGCAGCCAGCGAGGCACTAAAAGTGGTGATCCGCTTTTCCTGCGCCTGGCGTGCCACAGCAGGCAGCGAGTCGACAATAGCCTGCCAGCTATCTCCTTCGATAGCCCGAGAGATTGCCCACGCCACCACGACGGCACCCGCAATCGCGAGGTCGGATTTATGCGTGGGGCTGGAAGCCAGCGCCACCTCATCAATAAAGCTGTCTAGCTGTGTTGGTGCGAGCAGGCAGCCTAGCGGTGAGACGCGCATCGCCGCCCCATTCGTGACGCCGTTGTTCTCCAGTTCATCGATCGGTACTGCGTCGCGAATGGCATTGAGCGCAATTTTAGAAGTCGGACCCAGCACGTTTTTATTGAACGCATCGAACCCTTCAGCCCAGGCAAGGATATTGCGCCCGATAACTTCTGGTGAGATTTTGCCATGACATTCAATGATGGCATCCGCGAGGCAGAGCGCCATCGATGTATCATCCGTAAATTCGGCACGATTAAAGTAACAGGCTGCATTGTTTTCAGCCGGCCCCGGCAGGAAACGGTCAATCCACCCAAAGTGAGCTTTAACGCGTGAGCGAGGCCAGAGTTCAGACGGCATGCCCATCGCATCGCCTAATGCCTGCCCGTAGAGCGCGCCGAGAATACGTTCCGTTTTCATTTAACTTCCTCTTGTTTCAGTGCAGCATCGCAATCGTCGTTTTGCACCTTAATAGCGGTGATCTCTGTATCCGATTCGCGAAAGAAAATCATAAACAACACGGCGATAACGGCGATCATAGCGGCGCCGAAGCCCCACATTCCTGCCCAGTTGAAGGTCAACCCATTTACCGGCTCTTGATAAGCAAACATTTTCTCCATCATTACGCCGCCCAGACGATAGCCGAGTAAACTGCCAAACCCCTGGCAGCAGAGCGTGATTAGCCCTTGCGCCGCCGTACGCATGTGTACCGGTGCTTTTTTATCAACGTAGATATAGGCAGTAACGTAATAGAAATCGTAGCTTACGCCGTGAAGCAAAATTCCAAGAAACAGCAGGGCATAGGTGAAGTATTGATCTGCACCGCCGTAGACGAAAAATCCGTAACGAATCGCCGCGGTGATAAGACCAAGTAATAATACCTTTTTAATGCCAAAGCGTGTGGTGAAGAACGGTAGTGCCAGCATGAAGAAAATTTCAGAGAACTGGCCGAGCGTCATCCATCCTGTCGCGTTTTGCATTCCGACTTCCGTGAGGTAGCCGTTGGCGAAGATGTAGTAGAAAGCCAGCGGCATAGCGAACAGGAATGAGCAGAAGAAAAACACAAGAAAGTTTTTATCACGTAACAGGATGAGCGCGTCCAACCCCAGCATCACTTTTAAATCCAGCTTGCCGGTACTCTTCGGCGGCGTATCGGGCAGCATAAAGGCAAAAATACCCAGCAGCACCGAGCTGCCAGCAGCGATCAACAAAGGGATATTGGTCGGAGAAATATCGCTATAGCCCATCATTTGTGGCAGAAAGCCGCAGACCAGGCCAGAGACAATCCAGCCAATGGTGCCCATCACGCGAATACGGGGAAAGTCACGTTCGACATCCGGCACGTTGGCAAAAGCGATGCTGTTGGTCAGTGCAATGGTCGGCATATACGTGAGGGAGTAGGCCAGCAACAACGGGAAGAAGCCGCTGAAGGTGGTTTGCTGCGCGGCGAAATACATTAATACCGCGCCGACAAACATCAGTACGGCCAGCACTTTCTGCGCTGAGAAAAAGCGATCGGTCAATGAACCTACGAGGATCGGCGAAAGGATCGCCGCAATGGCGGTACAGGCATAGGACCAGCCAATTTCACCAGCGGTAAATCCGCTTTTATTCAGCCATAACCATAAAGGGACAAACCACGCGCCCCAGATAAACCACTCAATGAACATCATGAATGACAGCTTTACTGTAGTTTTCATCTTTAAATCCTTCATGATAGGTAAGGTACGTAATAACAATACCATTATGTAATACCTTTTAAATACCTTTAGGGTGGAACTTTGACCGATATAACATTTTCCCGGTTATGGATGATGTCAGCGGATGATATTTAAAAATCCCTCTGCAATGGAAAAATCCCACTTTCGATACCAGACTTATTGCTGCCCAAAAAAATTGGGTTGGGAAAATGCATGCCGGTTTCGACCGGCACTTACGGGAGATCGCTATGACTGATATTACGCAGTTGCTTGGCAAAGATGCCGACACGCTTTTACAGCACCGCTGTATGACGATTCCAGCCGACCAGCTCTATTTGCCGGGGTCGGATTACGTCGATCGGGTGATGGTTGATAACAACCGTCCGCCGGCGGTGCTGCGTAATATGCAAACCCTGTATAACACTGGCCGCCTGGCGGGAACCGGCTATCTGTCGATCCTGCCGGTCGACCAGGGCGTAGAGCATTCTGCTGGCGCCTCTTTTGCCGCCAACCCGCTGTACTTTGATCCGAAAAATATCGTCGAACTGGCCATTGAGGCCGGTTGTAACTGCGTGGCCTCCACCTATGGCGTGCTGGCCTCGGTGTCGCGCCGCTATGCGCACCGCATCCCCTTCCTGGTCAAGCTGAACCATAACGAAACGCTGAGCTACCCGACCGAATACGATCAGACGCTGTACGCCAGCGTTGAGCAGGCGTTCAATATGGGGGCCGTGGCGGTCGGGGCGACGATCTATTTCGGTTCCGAACAGTCTCGTCGTCAAATCGAAGAAATCTCCGCTGCGTTTGAGCGCGCGCACGAACTGGGCCTGGTGACCGTGCTGTGGGCCTATCTGCGTAATTCGGCATTTAAGAAAGATGGCGTCGACTACCACGTTTCCGCTGACTTAACCGGCCAGGCTAACCATCTGGCGGCGACCATCGGCGCGGATATCGTGAAGCAGAAAATGGCGGAAAATAACGGCGGCTATAAAGCGGTGAACTTCGGCTATACCGATGACCGGGTTTACAGCAAGCTCACCAGCGATAATCCGATCGATCTGGTGCGTTACCAGCTGGCGAACTGCTATATGGGCCGCGCCGGGCTGATTAACTCCGGCGGCGCCGCGGGCGGGGAAACCGATCTCTCCGATGCCGTGCGCACCGCGGTTATCAACAAGCGCGCGGGCGGCATGGGGCTGATTCTGGGCCGTAAGGCGTTTAAAAAATCGATGGCCGACGGCGTGAAGCTGATCAATGCCGTGCAGGATGTCTATCTGGACGGCAAAGTCACCATCGCTTAAGCATTCGCGTGGCGGCGCTACGCCTGGCCGGGCTACGGTTTCGTGCGGTCTGGTAGCCCGGGTAGGGCGTTTACGCCGCAGCCCGGGATCTTGCTTACTCGCGAATCAGCCGCGCCGTGTGCTGTAGCGTTTTATACGCTTCATAGCGCCGCTGATGATCGGCGCTATACTGCGCAACGCAGCGGTAGGTTTTATCCACCCGGGTAAACTGCTTCATCGCTTCCGGCAGGGACGGGGCGATCTGGCCGGCCACCGCGCCGAGAATCGCCGAACCTAACAGCACCGGTTCGCTGGATTCGGTACTCACCACGCTCACTCCGCAGGCGTCAGCCAGCAGCTGGCGCACCAGCGGATGCTGCCCGGCTCCGCCGCTGATGACGATATGCTCGCTGTGGATGCCGCACGCCTTCTGGGCGTCAATAATCTGCCGCAGGCCGTAGCCGATGCCGCACAATCCGGCGACGTAGAGCGCCATCAGGTTGTCCAGATCCCGCTCCATCCCCAGCCCGGCGATAATCGCTTTCGCGTGCGGGTCGGCCAGCGGCGCCCGATTACCTAAAAATTCAGGCACCACGTGCAGCCCGGCGGCGAGTTTGACCGCGGCAGAAGGACGTTCCACTTTCGCCAGCACGCTATCGGCAAGATAAACCGGCAGCGGGACGCCGCGCGCCCTGGCCAGCGCCTTAGCCTCGGCGGCGGCGGGATGGAAGCTCAGCAGCTGGTCGATGGCCGCTCCGGCCGCGCTCTGCCCGCCTTCGCTCAGCCAGAACCCCGGCACCATCGCCGAGTAATATGGCCCCCAGACGCCGGGCACGAACACCGCTTCCTGAGTGGTGGTCATGGTGCAGGAGGAGGTGCCGAAGACGTAGGCCATATTGTTAACCGCGCCGTTAAGCACGCCGACGGTGCCGATACCGCCCGCGTGGGCATCGATCATCCCGACCGCCACCGGAGTACCGACCGGCAGGCCCATCTCCTCTGCCGCCGTGGCGCAAAGGCCGTCGCCGCAGGGGGTTCCCGGATCGACAATCTGCTGGCCGATGCGGACAAAATCTTCATCCGCCAGCTCTTCGAGGCCAATCTGGCGGAAGTAGCTGGCATCCCAGCGTTGTTCATGCGCCAGGTAGGTCCATTTACAGGTCACGGTACAGACCGAGCGGGCTAAATCGCCGGTTGAGCGCCAGGTGAGATAATCGGCGAGGTCGAAGAAGTGGCGCGCCTGCTGATAAATGTGCGGGCGGTTCTCCTTCAGCCAGAGAATTTTCGGCGTTTCCATCTCCGGCGAGATTTTACCGCCGACGTACTGCAGCACCGCGTGGCCCGTGGCGTTGATCTTTTCCGCCTGCCCGGTGGCGCGGTGATCCATCCAGACGATAATGTTGCGCTCCGCATCTTCCGAAGGCCCGACCGCCAGCGGGGCGTCGTTATCGCCAATCACCACCAGCGAGCAGGTGGCATCGAAGCCGATTCCGGCAATCGATGACGGCGCGACCCCGGCGCTGGCCACCGCCGTTTTAATGCAGTAGCACACCGCCTGCCAGATCTCGCGGCTCGACTGTTCGACCACGCTTCCGGCGCTGCGAAACAGGGTAATTTCCCGGGTCGCGTGGGCGAGAAGCTCGCCCCGCAGATTGAACACCCCGGCGCGAACGCTGCCCGAACCGACATCGACGCCAATAATATGTTGCGTATCGATTTGCATAACATCCTCTCACACAGTCTGGTTGAACGGTCAGAGATCCACGCTGTTCGGCAGGATCACAATGTCGCGCACGGTGACGTTTTTCGAGCGCGTCACCATAAACAGCACCGACTCGGCCACCTCAATCGGCTGCATCAGGCTGCCGTTGGCCAGCGCTTCGTCCATTTTGGCTTTCGGCCAGTCGTCCAGCAGGGCGGTGACCACCGGGCCCGGCAGCACGGCGCCGACGCGCACGCCGTACTGCGAAACCTGGCGGCGAGTAGTATGAACAAACGCCTGGACGGCAAATTTCGACGCGGTATAGATAGGCTCCCAGATCACCGGCACCACCCCCGCGATAGAGCTGGTGAAGATAATGTCCCCGGACTTTTGCGCGATAAGATGCGGCAGGACGCTGCGCACGCAGCGGAAGGCGGCGTTGGTGTTGAGGTGCAGCACGCGGTCCCAGACGTCCGGATCGCCCTCTGCCACCGGCCCGCCGATGTAAGCTCCGGCGTTGGCGTGGAAAATATCGAGACGCCCGGTAAGCTGCAAAATACCCTGCAGAATATTATCGACCTGATCCGCCTGCATCAGGTCAACCTGCAGGGCGAAGGCGTTTTCGCCGAGTTCGGCGACAAGTTTGTTGAGCTTCTCGCCTTCACGGTCGATAAGCACCACTTTTGCGCCAGCGCCCAGCAGGGTTCTGGCGCATTCGAGGCCGATACCGGACGCCGCGCCGGTAATGGCGGCGACTTTACCGCTAAGGGAAGTATTCATAGAGGAGACAGAGTGGTTCATTTTATAATCCTTTACAGAGTCTGGTTGGAACTATCGAACGCGAGGGCATCGCGTTCGACGCTGGAGACGAAAACTTGTTAAGGTATTGAATATGAGCGTCATTTTTTTGATGTTCGCTGGCGTATTCACGCTGAATGCGTTAATACTTCGGGAAGTAAAATGGAAGCTCAATCGATGAAGCTCATGTTGCGCTAGCTTCATCGATTGAGCAAGTGGGGAAATTAACAGCGAAATGATTTTGTGACGCAAGTTGGGAAAATGAAGAAAATCACGATTTACGACCTGGCGGAACTGTCCGGCGTTTCGGCGAGCGCGGTGAGCGCTATCCTCAACGGCAACTGGAAAAAGCGCCGCATCAGCGCGAAGCTTGCCGAAAAGGTGACGCGGATTGCCGAGGAGCAGGGCTATGCGATTAACCGCCAGGCCAGCATGCTGCGCAGCAAAAAATCGCGCGTCATCGGTATGATTATCCCCAAATACGATAACCGCTATTTCGGTTCGGTGGCGGAGCGCTTTGAGGAGATGGCCCGCGAGCGCGGCCTGCTGCCGATTATCACCTGTACGCGCCGGAGGCCGGAGCTGGAGATCGAAGCGGTAAAAGCGATGCTCTCCTGGCAGGTTGACTGGGTGGTGGCCACCGGGGCAACCAATCCGGACAAAATTACCGCCCTGTGCCAACAGGCAGGCGTGCCCACGGTCAATCTCGACCTGCCGGGCTCTGTCGCCCCGTCGGTGATATCGGATAACTACGGCGGCGCGAAGGCGCTGACCCACAAAATCCTCGCCAACAGCGCTCGCCGCCGGGGAGCGCTGGCGCCGCTGACCTTTATCGGCGGGCGCAGCAGCGACCATAACACCCGCGAGCGTTTACGCGGCTTCCACGATGCGCATCGGGAGCAGGGGCTGGTCGTGCCGCAGGAAAATATCCTGGCGCCCGGCTATTCAAAAGGCAAAGTTGAGGCCTGCATGCAGGAGCGGTTTGCTACCGCGAAGACCCCATTGACGGGGCTATTTGTCAACTCGACAATATCGCTGGAAGGGGTGGTGCGTTGGCTGTCGCAGGCGGGACTTACCGGCAGCGCCCAGCCGCCGATGGGCTGCTTTGACTGGGACCCGTTCGTCTATCTGCTGGGGCACGATATCGACATGGTGCAGCAGGACGTGCCGGCGATGCTGGAAGCGGTGTTCACGATTATTGACGCCGGCGAGGCCGGGCAGCAGCGGATTGAAATCCCGCCGCTGTTGATGAGCAGCCGCTGATCCGGCTGCCGCCGTTAGCGCGTCAGCAGCCAGCGGGCGGTGTGCTCGTCGGTCACCAGGCCGTTGATCCAGCCGCCTTTAAGCGCCGCCAGAATCGCCGGACGTTTGTACTCGCCGCACGCCACCGCGATGCGCGGGCACTGGTTCTGGCGGATATCGTAGCTGGTGATCATTCTGTTGATTTCGCTCTCCACCACGCCGCCTTCGGCATCGATAAAGCGTCCCATGATCTCGCCGATGCCGCCGCGTGCGGTCAGCTCATCCATCTGCGCCTGATTGATAAAGCCATCTTTGAAGATGGGGCTTTGGGTACCTAATGGCCCAATGCCGACAAAAATAACGTCCGCCCGGCGGGCGACGGCGGAAACGCTGCGAAACAGCCGGCTGGTACACCACATGTCGTACTCGTCCTGGGTCTGCGCGTAGCGCGGCGCGGGCCACTGATAGTACTTGGCCTTAATTTTGCTGGTCAGCAGCAGCGGGACGTCATCGTAATAGTTACATTGGCCGTCGGCGTCCATGGCGCTGATCAGGGCGACGCAGCGGGTGTTCAGACTGTCGAAGTCGATGCGCTGCAGCGCTTTTTTCAGGGTCAGGCCGGAACCCAGGCCGATGATTTTCTCTTTATCATCCTGCAGATAGCGGGCCATCAGCTGATAGCAGCCGAAGGAGACGCTATCCAGGGTACTTTCTTCGTTAAAGGCGGGGACGATATTGCACTCGATAAGCCGGTACTTCTCCTGCAGCAGCTGCGCATAGTCGAGGCAGTTCGCTACCGGGTGGTGCAGGCTAATCGATACAATCCCTTCTTCTTTCGCGGCGGCGATCAGCCGCTGTACCACCGGCCGCGACGTGCCAAGCTGGCTTGCGATCTCGCTCTGATTCTGCCCGGCGATGTAGTACATCCACGCGGCGCGGACCTTTTGATCCAGCCGGATATCATCTTCTTTGCTCATGCTTTCCTGCCCTAAGTGTCGGGCCGCGGCGATAATTTCGCCCGGCGAATACCCGCATTCTCGCCGTGGTCGGGAAAACTGGCAAGCTTTTGCTCTTTTCTGGTCATTTGTAATTTTATTGGGTAATTGTTCTTTTGTGATCCGTGGCTCTTATTTTGGTCAATTGATCATTTACAGTGAGGCCATCAACTCAAGGAGAGCGGAACATGAACAATCAATTCACATGGCTTCACATTGGTCTGGGTTCTTTTCATCGCGCGCATCAGGCGTGGTATCTGCATCGTCTGATCGCTTCCGGAGATAAACGCTGGCACATCGCGGCGGGGAATATCCGCAACGACGCCGAACAGGTGGTTCAGGCGCTGGCGGCGCAGGGCGGGCGCTATGTGCTGGAAACCGTCAGCCCGGAAGGGGAACGTGAATATGAAGAGATCACCTCCATTCAGAAACTGCTGCCGTGGCAGGCCGGGCTGCAGCCGCTGATTAACGAAGGGGCAAACCCGCAGACCAAAGTCATCGCCTTCACCGTGACGGAAGGTGGCTACTACCTGAATACCCGCCATAAGCTGGAAACCAGCAACCCCGATTTGCAGGCCGATCTGGCAGGGGAGTGCAAAACGATTTACGGCACTATCGCGCGGATTCTGGAAAAGCGTATGGCGGACAACGCCGGGCCGCTGACTCTGCTGAACTGCGATAACGTGCGCCATAACGGCGAACGCTTCCACGACGGTATGGTTGAGTTCCTGCAGCTAACCGGCAAGCAGGCGGTGATTGACTGGATGGCCGCCAACACCACCTGTCCGAACACCATGGTCGACCGCATCACCCCGCGTCCGGCGGCGGACCTGCCCGCGCGCATCAAAGCGCAGACCGGCATTGACGATAAAGCGCCGGTGATGGGCGAGACCTTTATCCAGTGGGTGGTGGAAAACAACTTCCGCGATGAACGCCCGAACCTGGAAGCGGTCGGGGTTGAGATGGTGGCGTCGGTGATTCCTTACGAAGAGGCGAAAATTCGCATTCTGAACTCGTCGCACAGCTGCATTGCGTGGGCGGGAACGTTAATTGGCCAGCAGTACATTCATGAAAGCACGCTAACGGATTTCATCTACGCCATTGCCGACCGCTACGTTACGGAAGATGTGATCCCATGCCTCGGCGATAATGGCATTGACCTGCCGGCCTATCGCGACGTGGTGCTCAAACGCTTTACCAACCCATATATCCAGGACACCAACCAGCGCGTCGCCGCCGATGGCTTCTCGAAAATTCCGGCGATGATCGCCCCAACCCTGCAGGAGTGCTACCAGCGCGGCGTTCGCCCGCAAGCCACCGCCATGCTGCCCGCGCTGTTCTTCGTCTTTATGGAGCAGTGGCACAAGGGCACCCTGCCGTATGAGTACCAGGACGGCATCCTCGACGCCGAGGGGGTGCATCAGATGTTTGAAGCCAACGATCCGCTGGCCCTTTACGCCTGCGATAAAGCGCTGTTTGGCGAACTGGCCGAAAACGCCGATTTCCTCGCGCTGATGCGCGAAAAAGTGGCGGCCGTTTATACGCTGATTAACTAAGAGGTGGCTATGTATCTGGGTATCGATCTCGGCACATCGGAAGTCAAAGCGCTGGTCATTGATGAGAACAATGAGGTTATCGCCAGCCATAGCGCGCCGCTGAGCATCCAGCGGCCCCATCCGCACTGGTCAGAACAGTCGCCGCAGTCATGGTGGGAGGCGACGGAGTATCTGATGACCACGCTGCGGGAAAAATGCGCCCAGCACTGGCCGGCCATTAAGGCCATTGGCCTTTCCGGGCAGATGCACGGCGCGGTTCTGCTGGATGCCGAGGGGGAGGTGATTCGCCCGGCAATCCTGTGGAACGACACCCGCTGCGCCGCGGAGTGCGCGGAGCTGGAAGAGATGGCGCCGGAGCTGCATCAGGTGGCGGGAAACCTGGCGATGCCCGGCTTTACCGCGCCGAAGCTGCTGTGGGTGCGTCGCCATGAGCCGGAAAACTTTCAGCGCACCGCCACGGTGCTGCTGCCGAAGGATTATCTGCGCTACCGGATGACCGGTAAAAAAGTCTCCGATATGTCCGACGCCGCCGGGACGCTGTGGCTGGACGTGGCGAAGCGCGACTGGTCCGACGCTCTGCTGGATAAATGCGGCCTGGCGCGCAGCCAGATGCCGACCCTGGTCGAAGGCTGCGAGGTCTCCGCCACCCTTGACCCGCAGGTGGCCGAACGCTGGGGGCTGAACGCCTCGGTAGCGGTAGCCGGAGGCGGCGGCGATAACGCGGTCAGCGCCATAGGCGTCGGCGCGGTTTCGCCCGGGGATGCGTTCATTTCGCTTGGTACCTCCGGGGTGCTGTTTGTGGTGACCGATGCCTATCGTCCGGCTCCGCAGTCGGCGGTCCATGCGTTTTGTCACGTGCTGCCGAATCTGTGGCATCAGATGAGCGTGATGCTCAGCGCCGCCAGCTGTTTGCAGTGGTTCTGCCGCCTGACCGGCACCACGGAAGTGGCGCTGCTGGAGGAGATTGCCGAAGTTAGCGAAGAGGAGAAGTCCCACGCGCCGTTCTTCTTACCTTATCTCTCCGGCGAACGTACGCCGCACAACGATCCTGACGCGCGCGGCATGTTCTGGGGCATGACCCACTCCAGCCTGCGCGCCCAGCTCGGCTACGCGGTGCTGGAAGGGGTGAGCTTCGGCATCAGCGACGGTCTGCAGGTACTGAAAGAGAGCGGTACGCAGATCGAACAATGTTCGCTGGTTGGCGGCGGCGCCCGCAGCCCGTTCTGGGCGCAGCTGTTGGCCGATATCCTCGATATGCCGGTGGTGACCCACAAAGGCGGTGAGACCGGCGGCGCGCTGGGCGCGGCGCGGCTGGCCTGCCTGGCGGCGGGCAAACCGATTACCGAAGTCTGTGAAAAACCGGAGATCTGGCAGACCTGGCGCGCGGACCCGGTACGCCATCAAACCCTGATGCGGCGCTATGCGCAGTTTAAGGCCCTGTATTTAAACGATCTGAACTATCGGCAGCATTAATTTTTATCACCATAACCGTTCCGGTGAACTGACCGGAGCGGCCTCCTGTACCCTAAAAACGAGGTCATTATGTCCATCAATAATAAACAGTGGCTCGGTTTACCCCTGAACCTGCTCTGGGGATACATCGCCATTGCCGTATTTATGACCGGCGACGGTTTTGAACTGGCATTCCTGTCGCACTACATCAAAGAGCTCGGGTTCTCCCCGGCGCAGGCATCGTTCGCCTTTACCCTCTACGGCCTGGCCGCCGCGCTGTCGGCGTGGATCTCCGGCGTGGTGGCGGAAATCATCACGCCGCTGAAGACCATGATGATTGGCTTCGTGCTGTGGTGCGTGTTCCACGTGCTGTTCCTCGTTTTCGGCCTCGGTCACGCGAACTATGCCCTGATCCTGGTTTTCTACGGCATCCGCGGCTTCGCGTATCCGCTGTTCCTTTACTCGTTTATCGTCGCCATTATCCACAACGTGAAAAGCGATAACGCCAGCTCGGCGATCGGCTGGTTCTGGGCGGTTTACTCGATCGGCATCGGCGTGTTCGGCAGCTATATTCCGAGCTTTACCATCCCGCATATCGGCGAGCTGGGGACATTGTGGCTGGCGCTGGCTTTCTGCGTCACCGGCGGCATCATTGCGCTGGCTTCCCTGCGCCATATTAAAACGCCGCACCATATGCAGAACCTGACCACCCGCGAGAAGTTTGCCGAACTGGGCCGCGCGGCGACGCTGCTCTATACCAACCGCAATATTCTGCTGTCGAGCATGGTGAGAATTATCAACACCCTGTCGCTGTTCGGCTTTGCGGTGATTATGCCGATGATGTTCGTCGATGAGCTGGGCTTTACTACCTCGGAATGGCTGCAGGTGTGGGCGGTCTTCTTCTTCACCACCATTTTTTCGAACGTGCTGTGGGGCATTCTGGGCGAAAAACTGGGCTGGATGAAGGTGGTGCGCTGGTTCGGCTGCATCGGCATGGCGCTCTCCAGCCTGGCGTTTTATTACATTCCGCAGCACTTCGGACATAACTTCGCGATGGCGCTGCTTCCGGCTATCGCCCTGGGGATCTTTGTCGCCGCGTTCGTACCGCTGGCGGCCGTTTTCCCGGCGCTGGAGCCGAAGCACAAAGGCGCGGCCATTTCGGTATATAACCTGTCGGCGGGGATGTCGAACTTTCTCGCGCCGGCCATTGCGGTAATTTTGCTACCGTTCTTCAGCACCATTGGGGTGGTGATCGCCTATACCGCGCTGTACGTGGCGGCCTTTTTCCTCTGCGCGTTTATTCACGTCGAGCAGCCGGGTTTTACCCGCAAGGAAGCGCCGGCCGGCGAGCAGGTGGAGTTCTCTTAAGATAATGCGGCTGGCATGCCCGGCATGCCAGCCTTAACGAGGTGGATGATGAGTATTCAGGCAGTAATTTTTGACATGGATGGCGTCATTATTGATTCCGAATCCCTGTGGCGGCGGGCGCAGATCGAAGCCCTCGCCCGTTGGGGGGCAACGGCGAGCGATGAGGAGTGCGAAAGGCTGACCAAAGGTAAACGCCTTGACGACATTGCCCGTACCTGGTGTCAGTATTGTCAGCTTGACCTCGCCCCGCAGCGGCTTGAAGATGCCATACTGCAGCGTATCACCGGCCTGATCGCCGCCGAAGGCGAGCCGATGCGCGGGGTGCGCGAGGCGTTACGCTATTTTCGCCACGCGGGCTATAAGATTGCGCTCGCTACTTCTTCATCCCGTCAGGTTATCTCCGCGGTGCTGAACAAGCTCTCGCTCTGGCACTATTTTGACGTTATCTCCAGCGCGGATGATGAAGCGCAGGGCAAGCCGCATCCGGCGGTGTATCTGACGACGTTGCGTAAGCTCAATCTCGACGCCAGCCGGTGCCTGGTGATCGAAGACAGCTTCAACGGCTTTAGCGCCGCCCGGGCGGCGGGGATTGCCACGATAGTGATTGCCGAAGATAGCCAGCACGCGCGTTTTCAGGGCGCCGCTGGGCGCTATCGGGCGCTGCCTGAACTGCTGGAAGCCCTTACCGCCGAGGCGGAGGCGGTCGAATAACTCACCCTTTCGTGAGCGCAGAAAATCCCGGGATGTACACGGTCGGTTACTCTCTTTTCTGCGCTCACGCCCCCTTTTTTCACCATGCCGATCCGCCTCACATTTCGCTTATCTTTTGTGAAAACAGTCACGCCTTGTTGTGCCAATGCCCAAATTTATTGCCTTGCTTAGCGGTGTTTGTCCGAGGCACTGCTGCGTAATTGTGCTTAGATTAGATATTGAAACATATTTTCAATAATGTGAAACCACTTTGCCGATTTGCTTCTATCGATCGGATTTGGCCGTGATAAGGACCGAGCATGAAAATTGAATCTGTAAATGTCACCGTTTTCCAGTATCCCACGCGTCGGGTTTCCGACAGCGCCGGGCACTCCCATCCGGGGGCTGAAAGCATGGCCAAAATGGCGATGCTGACCATCACCGCCGATGATGGCGCGCAGGGCTTTTCGTTTGCGCCTCCGGAAGTGGTGCGCCCGTTCGTGGTGAATACCTTTTTCCGCAAGGTGCTGGTGGGGCAGGACCCGTTTAACCGCGAGCGTATCTGGCAGGATCTTAACCACTGGCAGCGCGGCAGCGCTCACCAGCTGACCGAGCGCGCGCTGTCGTTTATTGAACAGGCGCTGTGGGACCTGATAGGCCGCAGCCTCAAGATGCCGGTTTACAAGCTGCTCGGCGGCTATCGCGACACCGTCCCGGCCTACGGCAGTACGATGTGCGGCGACGATCTGCCGGGCGGTCTGTCGACCCCGGAAGAGTATGCCGCCTTTGCCGAAAAGCTGGTCGCCCGCGGCTACAAGGCCATCAAGCTGCACACCTGGATGCCGCCAATCTCTTTTGCGCCCAATCCCAAAATGGACATTAAAGCCTGCGCGGCGGTGCGCGAAGCGGTGGGGCCGGATATTGACCTGATGATTGACGGCTATCACTGGTACAGCCGCGCCGAGGCGCTGTGGATCGGCAAAGAGCTGGAAAAACTCAACTTCGCCTGGTTTGAGGAGCCGATGGAGGAGGATTCGATGTCCTCCTACGCGTGGCTGGCGGAAAATCTGTCGATCCCCATCGTCGGGCCGGAGAGCTTCGGCGGCAAGCACCGCATGCGCGCCGAATGGGTGAAAGCCGGAGCCTGCGACATTCTGCGCGCCGGCGCTAACGGCGTGGGCGGTATTACCCCGACCATGAAGGTCGCGGCGCTGGCGGAATCTTTCGGCATGGATTGCGAAGTCCACGGCAACGGCGCGGCAAGCCTGGCGGTGGTCGGGGCGATCCGCAACTGCCGCTGGTACGAGCGCGGCCTGCTGCATCCGTTCCTCGACTACGATGAACCGGCGGCTTATCTCAATAGCATTGTTGACCCGATGGATGACCAGGGCTTTGTGCATCTGTCACAACGTCCGGGCCTCGGCGAAGACATTAATTTTGCGTATATCGAAGCCAATACCGTTAGCCACGACTGATTCAAAAAAATAAATGCCCGATGGCGCTGCGCTTATCGGGTCTGCGGCCCGGTAGACCGGATAAGGCGAAAATGCCGCTATCCGGCAACATGTACCCTACAGTACAGGCAAACAGAGATATGAAAAAAACCTCCCGACTGGCAGCGTGCTTGCTCGCGCTCGCCGTGTCGATGGGGAGCGGGGCGGCGATGGCGAAAACGCCGCCCGACCAGCTCATCATCGGTATGAATATGAATAACCTGCTCACCCTGGACCCGGCGGCGATGACCGGTAATGAAGTGGTGGGGATCGTGGTCAACCTTTACGACTCGCTGGTGGAGCTTGACCCTGAGCAGCTCACCAACGTTAAGCCCGCGCTGGCGAAATCCTGGGATATCAGCCCCGACGGCAAAACCCTGACCTTTCATCTGCGCGACGACGTGAAATTTCACTCCGGCAATCCGCTGACCGCCGCCGACGTTGTGTGGTCGATGCGGCGCATCCTGCACCTCAACCTGGCGCAGGCCTCGGTATGGAAATCCTACGGCTTCAGTCAGAAAAACATCGACGGCCAGGTCAGCGCGCCGGACAGCTTCACGGTGCAGATCGTGTTGCCTAAAGATAACGACCCGCAGCTGGTGATCTACTCGCTGGCGGCGCTGGGCAACCTCGGAGTGCTCGACAGCAAAACGGTGCAAAGCCACCAGCAGGATAACGACTGGGGTAACCGCTGGCTGATCACCCATGAAGCCGGTTCCGGGCCGTTCACGCTGGAAACCTGGCAGGCGAAAGATGTGCTGCGCATGAAGCGCAATCCTGACTACTGGCGCGGCGAGGCGAAAATGAGCCGCGTGGTGCTGCGCCATTTCCAGGAGTCGCAAACCCTGCGCCTGATGATCGAAAAAGGCGACCTCGATATTGCCAACAATATGGCGGTTTCCGACATCAACGCCCTGCGCAGCGACCCCCAGCTGACCGTCGATGCGGTGCAGCGCGGCACCATGTACTACGTGGCGATGAGCATGAAAGAGGCGCACTTCGCCCATCCGAAAGTGCGCGAAGCGGTGCGCTATCTGATTGACTACCAGGGCATCAATAAAGCGCTGATGCCGGGCTACGGGGTGCTGCACCAGCGGCCGATTAAGGCGGGCATGCCGTCAACGCTGCCCGACCCGGGCTATAAGCTGGATGTGGCGCGGGCGAAAAAGCTGCTGGCGGAAGCAGGCTATCCCAACGGCTTTGATACCACGCTGCGGGTCCTCTCGGATCAGCCGTTCCTGAACATTGCAATCGCCGTGCAGTCGACGCTGATGCAGGCGGGGATTAACGCCAAAATTATCACCGGCACCGGTAACCAGATCTACGGCGCGATGCGCGAGCGTAAATTTGACCTGCTGATAGGACGCGGCGGCAGCGGAATGGAGCCGCACCCGCACTCCAGCCTGCGCGCGCTGGTCTATAACCCGGATAACAGCGATGAGGCGCGCCTGACCAACTTCCAGGGCTGGCGCACCGGCTTTTACGACCCGCAGCTCAACGCGATGATTGACCGCGCCCTGCTGGAACGCGATCCGCAAAAACAGGTGGCCGACTACCAGGCCATCCAGACGCGCTACGACCAGCTGGTCCCGGCCCTCATTCCGCTTTCGCAGATGGTCGATTCCGTGGTGGTGCGTAACGAGGTGCGGGAGTATCAGCCGCACCCCTCAGCCACCACTTTTCTGCGTGACGTCGATAAAGTCCGCGAAGGAGAAAAAGGATGAGTATCGCAATCCTTGCGCCCGGCTCACGCGGCCGGCGCTTATCAAAACGGCTGCTGCAGGTGGTGATTACGCTGTTCGGCCTGCTGCTGTTGACCTTCACTATTGGCCGCGTCATGCCCATCGACCCGGTGCTGGCGATTGTTGGTCCGGACGCTGACCAGAGTACCTACCAGCAGGTTTACCATCAGCTGGGGTTTGATAAATCGCTGACCACCCAGTTTGGCATCTATTTCGTCAACCTGCTGCACGGCGATCTGGGCAACGCGCTGCTGACCGGGAAACCGGTGGTGGACGACATTATCCGCGTCTTCCCGGCCACCATGGAGCTGGCGACGATGGCGATTCTCGTCGGCGCGGGCCTCGGTATTCCGCTGGGCGTGCTGGCGGCGGCGCGGCGCAATAGTGTCTCCGATTATGTTGTGCGCATTATCAGCCTGGCGGGCTACTCGACGCCGATTTTCTGGGTCGGGATGATGGGGCTTTTAGTCTTCTACGCCTGGCTCGGCTGGGTGGGCGGCGCCGGACGGGTGGACCTTGGTCTGGACGGTATGGTGCCGCGCCGCACGGGGCTGATGACCGTTGATGCGCTGCTGGCGGGCAACGGTCAGGTCTTCTGGAACGCAATTAATCACCTGATTCTGCCCGCCTCGCTGCTGGGCTTTCACTCGCTGGCCTACATCAGCCGCATGACCCGCAGCTTTATGCTGGCCCAGCTGTCGCAGGAGTTCATTATTACCGCGCGGGTGAAGGGGCTGACCGAGCGTCAGGTCATCTGGAACCATGCGTTTCGCAATATCCTCGTACAGCTGCTGACGGTGGTGGCGCTGGCCTACGGCGCGCTGCTGGAAGGCGCGGTGCTGATTGAAACCGTCTTCTCGTGGCCGGGTTTCGGCTCCTACCTCACCGGTAGCCTGCTGCTGGGCGATATGAATGCGGTAATGGGCTGCGTGCTGCTGGTGGGGGCGATCTTCGTGATGCTCAACCTGCTCTCCGACATGCTGTATCAATTCTTTGACCCGAGGACAAAATCATGACCGTTTCTCTGGATTCGCCGCTTTCGGGCGGCACGGGCGAAGGCCGTCAGCGGCTGCAACGCGCGGCGGCGCGGGCCGTCGGGTTTATCGGCAAAATGGCGCGCAACCCGCTAACGGCCATCGGCGGCGGAATTATCTTTCTGCTGCTGGTGGTGGCGATTTTCGCGCCGCTGATTGCGCCGTATAACCCGCTGGTGCAGGACCTCAACAGCGCGCTGGTCGCGCCGAACGCGCAGCACTGGTTCGGCACCGATGAGTTTGGCCGGGATATCTTTAGCCGCCTGGTGTACGGCTCGCGCATCACGCTCTATATCGTGCTGCTGGTCTCGGTGACCGTCGGTCCGCTCGGGCTGCTGCTCGGCGTCAGCGCCGGCTATTTTGGCGGTAAGGTCGATATGGTGCTGATGCGCGTCACCGATATTTTCATCTCCTTCCCGAGTCTGGTCCTGGCGCTGGCGTTTGTCGCCGCCTTAGGTCCGGGGCTGGAGCACGTGGTTATCGCCATCACGCTCACCGCCTGGCCGCCGATAGCCCGCCTGGCGCGCGCCGAAACGCTCTCTCTGCGCCAGGCCGATTTTATCTCCGCCGTACGTCTGCAGGGCGCATCATCGGCCCGCGTCCTCTGGCACCATATCGTGCCGCTGTGTCTGCCCTCGGTCATTATCCGTATCACCATGAATATGGCCGGGATCATTCTGACCGCGGCCGGTCTGGGCTTTCTCGGGCTCGGCGCGCAGCCGCCGGAGCCGGAGTGGGGGGCGATGATCTCCAGCGGGCGCACTTACATGATGGAGTGCTGGTGGGTGGTTACGATTCCGGGGCTGGCGATTCTGATCAACAGCTTAGCGTTTAACTTCTTAGGAGATGGCCTACGTGACATCCTCGATCCCCGCAGCGAATAATGCTCCGCTGCTCGATGTGCGCGATCTGTGCGTCGACTTTGTTAACGGCAGCGCGGTGACCCATGCCGTGCGCGGTGTCTCCTTCCAGCTGGGGCGCGAAAAGCTGGCCATTGTCGGCGAGTCCGGTTCAGGTAAATCCACCGTTGGGCGCGCCCTGCTGCAGCTGCATCCGAAAAAGGCCCGCGTCAGCGCCAGCCGGATGCAGTTTGCCAACCTCGATCTGCTGCATCTTACTGAAGCGCAGATGCGCGGCGTGCGCGGCAAACGTATCTCCATGATTATGCAGGACCCGAAATATTCGCTCAATCCGGTGGTCTGCGTCGGTAAGCAAATCGCCGAGGCCTGGCTGACCCATCATCCGGGACGCAAAGATGAGGCGAAGGCAAAGGCGCTGGAGATGCTGGAGGTGGTGCGTATTCGCCAGCCGGAGCGCGTTTATCAGCTTTATCCGCATGAGATATCCGGCGGACAGGGGCAGCGCATCATGATTGCCATGATGCTGATTACCGACCCGGAGCTGGTGATTGCCGATGAGCCGACCTCCGCGCTGGACGTGTCGGTGCGCCTGCAGGTACTGGGCCTGCTGGATGATCTGGTTCAGTCGCGCGGGCTGGGGCTGATTTTTATTAGCCACGACATCAACCTGGTGCGCAGCTTTTGCGACCGCGTGCTGGTGATGTACGCCGGACGGGTGGTGGAGTCTATTGCCGCCTGCGATCTCGATAACGCCCGCCATCCCTATACTCAGGGGCTGATTAACTCGCTGCCGGATATGCAGCATCGTCGCCCGATACTGCCGGTGCTGCAGCGCCAGGCCAGCTGGTTAACGGAATAAGGAGTGGATGATGATTGAAGTTCAACGTCTCAACCTCGCATTTGGCGAAGGGGAGAAGCGTAACCAGGTGCTGTACGACGTTAATTTCCACGTTAAGCCCGGCGAGATCTACGGTCTGGTGGGGGAGTCCGGCTCCGGCAAAACCACGGTGCTGAAGTGCCTGGCGGGGCTGTTTACCCACTGGCAGGGGGAGCTAACCATTGACGGGCAGCGCTTAGGGCATGAGATTAGCCGCGAGCGCTGCCGTCAGGTGCAGATGGTATTTCAGGACCCGTACGGATCGCTGCATCCCCGTCACACCATTGGCGATATCCTTGAAGAGCCGCTGCAGATTCATCGCATTCACGATCGCGACCGGCGGATTCATGCGCTGCTGGACAAAGTGGGCCTCAATCGTGCGTTTCGCGAACGCTATCCGCATCAGCTTTCCGGTGGCCAGCGGCAACGCGTGGCGATTGCCAGAGCGCTGATCCTTGAGCCGCAGGTGCTGCTGCTGGATGAGCCGACGTCGGCGCTGGATGTGTCGGTGCAGGCCGAGATCCTCAACCTGCTGGCAGAATTGCAGCAGGAGGCTAAACTCACTTACCTGATGGTGACCCACGATTTGGGCGTCATTGCCCATTTATGCCAGAAGGTGGCGGTAATGCAGTACGGGAAAATCCTTGAAACCCTGACGGTCGATGCGCTGGTCAACGGCGAGGCGCAAACGGCCTATACGCAGATGCTGGTTAACGCCAGCCGGCAATATACGCGCGAAATGGCGCGCGAGGTGGCGGCATACTAAGCGATATGGCGCATTGTCTCGCGGACAATGCGCCCTGTTTTTGGATAAAACTTTGAAATGATATGTATTAATAGTTATAAATATCGTCTATTAATGTAAAAGTGGTGTTTAGATCTAAAATGAAAGTATCTGTTGTATGAATGAAAATATATGGAATCATAATTTGTGTTTATTATTCATTTTGAAATAAATAACCAGATTTTCTTCAAATTTCAAAATATTCCATGCTGTAAATTCATTTAAACCTTGTTAATTGCAAGGAAAAACTGCGCATTACGCCTCCAGATCCGCTGAGTAATAGAGTAAACTCGCCTGCGAATAATCTTAAGTTATCAGCTGCGTCATAAAGGATTACCGTATTAGAGTAGGGTACCCATGCCGCTTATCCACTTGATTACTATTCTCAGGGAACAGGATGGAAAAAACATATACGATTAATGGAATAATTACATTTATTCCTCAACGTGGTGCTCTAATACTCATTGCTGACGAGACGAAAACGGTTTCATTAAATATGCCGGCCAGCCGTTGTTTATTGCTGCTTATTCAGCAGGATGGCAAAACCGTTGCCCGCGAAACCTTTTTCGAGGAAGTGTGGATAAAGCATGGCTCCCAGGTAACCAGCAACGGTTTCTACCAGAATATTTCTCTGCTGCGCCGGGCATTTAAAGAGCTGGGCATGGAGGGCGATATTATTATTACGCTGCCGAGGGTTGGCGTCAGGCTGGATGCGACAATATCGGTGACGGAGTCCCAGCCGTGCGAGATGGAGAAGGCGCCGGAGCCACAGGTGCCCGTAGATGGGCCCGTGCACGAGGAGGTCGCGGCTGCGAGTGTGCCTGAAAAAAAGCGGTTAAGGCCGCGATGCTCTCTGTTATGGGGGCTTGCGGCGCTGCTGAGCTGTCTGGTCGGCGGTTTTGTTGCGTGGCAAACAGAATTCGACTCTTATTTGCAAACTTATTCGCCCATAATTGCTAAACTTTCGCAACAATGTCATTTCTTTGCCAATAATGATGTGGTTGATCACGTTCGTCATGTCAATTTTATCAAGCGCAGCAAATTTGAATGTGAAGAATACTCGTGGATTTATTTGACGCTTTATCCCGGGCAAGCGCGGGTGTCGGTGATTCGCTGCCGTCAGCCATTTAGTCAATGGCGTGATAATCAATGCCTCACCAAATATTACATTAAGGAGGTAGCCAATGCGCCCGTGTGAAATTAAATGGTTAATCGCTATCGTATTTATCGGGGTGCTTAGCGGAATAATGATAAAATCCTGGCAATACTGGCAGCGCAATCATTTCCAGTGCAGCGGCGAGATGCGGCTAATTAACGCAGGCTACCAGGGCGATATTTCCTTACGCTACGTATTTGATAGCAGCCGCGGGCTGGCGATGGTCCGGGGGGAAATTACGCCGCCACAGGGCGCTGCGTTTACCATTAATCAGAACATCTGGTTTAGCTTTACCCGCGACGGCCAGCACTACTTCCTGCGTTCGGAAACCGTCTCAGCCAGCATCGGCGAGACCGAGCAGGAAGAGCATGTAAAGCGTATTCTGCCAGCGTTTTTCCTCCAGCCGCAGGTGCCGTTTTACCTTAACATCCAGCGGCTCAACGAACGTACCCGGCTGCTGTATACCAGCCGGGCGCCGTCTTTGCTTTGCGAAACCTGATTAACGTAGCAGCGGGCAGTCCGGCGGCAGTCGGCAGCGTAGCGCGGCCGGTAACAGCTCCATACGGAAGGTTTTGCCGGTTAGCGGTTCACCATCGAGATTAAACGTCATCTCGTGGGGAGCGGTGATCTCGAACCACGATGAGACGCCGTCGATAATATTCGGCGAGGTTTCCGGATTGGCCAGGGTGCTGAACAGCGCGGGGATTAGCTCTTCGCCGGTGAAAATGCGCAGATGCAGCAGGCCGTCGTTGATTAACGCTTCCGGGCACAGCTGCTGGCCGCCGCCGGCCTGGCGCCCGTTGCCGATGCCGATGACCAGCGCGTCGCCATGCCAGTGAAAGTTCTCGCCGCGGATTTCGCAGCGGTCCGGCTTAAGCGTATCCATGCGCATCAGGCCGTGGATTAAATATGAGACGCCGCCCAGCGCGGCCTTGAGCTTCTCCGGGGTTTCGGTCGTGATTCGGGTGCCGAAACCGCCGGTGGCCATATTAATAAAACCGGTCTTATCGTTAACCCGTGCAACATCTATCGCCACATCGCGGCCAACGATGGCCAGCTTCAGGGCGCTGGCCAGATCCTGGGGGATGCCGACGCTGGTGGCGAAGTCGTTCGCCGTGCCCAGCGGTAAAATCCCCAGCGCCAGATTGCCGTCGCGCTCCACCAGCGCCGTCGCCACCTCATTGATGGTGCCATCGCCGCCGCCGGCAATCACCGTTTCGACATTCAGCGTCAGGGCTTCATCGATAAACCGAACGGCATCGCCCTTTTCCCAGGTGACGCGGACGTGAATATCGATACCTTCGTCGCGTAACAGTTTAACCGCCTCTCGCAGGGACGGTTCATTGGCGCCTTTACCATTCAGAATCAGTAAGCTGGCTGGAAACGTGGACATTATCAGGGGACCTTTGTTGCTCAATGATGCATAAAGTGTACCGCATGCGGAATGGGAAGGCCGGGAGAGTGATAAAAAAATAAGCCCGCGTAAGGGAGATTACGCAGGCTAAGGAGGTGGTTCCTGGTACAGCTAGCATTTATGGGTTATGTTTTTCAGCGAAATGGATGATATCTGCTTTGAACGAACCGGTATGTGATCCGTTTCTAATATCTTTACATCGTGAAAAAATAACCCAAATTAACTAGTTACTGTGCGGGTTTCGGGTCGTCTGACCAGTAAAATTACGCATCAGCAGCGCATACTGCAGCGCCATATCTTCCGGAACAGGCAACCATACTGTGTGGCCATCGCCCGGCGCCACCGGCATGCGTTCGCCTTTGCCGTTTTCCATATGCTCGAGGGTAAAGTTAACGTTGCCCTGCGGGGTCATCAGCTCAAGGCTGTCGCCGACGGAAAATTTGTTTTTCACCGCCACCGCCGCCAGCTGGCCGTTGCGCTCGCCGGTAAATTCGCCGACAAACTGCTGGCGTTCGGAAACGGAGTAGCCGTGCTCGTAGTTCTGGTAGTCATCGTGCGTGTGGCGACGGAGGAAGCCTTCGGTATAGCCACGGTGCGCGAGGTTTTCCAGGGTATCCAGCAGGGAGGTGTCGAACGGTTTGCCAGCGGCAGCATCGTCAATGGCCTTGCGGTAGACCTGAGCGGTACGGGCGCAATAGTAATGTGATTTGGTGCGGCCTTCGATTTTCAGCGAGTGAACGCCCATCTGGGTCAGGCGCTCAACGTGGGCAATCGCGCGCAGATCTTTCGAGTTCATAATGTAGGTGCCGTGTTCGTCTTCGAAAGCGGTCATGTATTCGCCCGGACGTTTGGCCTCTTCAATCATAAACACCTGGTCAGTCGGCGCGCCAATGCCCAGCGTCGGCTCGACGTTCTGCACCGGGATCGGTTCGTGCTTATGCACGATATTACCGACGTCGTCTTCTTTACCTTCCTGCACGTTATACTCCCAGCGGCAGGCGTTAGTGCAGGTCCCCTGGTTTGGGTCGCGTTTGTTGATATAGCCAGAGAGCAGGCAGCGGCCGGAGTAGGCCATGCACAGCGCGCCGTGAACGAAAATTTCGATCTCCATTTCCGGCACCTGGCTGCGAATTTCGGCGATTTCATCCAGCGACAGCTCGCGGGAGAGAATAACGCGGGTGAGCCCCATTTGCTGCCAGAACTTGACCGTCGCCCAGTTGACGGCGTTGGCCTGTACCGACAGGTGAATATCCATATGCGGGAAATTTTCGCGCACCAGCATGATCAACCCCGGGTCGGACATGATCAGCGCGTCCGGCCCCATTTCCACCACCGGCTTCAGATCGCGAATAAACGTTTTTAGCTTGGCGTTATGCGGGGCAATGTTGACCACCACATAGAATTTTTTACCCAGCGCGTGGGCTTCGTTGATGCCGAGCTGCAGATTTTCGTGATTGAATTCGTTATTACGCACGCGCAGGGAGTAGCGCGGTTGGCCCGCGTAAACGGCATCTGCGCCATAAGCGAAAGCGTAACGCATATTTTTCAGCGTTCCCGCCGGGGAAAGGAGTTCCGGTTTAAACATGATTTTCTCGTTCTGATGACAGGTCAGATTCGCCGCACCCGGTACGGCGAGTTGGGGAGTGCCCCCACATTAAGGGCGGGCATTGTAGCGCCGTGGGGGAGGGGAGTAAATATCAGTCGGGTATCTTTGGCGATAAGCGGACGGCAAATCAGTTCCGGGTAGGCATCAAGCGGCCGCTATCTGCCGGTTTCAGCCGCTGCTTTTTCCCCGGAGGCGGCGCTTGACGCGCCTGTCCGGGCTAACCGGCCCGCAGACGGCGGTGAGTCAGTAGCCCGGCTAAGCGCAGCGCGAGCCGGGGAAAGTCGGGCAGGGGCTAACTATGCCAGCCGGCAGGCGTCGGCTTCCCAGCGGTACCCTACGCCGTAAACGGCGCGGATAAACGACTGCTCGGCGTCCAGCGACTCCAGCTTACGCCGCAGGTTTTTGATATGGCTATCGATCGTTCGGTCGGTCACCACGCGGTAATCATCGTACAGGTGATTCAGCAGCTGTTCG
The DNA here is from genome assembly GCF_033843325.1 of Klebsiella sp. JN_Kp126. Taxonomy (NCBI): domain Bacteria; kingdom Pseudomonadati; phylum Pseudomonadota; class Gammaproteobacteria; order Enterobacterales; family Enterobacteriaceae; genus Klebsiella; species Klebsiella sp. JN_Kp126. Next base: position 180,884 of record NZ_JAWXQV010000057.1, on the reverse strand, counting down.
CGCGAGAAGACTTTACCCGGTTCCTGGGAGAGGGTTTTCAGCAGGCGGAACTCGGCGGGCGTGAGGTCCAGCAGCTTGTCGCGCCAGGAAGCCTGAAAACGACCTTCGTCGACAATCAGCGGGCTTTCCGCATCCAGCGCCTGCAGATCGCGCTGCGGTTTGCAGCGGCGAAGAATGGTCTTCACGCGGGCCACCACCTCGCGCGGGCTGTAGGGCTTACAGATATAGTCATCGGCGCCGATTTCTAACCCCAGCAGGCGGTCGATCTCCTCGATTTTGGCGGTGACCATGACCACCGGTACCTCAGAGAAACGGCGGATTTCCCGACACAGGGTCAGGCCGTCGGTGCCGGGCAGCATCAGATCCAGCAGGATCAGATGTGGCGGCGTCTGGCGAACGTACGGGAGAACCCGATCGCCGTGATTAATCAGCGTCGGCGCATAGCCCGCCGCCTGAAGATAATCGATCAGCAGCTGACCCAGCTTGGGCTCATCTTCCACGATAAGAATGCGTGGCGTGTTTTCATCAACAGGTAATTCAGTCATACGTCTCTCGATAAATTACGTTCCAGAGGTAGTTCTACTTTAATGCTAACCCCGCCCAAAGGCGAATGGCCGGCACGCAAAGTACCGCCGTGGGCCGCGACAATGTTAAGGCAAATCGCCAGCCCTAAACCAGAGCCGCCGCTGGCACGATTGCGCGACCCCTCAGTACGATAAAAACGCTCGACCAACCGCTCCAGCTGTTCATCGGTGACGCCGGGGGCGCTATCGGCAAAATCGAGAACCAGCATATCCCCGCTCTGGCTGGCGCTAATCTGCAGGCCGCCGCCGCTATCGGTATAGCGCAGGCTGTTTTCCAGCAGGTTATTAAACAGCTGCATCAGGCGATCCCGGTCGCCGAAAATCGTCGCGCTTTCCGGCAGCGAAACGCCGATCGACAGCCCGCGGCTGGCGAAGCGCTCGCGAAACGCGCCGGCGGCGACCTCCAGCAGATTGATGATATCCACCGAGGTTTTCTGGTAGGAGAGGGCGCCTTCATCGGACATCGACAGCTGGTGTAAGTCATCGACCAGTTTGGTGAGGGTAGCGACTTCCGCCTGCAGGGAGGCGATGGAGTCCGGGGTAAATTTGCGGATCCCATCCTGAATCGCCTCCAGCTCGCCGCGCAGTACCGCCAGCGGCGTGCGCAGCTCGTGGGAAATATCGGCCATCAGGTCCCGGCGCATCTGCTGGTTGCGTTCCAGGGTGCTGGCCAGCTGGTTAAAATCTTTGGCCAGACGCCCCAGCTCATCGCTGCTGGTGGCGGCGACGCGGGTGGAGAAATCGCCGGCCGCCAGACGGTGCGTCCCCTCAACCAGGCGTTTAACCGGCGCGAGCAGGCCGCGCGCCAGCGGGAAGGTGGCCAGCGCCGCCAGCAGCGTGGCGAGGGCGACAATCAGCCAGCTGGTACGTTTCTGCTGGCGGTCAAAGTTGATATCGGTGTTGCGCGTCAGGCGTTCAACCGGCGAGGCGATGACCGCGCCAACCTCAACGCCGTCGACCATAATACTGCGCCGGGTACCGTCCTTCGGCACGCGTTCGCGCGGGCCCACCAGTACGCGTCCTTTTTGATCGACCACCCAGAACATGGTGCGCCAGCCGTGCGGAGGCATATCGGGGCCGGGACCGCGGTCGCCACGATCGCCGCGTGGACCGTCGAGCGGCCGGTCCGGCGCGGCGTCCGGCGGCATCTCTTCCGGGCCGGGGCCACCGTGCGGCTCATCCATCGGACCGTGGCCCATACCGCGGCCCGGCGGCGAGCGGTCATCGTTGTCGCGCTCAAAGGTTTTCAGCAGCTGGAAAATAAAGCGGTCGTTGTTGCGCAGGAACGTCCAGCTGCCGTGCTGGGCATACTGCTCGCTCAGGGCATCGCCGAGCATGGTCAGGCGCTGTTCGTTGCCGCGCTTGATATAGTCAATAAAGCCGCGTTCAAAGCTGATACGCACCGCCCAGTGCATACTGATCAGCAGCACGATGCAGGTGGCGAGGATCGCGATAAACAGCTTGCCGGTAATGCCGGGACGCCAGAACTTCAAGACTCACTCCTTTTACGGCGACGAATCACGGTATTGGTCGTGGTGTCATCCGGTACGCGGGAAAAAAGCAGCGCCGGCAGCGCGATAATCACCGCCATGCTTAAGTAGGTATAGAGAAAGACCTGATGAGCGATCGCCGCATCGGCGCTGATATGCTGCTGGCCGTAGAGACCGAGCAGCATCCCGGCGATAGTGACGCCGATACTCATCGACAGCTGCATGACCATCGACAGCAAGCTGTTGCCGCTGCTGGCCAGATCGTCGGGCAGGTCTTTCAGGGTCAGCGTATTCATTGAAGAAAAGCGGCTGGAGTTAATCATCCCCTGCAGGAACAGCACCACCGGCAGCAGCCAGTACCAGCCGGCGAGCGCAACGGCCATAAACAGCAGGCTGACCAGCGCGAGGCCAATCGTCGAGGTCACCAGTACCCGGCGATAGCCGAAGCGGTTGACCACCTGGACCACAATGCGCTTCATCCCCATGCTGCCGAGCACCATCGGGATCATCATCAGCCCGGCGTGGAACGGCGTAAAGCCGAGGCCGATCTGTAAAAACACCGGCGTCATAAACGGCAGCATGCCGCTGCCGATACGCCCGGCGAAGCTGCCGCCAAGGCCAAGAGAAAAGGTGCGGTTGGTAAACAGCTTCAGGCTAAACAGCGCGTTGCGGTTGCCGCGCGCGTGCCACAGATAGCACAGCATTGACGCCGCGCCGATGGCCACCAGCGCCGTCAGCCACAGGGGGGAGAGCCCGAGCCCTTTTTTACCGTCGAGCGCCAGGGTCAGCGTCGCCATGCCGGCGGCCAGCAGAATAAAGCCGAAGATATCAAAGCGCCGGGTTTGCAGGGTGTAGTTGGGCATCAGGCACAGCGTGGCGATGGCGCCGACGATGCCGACCGGAATGTTGATCAGGAAGATCCAGTGCCAGGAGGCGTACTCCACCAGCATCCCGCCGAGCGCCGGGCCGAGCAGCGGCCCCACCTGGCCGGGCAGGGTGACGAAGGTCATCGCCGCCATGTATTGACTGCGCGGGACGATTTTCATCACCGTCAGGCGGCCAACCGGCACCATCATCGCGCCGCCGACGCCCTGCAGCACGCGGGCGAGTATCAGCTGATCGAGCGTGGCGGCCTGCGCGCAGAACAGGGAGCCAGCGGTAAACAGCACGATGGCGCTAAAAAAGATATTCCGCACCCCGACCCGATCCGCCAGCCAGCCGCTGGCGGGCAGCATCACCGCCACCGTCAGCACATAGGAGACAATAACCATATGCATATGCAGCGGGCTCTCCCCGAGGCTCTGCGCCATGGAGGGGAGGGCGGTGTTAACGATAGTGGTATCCAGCGCCTGCATAAAAAAGCCGAAGGCCACTATCCACAGCTGCCAGCGCACGCTGGAGGGAAGATCTGTCATGTTATTCGCTTACCGGTTGAGGGACTTTTCGCGAAAAACGCAGCCGCAGACGGTCGAAGAACAGATAGACCACCGGCGTGGTGTACAGGGTCAACAGCTGACTCATCACCAGGCCGCCGACAATGGTAATCCCCAGCGGCTGGCGCAGCTCGGAGCCATCGCCGCCGGAGATAACCAGCGGCAGCGCGCCGAACAGCGCCGCCAGGGTGGTCATCATTATCGGCCGGAAGCGCAGCAGACAGGCCTGGAAGATCGCCTCTTCCGGCGGCAGGTTGCCGTTGCGCTGCGCCTCAAGGGCGAAATCGACCATCATGATGGCGTTTTTCTTCACGATGCCAATTAATAGCATAATCCCGATAAGCGCGATTAGGCTGAACGGGGCATCGAAAAGCTCCAGCGCCAGCAGCGCACCGACGCCGGCGGACGGAATGGTCGACAGAATGGTCAGCGGATGAACGTAGCTCTCATAGAGGATCCCCAGCACGATATAGACCGTGGCGATGGCCGCCAGAATCAGGATCACCTGCGAGTTCATGGTCTCCTGGAACACCTGCGCGGTCCCGGCGAAGGACCCGCGGACGCTGGACGGCACGCCAATCTGGGTCATCGCCCGGTTGATGGCGTCGCTGGCTTCCGACAGCGACTTGCCGGTAGGCAGGTTAAAGGAGATGGTCGACGCCGCCGACAGCCCCTGGTGGTTCACCGACAGCGGCGCGTTAGCCGGCTGCCATTTGGCGAAATAGGAGAGCGGAATCGGCTTGTCTTCGCTGTTGATCACAAACATCTTATCGAGGGCGCTGACGTCCTGGGTGTAGACCGGGTCGACCTGCATCACCACTTTATACTGGTTCAGCGGCTGGTAGATGGTTGAGATCTGCCGCTGACCGAAGGCGTTGTTCAGCAGATTGTTGGCGTCCTGCACGCTGATGCCGAGCCGCGACATGGTATCGCGATCGTAGATCAGATCCATCTCCGCGCCGTTATTCTGGCTGTCGGAGTTGACGTCCGCCAGCTCCGGCAGCGCCGCCAGCGTTTTGCGGATTTTCGGCTCCCATTCCCGCAGCGCCGCAAGGTCGTCCGACAGCAGCGTATACTGGTAGCTGGCGTTGGCCTGACGGCCGCCGACGCGGATATCCTGTACCGCCATCAGGAACAGGTTGGCCCCCGGCTCTTTGGCCAGCTTCTTCCGCAGCCGATCGATAATCTGCTGCGCCGTTTCATGGCGCTCATCGCGCGACTTGAGGGTGATAAACATCATTCCGCTGTTGACCCGCGAGCCGCCGGTAAAACCGGTGACGTTGTCCACCGCCGGATCTTCACGAATGATCTTCATAAAGTCCTCCAGCTTGCCGCGCATCGCCTGGAACGAGATACTCTGGTCCGCCTGGATACCGCCCATCAGCACCCCGGTGTCCTGCTCCGGGAAGAAGGTTTTGGGAATCGAGATATAGAGCCAGACGCTCAGCGCGATGGTGCCAAGCAGCACCAGGCCGGTTAAGCGGCTGTGCTTCAGCACCCACTTCAGCGATTTGCCGTATCCGCCCTGAATCGCCACCAGCAGGCGGCCAACCCCGCGCTTGCGCGTCGGCTCGTGGGGCTTGCCGCTTTTCAGCAGCCAGCCGCACATCATCGGCGTCAGGGTCAGAGAGACCGCCAGCGAAATGCCAATCGCCACCGACAGGGTAACGGCGAATTCGCGCAGCAGCCTTCCCGGCAGGCCGCCCATCAGCAGCAGCGGCAGGAACACTGCCACCAGCGACAGGCTCATCGACAGCACGGTAAAACCGACTTCCCGGCTCCCCTGCAGCGCCGCCTGCAGCGGCTTCATGCCGGCTTCCAGATGGCGGGAAATATTTTCCAGCACCACGATGGCGTCATCGACCACGAAGCCGGTAGCGATAGTCAGCGCCATCAGCGACAGGTTGTTAAGGCTGAAGCCGCACAGGTACATGGCGGCGAAGGTGCCGATCAGCGAAACCGGAACCGCCACCGCCGGGATCAGCGTCGCGCGCCCCGAGCGGAGGAAGAGGAAGACCACGAGGATCACCAGCGCCACCGAGATGACCAGCGTTTGCTCCACTTCCTCCAGCGAGGCGCGGATGGTCGGCGAGCGGTCCTGGGCGATTTGCAGATCGACAGAGGCCGGGATGGTGCGCTGCAGCTCCGGCAGGCGGGCGCGAATGCTGTCCACCGTCTCGATGATATTGGCTTCCGGCAGCTTGCGGATCATCAGCAAAATCGCCGGTTTGGCGTTAGTCATCCCGGCGTTGCGCACGTCCTGCACCGAATCGGTGACGTTGGCGACGTCGCCGAGGCGCACCGCCGCGCCGTTGTTATAGTGCACGATCAGCGGCTGGTATTCGGCGGCGGTCTTCAGCTCGTCGTTGGTCGCCACCTGCCAGCGGTGGGTAGCATCTTCCAGCGCCCCCTGCGGTTTACGTACGTTGGCGTTGCTGATGGCGGTGCGCACCGCGTCCAGCGATACGCCCTGGTTAAACAGCGCCTGCGGGTTGAGGTCGACGCGCACCGCGGGCAGCGAACTGCCGCCGACGTCCACGTCGCCGACGCCGTCAATCTGGGCAATGGTCTGCGCCAGCTGGGTAGAGGCGAAGTCGTACAGTTCACCCTGGGACCAGGTATCCGAGGTGAGGGTGAGGATCATGATCGGCGCGTCTGACGGGTTGGCTTTGCGGTAGGTCGGACGGCTCGGCATGCCGCTCGGCAGCAGGCTTTGCGCGGCGTTAATCGCCGCCTGCACGTCGCGGGCCGCGCCGTTGATATCGCGGTCAAAGTTGAACTCAAGAATGATGCGCGTACTGCCGAGCGAGCTGGAGGAGGTCATCTCATTGACCCCGGCAATCCGCCCCAAAGAGCGCTCCAGCGGCGTCGCCACCGAAGAGGCCATGGTCTCCGGCGATGCGCCGGGCAGCGAGGCGCTGATCATGATGACCGGGAAATCCACCTGCGGCAGCGGCGCCACCGGCAGCAGGCGGAAACCGAGGATGCCGCACAGGGTAATGGCGAGCGAAATCAGAATCGTCGCCACCGGACGGTAAATGAAGAGGGCGAAAAACTTCACCTACGCCTCCTCCTCACGCCGCGGGAACCGGCTCTTCATATACAGCGACAGCCGGTCGAACAGCAGATAGATAACCGGAGTCGTGAACAGCGTCAGCACCTGGCTGAGCATCAGACCGCCGACCATGCCAATCCCCAGCGGACGCCGCAGCTCCGCGCCGACGCCGGTACTGAGCATCAGCGGCAGCGCGCCCAGCAGGGCGGCGAGGGTGGTCATCAGGATCGGGCGGAAGCGCAGCAGGCAGGCCTGGTAGATCGCCTCGCGCGGCGGCATGCCCTGCTCGCGTTCGGCGGCCAGCGCGAAGTCGATCATCATGATGGCGTTTTTCTTGACGATGCCGATCAACAGAATGATGCCGATAATCGCGATAACGTCCAGTTCGCTCCCCGCCAGCCATAGCGCCAGCAGCGCGCCGACGCCCGCCGTCGGCAGGGTGGAGAGAATCGTTATCGGATGAATAAAGCTTTCATACAGTACTCCGAGGACGATATACATCGCCACCACCGCGGCAACCACCAGCCAGACGGTGCTGCCGAGCGCCGACTGGAAGGCCAGCGAGCTGCCCTGGAACTGGGTACGGATATCGCTCGGGAATTCCAGCGCCTGCTCGGCGCCAAGAATCGCTTCGACCGCATCGCCCAGAGAATAGTTGTCCGGCACGTTAAACGAGATGGTGGTAACCGGGAACTGATCGAGATGGTTTATGGATAGCGGGGCAAAGCGCTCCTCGACGCTGGCGATGGATTTCAGCGGCACAATCCCGCCGTCGCTGCTGGTCAGACGAATATTATCCAGCGCCGCCAGCCCCGGCGTGGCCTGGGTATCATGCTCCAGCACCACGCGGTACTGATTCGCCTGGGTATAAATGGTGGAGATTAAGCGCTGACCGAAGGCGTTATACAGCGCGTTATCGACGTCCGCCATGCTGATGCCGAGACGGCTGGCGCTATCGCGATCAACGTTGATATACGCCGCCAGGCCCTTATCCTGCCAGTCGCTGCTGACGTCGGAGAGCTGCGGCAGCGCCTGCAGCCGGGCCAGCAGCTGCGGGACCCAGTTGCTGAGCGCGTCCAGCGAGTTGGCCTGCAGGGTGAACTGGTACTGGGTGCGGCTGACGGTGGTGTCAATGGTCAGATCCTGCGTCGGCTGGAGGTAAAGCTCAATGCCGGGAATGCCGCTCACCGCGTTCTGCAGGCGGCCGATCACCGTCTGCACGCGATCGTCGCGCTCGTCCAGCGGCTTAAGGTTGATTTGCAGGCGGGCGCTGTTGAGCGCCGGGTTGGTACCGTCGACGCCGACGTAGGAGGTCAGGCTTTCCACCGCCGGATCGTTGAGTATCGCCGCCGACACCTGCTGCTGGCGCTCGGCCATGTTGGCGAACGACGCCGACTGCGGCGCCTGCAGCGTCCCCTGAATAATGCCGTTGTCCTGAATCGGGAAAAAGCCCTTCGGAATAAACACCCACAGCATAATCGACAGCACCAGGGTACCGAGGGCCACGCTCAGGGTCAGCCACGGATGATTCAGCACCCGGCTCAGCCAGCGGCCATAGACGGCGATCACCCGCTCAAAGAAACGCTCGCTGGCGCGCGAGAAGCGGTTCTGCTTGCGCAGCGACTCGTGGCTCAGCATGCGGGCGCACATCATCGGCGTCAGGGTCAGCGACACCACCGCGGAAATCAGGATCGCCACCGCCAAGGTAATGGCGAACTCGCGGAACAGACGGCCCACGATATCGCCCATAAACAGCAGCGGGATCAGCACCGCAATCAGCGAGAAGGTCAGCGAGATAATGGTAAAGCCAATCTCTCCGGCCCCTTTCAGGGCGGCGGCCAGCGGCTTTTCGCCTTTCTCGATATAGCGCGAGATGTTTTCAATCACCACGATGGCGTCATCGACCACAAAGCCGGTGGCGATGGTCAGGGCCATCAGCGTCAGGTTGTTAATCGAAAAATCGAGAAATACCATCACCGCAAAGGTGCCGACCAGCGATAGCGGTACGGCGATGCCGGGAATAATCGTCGCCGGGACGTTGCGCAGAAAGACGTAGATAATCATCACCACCAGGGCGATGGCCAGCATCAGCTCGAACTGGGTGTCGCTAACCGAGGCGCGGATATTGGTGGTGCGGTCGGAAAGTACCTGCACTTTAACCGATTTCGGCAGGCTTTCGGTGAGCTGCGGCAGCATCTGGCGGATGCTGTCGGCGGTCGAGATAATATTCGCCCCCGGCTGGCGCTGGACGTTCATGACGATCGCCCGCTGATTGTTGGCCCATGCCCCAAGCCAGCTGTTTTCCGCGCCCTGTTCCACGGTGGCGACGTCGCCGAGGCGAATCGGCGCGCCGTTCTGATAAGCGATAATCAGCCGGCGGTAATCTTCCGCCGACTGCATCTGATCGTTGGCGGAGAGGGTCACCGCCCGCGACGGGCCGTCAAGGCTCCCCTTCGCCGAGTTGACGTTGGCGCTGGTTATCGCGGTGCGCACCGTTTCGCTGGTCAGCCCGAGGGCGGCGATGGCCTGGGCGTTGAGCTTGACGCGTACCGCCGGGCGCTGGCCGCCCGCGAGGGTGACCAGCCCGACGCCGGAAACCTGGGAGATTTTCTGCGCCACGCGGGTCTCCACCATATCCTCGACCTGGGTCATCGGCACGGCGGAAGAGGTGACCGCAAGGGTCATAATCGGCGGATCGGCGGGGTTAACTTTGCTGTAGACCGGAGGGTTAGGCAGGTCAGAAGGCAGCAGGTTGGTGGCGGCGTTGATGGCTGCCTGTACTTCCTGTTCCGCGACGTCCAGCGGCAGCGTGAGCTGGAACTGGAGCGTCACCACCGACGCGCCGCCGGAGCTCTGGGAAGACATCTGCTTGAGGCCGGACATCTGGCCAAACTGGCGCTCCAGCGGGGCGGTCACCGACGAGGTCATCACGTCCGGGCTGGCGCCGGGATAGAGGGTTACCACCTGAATCGTCGGGTAGTCCACTTCCGGCAGCGCCGAAACCGGCAGGAAACGATAGCCGATAATCCCGGCCAGCATAATGGCCACCATTAACAGCGTCGTGGCGACCGGGCGCATGATAAACAGACGGGAAGGGCCACCCGTGCTGCTCGGCGGTAACACTTGCATCAGGAGCGCGCTCCTTTTTTACCGTACTCGCGGCTGGTGGCTTTTTCCGGCTCGGCGGCGGTAGCCGCATCGTGGGCTTCCACCACCTCAACCTTCGCGCCTTCGGTCAGACGGTCGATACCGTCGGTTACGACGCGATCGCCGGCGGAAAGCCCGGCGTTGATCACCACTTTCAGGCTGTCCTGAATACCCGGCGTGACGGTGTGCTTGCTGACCTTGTTCTCATCGTTCAGTACCCAGACGAAATGGCCTTCGTTACCCATTTGCAGCGCGGCGGTTGGGATCACCACCGCGTTCTGCTCGGTATCGACCAGCATACGGGCGTTGACGAACTGATTCGGGAACAGGGCATCGTCCAGGTTAGTAAAGCGCGCTTTCAGCTTGATGGTGCCGGTGGTGGCGTCAATCTGGTTATCGAGGCTCAGCAGTGAGCCTTCGCTGATTTTCTGTTTATTGGTGCGGTCCCAGGCTTCGACAGCCAGCTTTTTTCCCGCCTTCTGCGCCTGTACTACGGTGGCGATTTGGTTTTCCGGCAGCGTAAAGACCACGTCGATCGGGTGGGTTTGCGTCAGCACCACAATCCCGGTGGTGTCCCCGCTGGCGATCTGGTTGCCGATATCCACCTGTTTTAAGCCGACCCGGCCGTCGATTGGCGCGGTGATGCGGCTCCAGTCCAGCTGCAGCTGGGCGCTGGCGACGGCGGCTTCGTCCGCTTTGATCGTACCCTGGGTTTCGCTGACCAGCGACTGCTGGGTGTCCAGCTCCTGCCGGGAAACCAGATTGGTTTTGACCAGCTGCTGGTAGCGCGCCAGATCGCGACGGGCGTTGGCGAGGGTGGCCCGATCTTTCGCCAGTTGGCCTTCTGCCTGGGCGAGGGCGACTTTAAACTGGCTGGGGTCGATTTCCGCGAGCAGATCGCCCGCTTTGACCTGCTGGCCTTCGGTAAAGTGGATGGCCAGCAGCTGGCCGTCGACGCGGCTGCGGACGGTGACGGTATTCGCCGCCGTCACGGTGCCGAGGCCGGAAAGGTAGCGGGGTACCGCTTCGCTGGTGGCGGTGGCCGCCTGTACCGGCGCGAGGGCGGCGCCAAAACGACCGGGGCGTCCGCCTCCGGGCCCCTGCTGACGCGCGCCTGATGCCGTCGGCGCGCCGCTGTTTGCCGCTTCGCGACCCTGCCAGAACCAGTACGCCGCGCCCGCGACGATCGCGACCACCAGCACCGCAGCCCAACGGCTTTTATTGCTACCTTTCATTAATTTGCTATCTCATCCTGAAACGTTTCACGGAATGATACTAGTTTAGCCAGCGAACGCTGCTTAAAAATGGAGGAATTATGAAAAGACTGTCCAGATATGTCTGTAAAAAACGCTTTTCGCAGAGCCGGTTACGGTGAATAGTTAGGCGTAAAATTCGCTTAATGATTTTGCTTAGCCGGGCGATGAATCAGGTTAGTTATTGCCCGTCATCCGCTGTTTCTTAAGGGTCACAGCGGAATACGTCGAATCTGAACTGATATACAGCGTGAATAAGCGGCCCCGGAAAGTGATTCAGCCTGATTGGCGGCGGCATCTGTTTGATAATCAAATTCACTCACGATTTTGCCTTAAGCAATGCGACCACTACCAGAGGGTTCTTTATGCATTTTACCCAAGCTATCGCCCGTCTCCCGGCCGCCACCTGCGGCGCAGGACAAACTACCGCCCGGCTGGGCGCGCCGGATATCGCCGCCACCACCCGCCAGTTTCTCGCCTATGTAGAAACCCTGCTGCAGCTTGGCCTGAAGGTCACCGTACTGCCCGCGGCGGCGGATTATCCTGATGCGCACTTTGTTGAAGATACCGCGGTGGTGATGCCTGAACTGGCGGTGATTACCCATCCGGGCGCGCCGAGCCGTCAGGGCGAGGTCGATACCATTGCGCCGGTGCTGGCGGGGTTCCGTCCGCTGGCGCGGATGAGCGAGCGCGGGCATATGGACGGCGGCGACGTGCTGTTAGTGGATAAGCAGTTTTTTATCGGCCTGACGGCGCGCACCGATGAGCAGGGGATCCGCGAGTTTGCCGCCGCCGTTGAGCCGCACGGCTATCAGGTCGCGGCGATTGAAGTGAGCGCCGGTCTGCATCTGAAATCGATCGTCAACTATGTGGGCCGCAATACGCTGCTGCTGACGGAAGGTTACGTTAACCATCCGGCGTTTAGCGGCTTCAACAGCATCGTGATCCCGGAAGAGGAGGCCTACGCCGGAAATACGCTGTGGATCAACGATACCTTAATTACGCCGCAGGGCTACCCCTATACCCTGGGCGAAATCAGCAAGCTGGGAATGCCTATCGTGCAGCTCGACACCAGCGAATTTAAGAAAATGGATGGCGGCCTGACCTGCCTCTCACTGCGTTTTTAATCACCGCGCCAACACCGGGGAGATCGAAATGAAAATACGCCTTGCCGCACTACTGGCCTGCATGGCGCTCAGCGCGCCGCTGGCCGCCCAGCAGTTTGACACCATCAGCTTTGGCGTCGATGGCGGCTATCCGCCGTTTGACGTGCTGGCGCCCAGCGGTGAAATTACCGGCTTTGATATTGATATCGCCAATGCGCTGTGCACCCAGCTAAAAGCCAAATGCGTTTTCGTGAAGCAGCCGTTCGAAAGCATGATTGCCGCCCTCAACGCGCATAAGTTCGATGCCATTATCGCTTCGCTCAATATTACCGATGAGCGTAAAAAGGAAGTGGATTTCACCGACCGCTACTACCGCAGCGCGGCGCAGCTGGTGGCGCGCAAAGGCAGCCCGCTGCTGCCTGAAGTCGCCAGCCTGAAAGGCAAAACCGTCGGCGTCCAGACCGGCTCCACCCATGAAGCGTTTGCGAAGGCCAACTGGGCCAATCATGGCGTGAAAATTGTCGGTTACGCTAACCAGGATAACGTCTACCTCGACCTGCTCTCCGGGCGAATCGACGCCGCGTTGCAGGATAATATCCAGGCGGCGACCGGCTTTATTGATACCCCGCGCGGGCAGAAATTCGCCTTTGCCGGTCCGGTTATCCAGGACGGCGGCATCTCCTCCGACGTGGGGATTGCGGTGAATAAAGACAACCCGGCGCTGCGCGATGCGCTGAACGGCGCCATTAAGGCAATCCGCGCCGACGGCACCTACGACGCGATCCAGAAAAAATACTTTAGCTTTGATATTTATGGCAAATAAGTCGTGAAGATGCGGGCGCGGGTGATGGCCTGCGCCCCTTTACGACCTCCGCGGAAGGCTGAATATGGTCGCAGACTATTTACCCCTGTTGTTACGCGGCGCGGCGCTTTCGCTGTGCGTGATGCTCTCTTCATTACTGGTCGCTCTGCTGCTGGGGCTGATTAACTCGCTAATTAAGCTCTTCGGCCCGCCGTGGCTGCGCCTGTTTTCCACCGCCTACACCACGCTGGTACGCGGTATCCCAGAGCTGGTGATTATGCTGCTGCTGTTTTTCGGCGGCGAGATGCTGGTGAACCTGCTGCTGGGTCTGGTGGGGCTCGGGCCGGTGCGCTTCAATACCTTTATCTCCGGCGTGCTGGCGATCGGCTTTGTTTTCGGCGCCTATTACACCGAGACCTTTCGCGGCGCCTTTCTGACCGTCGATCGCGGGCAAACCGAAGCCGCGCAGGCCTACGGGATGCGGCCGTGGACGGTGTTCCGCCGGGTGATGCTGCCGCAGATGCTGAGCTTCGCGATCCCGGGCATCAACAACAACTGGCTGGGGCTGATGAAAGCATCGGCGCTGGTGTCGATCCTGGGCCTCGAGGATATGGTATGGCTGGCCGAACAGGCCGGGCGCGCCACGCAAAAGCCGTTCCTCTTCTATTTTCTGGTCTCGCTGATTTACATGGTGATTACCGCGCTCTCCAGCTGGCTGTTCAGCCGCCTGGCGAAGCGTTACGCGCTGCGCTCTTCCACGGCGGGGACGGCCTTATGAATCTGCAAACCTTTCTCGATGCGATCCCGAGCTTTTTGTGGAGCGACGGCAACGGCGCCGCCAGCGGGCTGGCGGTCACGGCGGAGCTGTTTTTGCTCTCCATCGTTCCCGGGATGGCGCTGGCGATAGCGATGGCGGTGGGGCAGGTGTACGGCCCGCGCGCGCTGGCGCTGCCCATCCGTGGTTTTACGTATTTTTTCCGCAGCACGCCGCTCTATCTCCAGCTGATGCTGATTTACTACGGCCTGTCGCAGTTCGATATCGTGCAGACGGGCTGGATGAACGACCAGCCGTTCTGGCTGCTGTTCCGCGATGCGACCTTCTGCGCCACGCTGGCGCTGGTCCTCAACACGGCCGCGTACGTCGCGGAGCTGCTGGCGGGGATGATGGTGACCTTTCCGCGCCAGGAGTGGGTCGCCGGGGAAGCCTATGGGATGGGGAAATGGCAGATTATTCGTCGTCTGGTGCTGCCCGCGACGCTCAGACGCGGGATCCCGGCGCTGAATAATGAAATGGTCTTTTTACTGCACGCCACGTCGCTGGCCAGCACCGTCACCCTGCTGGATATTACCGGCGTGGCCCGCGCGTTCTACGCCATGACCTATTCGCCGTTTATTCCGTTTCTGATGGCCGCGGCGCTGTATCTGCTCTGCACCTTTATGCTGATTTTCGCCTTTTCCCGCGCCGAGCGGCGCTGGCTGGCGTTTATCCGGCGCGGCTAGTCAGGAGCGCTTAATGGCCTGCAGTTCGGTCAGGGTGACGATTTTATCGACGTGAAACTTTTTACTGGTCAGCCAGCTATCCGCCAGCTGGCAGTAGTGCGCCATGCTGCGGCAGCCGATGCGTACCAGAAAGTCGAAGCTGCCGCTGACCAGCCAGCAGTCCAGCACTTCGGGCGTCTGGCGCATCTCCTGTTCAAACACCGGCTGCGAGCGCCCGTGGTCGGCCAGCGCGATTTGCGCCTGTACCACAAACGCGTGCTCCGGCTCGGGCAGTTCTACAATGGCGCTGTAGCCGCGAATAATGCCGTCGCGCTCGAGGCCGCGCACCCGCTCCAGGCATGGACGGGCGGTGAGGTTTACCTGCTCCGAGAGCTTCTGATAAGAAATGCGGCCATCCCGGCGCAGAATTTCAAGGATCTTATGATCGATACGGTCAAGCCGGGCTTTCTTTTCCACAACCAGGACGTCCAATGAAAATTAAACACTATACATTACCTGAACATGCACTCGGTGGGCAGCGGCAATTAAGCCATTTTCATTTCGGCGCGCCCGGCACGGGAGAGAAGGTCTATCTGCAGGCGGGGCTGCACGCCGATGAAATCCCGGGCATGCTGGTTCTGCACTATCTTAAAAGATTACTCAGCCAGGCGGAACGGCGCGGCGAACTGCGCGGCGAAATCATTCTTGTGCCGGTAGCCAACCCGCCGGGGCTGGCCCAGGTGCTGCTCAGCAGCGGTATTGGCCGTTTCGATCTGGCGAGCGGGCGCAATTTTAACCGCGATTTTCCCGATCTGGCGGCGCTGGCGCAGGCCGGTTTACCGGCGGATTTGCCCGGTACGCGCCCCGAGTATCTGCAGCGGGTGCGCGCGGCGATGCGGGAGGCGCTGGCGGCGCTTCCCGCCGTGAGCGAGGCGCAGGCCCTGCGCCACCATCTGCTGAGCCTCGCCTGCGATGCCGATCTGGTGCTCGATCTGCACTGCGATGACCAGGCGATTTTGCACCTTTACGCCGACCCGGCCTGGCAACGCGAGGCGAAAGTTCTGGCGGCTTTCCTCGGTATTGGCGCCGTGCTGCTGTCGCAGGAGAGCGGGGGCAACTCGTTTGATGAAGCCTGCGGCCTGCCGTGGCAGCGTCTTTGCGCGAGGAATCCGTCGTGGCGCCAGCAGCAGCCCGGCTGCATGGCGGTGACCGTCGAGCTGCGCGGCCAGCAGGAGGTGAATCACGCCACCGCCTGCGACGACGCCGAACGTATTTACCGTTACCTGCAGTACCGCGGCGTGCTGGCGGGCGCCAGGCCCGAGGTTCCGCAGCAGGAAACGGTGATGCTGCCGTTTGCCGCCGGGGAGATTGTCACCGCGCCGGCGACCGGCATCCTGGTGCAGCTAAAACAGCCCGGCGAGTGGGTCAGCGCCGACGATGTCGTCGCGGAAATCATCGATCCGCTAACCGATATGGTCAAAGCGGTGCGGCCGACATCGGGCGGCCTGATTTATGCCAGCCGTCGGGCGCCGTTTGTCACTTTAGGGGCTGAAGTGATGAAAATCGCCGGCGAGCGGCCCTTCAGCGGCGGAGGCGGACTGGCGCTGTAAGCGGCTTTTATGATATCGCTCGGCCTAAAAAGTCGTTTACCGTCTTCATGCACAGCTCGCGCTCTTCGACGTGCGGCATATGGCTCGAAGCTTCGAAAATGACCCACTCGGCGCCGGAGATATGGTCCATAAAGGGTTGTACCACTTCCGGCGTGGCTTCATCGTAGCGCCCGGAAATCAGCAGAACCGGAACCGTAATGCGCGCGAGGCGGTCGATAATCGTCCATGCTTTCATGCTGCCGATAACGTGGAATTCGGTGGGGCCATTCATGGCGTGATAAACCGTCGGGTCGGCATCCATGGCATCGAAGGTGCGCCGCACTTCCGCCGGCCAGGGATCGAGCCGACAGACGTGGCGTTGATAAAATACTGCGCTTGCCGCCTTATATTCCGCGCTGTCCAGCGTTCCTGCCGCCTCATGGTCCAGCAACGTCTGCTGGACGTCGGCGGGCAGCTGCGCCCGCAGCTTTGCCGCACCCTGCAGCCACAGCGCCATCGATGCCGGGGAGTTGGCGATAATCAGCGCCTTTAACCCCTTTGGCTGCGTCACGGCGTGCTCCGCGCCGAGCATACCTCCCCAAGATTGGCCGAGCAGGGCGTAATTATCGGCAATATTGAGATGCAGCAGCAGGTTAGCCAGTTCGTCAAGAAACAGCGCCGGTTGCCAGAAGTCGGCGGGCTGCTGCGGTAAATGGGTTGAACGCCCGTTGCCTAACTGATCGTAGTGGATCACCGCTCGCCCGCTGAGGGCGATATCGCGGAACGCATCGACGTAATCATGCGTGCACCCCGGCCCGCCGTGGGCGACGACCAGCGGCGTGAGTCCGCTATCGATATCGCCGCAAACGCGAAACCAGGTTTGATAGTGCCGAAACGGGGCGTAACCTTCGCGGATGGTATACATGAATCATCTTTACCCTGCTAAGTGGACCGGCTTTCAGGGTAAAGGCTGGCAACCGCGGCTGAACACTAGCAAAAATGCTAGTTCTTAGCTGTCGAGCAGACGGTAGTGCAGGGCGCGGACCACCGCCTGCACGCGGTTGCTGGCGCCCAGCTTTTTGGCCGCGGTATTGAGATGCAGCGTCACCGTCGCCACCGAGCGATGCAGCTTGCGGGCGATCTCTTTGGCGGTAAGCCCCTCGGCGGACCACGCCAGGCATTCGCGCTCGCGGTTGCTCAGCTTGACGTGACGGCAGGTGAGCATAGTGCTGTCGAACAGCGGGAAGGCGGACTCCTGAAACTGCCAGGCAAGCAGCATCAGCTGCGCCAGGGTGGCGCTGATTTCCCGCTCCTGACGCTGGCCGGTATGGATGCCGGTGAGGGTCACGAACCCTCCGTTGGGGAGATGCAGGGGAACCGTCGCGCCGCAGGGCATATTGTGTTCGCGCATATAGTCGGTGACCGCGGTGGGATGATTGTCCAGCCTCCCGCGCAGCATGCTGCTGTCCGGCCGTTGATAGGACCAGACAAAAGGCGCGCAGCTCTCGAGCGCGCAGTGCTGTACCGGATCCACCTGGTAATATCCGCGCTCGCACCATAGCTGGCGCATATCTTCCGGCACGTTGAACGTTTTCAGCAGCGAGGGCGTAATCAGTTCTCCTTCCAGAGAACGCGGAACCGGCGTGTAATCGTAAATCACCGCCTCAAATCCCAACCTCCGGGTGTGCTGAAAAAGCCCGCTGAATGCGTCATCCAGGCTGGCCGCCCGCGCGCTGCCGGGGTGGTCAAACTCCAGTCGCATATAACCCCCTTCACCTAAAACGAGACCTGCGACGGGCACGATTTGTGCAAATCCGTCAGTAGCTGGCCCAAAGATATGCAATTCCGGTGCCGTTCCGGCGCGGCGCAAAACTAGTATTTTTGCTAACTGTTCAGCGTCCGGGGTTGCCGTTAGCGTTAAGACAGACCCCAACCCTCTTACCATCGACGATGAGGAATAGACCATGTGGAGCGAAATAGCGCCCGACCGGTGCCATAACATTGCGGTGGAAGGCTATAACGTCGTGGCCTATCAGTTTGGCGACGGCGATGAGACCATTCTCTGCCTCAACGGCGGACCGGGGCTGCCCTGCGACTATCTGCGTGAAGCCCACGCTTGTCTGAAACAGCACGGCTATCGGGTGATCGCCTTTGACCAGTTGGGGACCGGAAAGTCCGACCGGCCGGATGACGCCAGCCTGTGGACGATGGCGCGCTATGTGCGTGAAGTGGAGACCGTCCGCCGGACTTTGGGCCTTGGTCAGGTGCATCTGCTTGGTCACTCGTGGGGCGGATGGCTGGCGATTGAAGTGGCATTGCACCATCCTGGCGCAATTCGCTCGCTGATTCTGGAAAACACCGTCGCCGATATGCCGCATCTGGTGCAGGAGCTGAACCGTCTGCGCGGGGCGCTGGGGCCAGAAACCGTCGCGATGATGCAGCGCTACGAAGCGCTCGGCTGGCTAGACCATCCGGCCTATCAGGCGGCGATTACGCTGCTGAATTACCGTCACGTGTGCCGCCTTGACGTCTGGCCAGAGCCGGTTATCCGCTCGCTTGGGGACTGGAATATGGGCCCGTATATCACCATGCAGGGGCCGAACGAATTCCTCTATACCGGTAATTTAAAAAACTGGAACCGCAGCGCTGAGCTGGCGTCAATCCGTGTGCCCTGTTTGATCACCAGCGGCCAGCACGATGAACTGACGCCCGCCTGCGCCTTGAAAATGAAGCAGGGGCTGGCGAACGCTGAAATAGCCATTTTTGCCAACAGCAGCCACATGCCGTTTTACGAAGAGCCGCAGGCTTACTACCCGGTGCTGCTCGATTTTCTGGCGCGCCAGCGCGACGCGGGAGGCTGTTAATGCATCGTTACCGCTTTCTGCTTTTTCGCCCGCTACAGCTGCTGCCGGTTCTGCTGGGTATCAGCCTGATCACCTTCATGATGGTGCGCGCGATCCCCGGCGATCCGGCGCGTATTCTGCTGGGGGTGCGCAGCACGCCGGCGGCGCTGGCCCGCATCCGCGCGCAGTTTGCCCTCGATGAACCGCTGTGGGTTCAGTACGGCTATTTTCTGCGCAACCTGCTGCAGGGCGAGCTGGGGAAGTCGATTGTATACCGGGTGGATACCCTGAAGCTGATTGCCTCGCGGCTGGAACCGACGCTGTGGCTGGTGCTCGGCAGCGTTCTGCTGGCGGTAGCGTTGACGGTGCCGCTGGCGGCGATAGCCGCACGCCAGCGCGGGCGTCTCGCCGATCGGTTGATTCGTCTGTTTACGACCGCCGGGCTCGGATTCCCGGCATTCTGGCTCGGCATCATGCTGATTCTGCTGTTCAGTATCGTGCTCGGCTGGTTTCCGGTCTCCGGCTACGGCAGCGATTTTTTAGACCAACTGCACCATATGGTTCTGCCGTGCCTGACCGTGGCGCTGGCGCTGTCGGCGGTATTGATTCGCAACCTGCGCGCCAGCCTGCTGATGGAGATGAATAGCGACTATGTGGTGGCGGCCCGGGCGCGCGGGCAGCAGGAAAGACGTATCTTCTGGCGGCACGTGCTGCCGAACTCGCTGGTGCCGACCATCAATCTGCTGGCGGTGAATATTGGCTGGCTTATAGGCAGTACGGTGGTGATTGAAAGCGTGTTTGCTATCCCCGGCCTCGGACAGCTGCTGGTTAAGGCGATTTTTAGCCGCGACTACATGGTGGTGCAGGGCGTGGTAATGGTCTTTGCCCTTGCCACCGTGGCGGTCAGCCTGCTGGCGGATATTCTGACCGTGGCCCTCGACCCAAGGATAAAACTATGAAGGCGATAGCGACCTTTTCCCGCCTGCGTCAGCGGGCGATCCCGCGTCAGCAGGCGCTCTTCGCCGGGCTGGCGATAGTCGGACTATGGCTACTGGTCGCCTGTCTGGCGCCGTGGATAGCGCCGTTCGATCCGATTGCCCAGGACGCCTCTTCCAGCCTGCTGCCGCCGGGCGGCGCGCATCTCTTCGGTACCGACAACTTTGGCCGCGACGTTTTTTCCCGCGTGCTGTGGGGGGCGCGGGTCGATCTGCAAATCTGCCTGCTGGGGGTCCTGTTCCCCTTTATGCTCGGCACCACCCTGGGGGCGCTGGCGGGCTATATCGGCGGCGTGGCCGATGCGCTGGTGATGCGGGTTATTGATATCGTGCTGGCCTTTCCGTTTCTGGTGCTGATGCTGGCGATTATCGCCATCCTCGGGCCGGGGCTGAGCAGCTTTTATATGGCGATGGCGATGGTGGGCTGGGTCTCCTACGCCCGGCTGGTACGCGCTCAGGTACTGACGCTGAAACAGCGCGATTTTATTCTGGCGGCCCGCAGTCTGGGCTACGGCCATCTGCGGATTTTGTTCCGCCATCTGCTGCCCAATGCGCTAACCGGAGCCATCATTTTTTCGATGTCCGACTGCGTTCTGGTGCTGCTGAACGGGGCCTCGGTGAGCTATCTCGGGCTCGGCGTGCAGCCTCCTACCGCCGAATGGGGGATTATGGTGGCCGAAGGGCAGAGCTTTATCACTACCGCATGGTGGATAACCACCTTTCCGGGGCTTGCCATCGTGCTGCTGGCGATGGGCTTCAGCCTGCTGGCCGATGGGCTGGGCGATAAGCTAGGGGAACGCGTATGAGCTTGCTGAAGGTAAATCAGCTGACGGTCATGCGCGGCGAGGATGTCGCGCTGGTGGATAACGTCTCGTTAACGCTTGAAGCCGGGGAGATGCTTGGGCTGGTTGGCGAAAGCGGGTCGGGAAAAACCGTGACCTGCCGGGCGCTGATGCGCCTGCTGCCGGGGGCCGGACTGCGGATTACCGGCGGTGAGGTTCTGCTGGACGGCCGGGATATCTTGTCCCTCAGCGAAGGGCAAATGTCGGCGGTGCGCGGCCGGGAAATCGGTATGATTTTCCAGAACCCGACCAGCCATCTCAATCCGGTGATGACCATTGGAGAACAGATTGCAGAAAGTCGCCGCCTTCACTTTGCGGCAAACCGCCGTCAGGCGCGGGAGGATGCGCTGGCCTTGCTGCGCCAGGTCGGTATCCCGGACCCGCAGAATCGGCTCAATAGCTATCCGCACGAATTTTCCGGCGGCATGCGCCAGCGGGCGATGATCGCCGTTGCCCTCGCGCCGGAACCCCGGCTGCTGATTGCCGACGAACCGACCACCGCGCTGGATGTCACCGTGCAGATGCAGATTCTGCGCCTGCTCAGCGATCTGCGCGCCGAGCTGGGGCTGGCGGTCATTATGATCACCCACGATCTCGGAGTGGTGGCGCAAACCTGCGACCGGATTGCGGTGATGTACGGCGGCAGGCTGTGTGAAGTGGGCGGCAAACGCGAAGTGCTTGGCGGGCCCCTGCATCCCTATACCCGCGGGCTCATTGATTGTCAGCCGGCCAGCGAAGGCGGGCAGGGGAGGTTGACGATCATCGACGGCCAGCCGCCCAGCGCCGACCACTTCCCATCAGGGTGTCGCTTTCACCCGCGCTGCCGCCGCGCTGATGAGGCGTGTCAGAGCCAGCCATTGCTGCGTTACGGGCAGGATTGCCATAGCCACGCGGTGGCCTGCCATCACATTTTGCCAGCACGGCAGGAGGGATAATGGTTAACGCTCGCTGGCCGCTGCTTGAGGCCGATAATCTTTGCGTCACCTTCCCGGTTTCCGGCGGCCTTTGGCGGCCGAAGCGGGTCGTACACGCGGTAAACCGGGTCACGATGCAGATCTTTCCTGGCGAGACGCTGGGCCTTGTCGGCGAATCCGGCAGCGGTAAGAGCACGCTTGGCCGAGCGCTGTTACAGCTTGAACGGGTTGCCGATGGCGAGGTGCGGTTCGCCGGACAGCGCATTACCCATGGCTTAACCAGCGATATTGCCCGTCTGCGCCAGCAAAGCGCGATGATTTTCCAGGATCCCTATGCCTCGTTGAATCCCCGGCAGACCGTAGGAGAAAGCATCTCCGAGGTGCTGCGCGTGCATCAGAAAGTCCCGCGCGAGCAGGAAGCGCTGCGGGTTGCGGAACTGCTCACCCTGGTCGGCCTGCGTCCGCAGCAGGCCAGCGCGAAACCGTCTCAGCTAAGCGGCGGCCAGTGCCAGCGCGTCGGTATTGCCAGAGCGCTGGCCATGGAGCCGCGGCTGATCGTGGCCGATGAGTGCGTCGCGGCGCTGGACGTCTCTATTCAGGGACAGATCGTCAATCTGCTGATGGATCTGCGGGAAAAGATGGGGCTGGCGATTCTGTTTATCGCCCACGATCTGGCGATTGTGCGGCGGCTCTGCGATCGCGTTGCGGTGATGTATCTCGGGAGAATTGTGGAAGAGGGGCCGGCAGAAGCGGTCTTCACTCGACCGCTGCATCCCTATACCGCCGCGCTGGTCTCGGCGATCCCGGAAATCGACCCGGATAAACCGCTGCCGAAAAATTTGCTGGGGGGCGAGCCGCCCAGTCCCGTAGCCGTTCCACAAGGCTGTGCATTTCATCCGCGCTGCCCTTATGCGCAGGTGCAGTGCCGCACCGGCGCACCACCACCAACCCGGCAGATTGCCGATCGCGCTTATGCCTGCGTGCTCAACCTCGCGGGCGATGAGACCGTTTTTCCGTTAACTGGGGGATCTTTTGATGAAGCACAGGCAGATTAAGTTACTGGCGGCGAGCGTTTTTCTGGCGCTCAGCGTGGTGAGTGAAATAGCTCAGGCGGCCGGCGTATTGACCATTGGCCGCCGGGAGGACAGCACCACGTTTGACCCGATAAAATCGGCGCAAAATGCGGATAACTGGGTCTTTTCCAACGTCTTTGACCCGCTGGTGCGGGTGGATAAAAGCGGGACGAAGCTGGAGCCGGGCGTGGCCGAGAGCTGGACGATTTCCCCGGATGGCAAAGTCTATACCTTCAAAATTCGCGAAACCCGGTTCTCGGACGGTACGCCGCTGACCGCCAGCGATGCGGCGTTTAGCCTGATCCGTATCCGCGATGATGAAGGCTCGCTGTGGCGGGATTCCTATAGCATTATTGCCAAAGCGGAAGCCACGGACCCGCGCACGCTGGTGGTGACGCTGAAATCGCCTTCAGCGCCGTTTTTATCGCAGCTGGCGCTGCCGAACGCTTCGGTGATTTCCCAGCAGGCGATGAAGGCGGAAGGCGAAGAGGCGTTTGCCGAAAAGCCCGTGGGCTCCGGCGCGTTTAGCGTGAAAGAGTGGCTGCGCGGAGAAAAGATCGTGCTGGTGAAGAACCCGAACTTCTGGCAGGCGAAAAACGTCAGCCTGGATGGCGTGGAGTGGTTAACCATTCCGGACGACAATACCCGCATGCTGAAAGTGCAGGCCGGCGAACTTGACGCCGCGCTGACCGTGCCTTTCTCGCGCATTGCATCGTTACAAAAGGATGCCAATCTGAAGGTGGAGCTGGATCCTTCTACTCGCGAGGACCATCTGCTGATCAATCATTCTCACGGCGCGCTGGGCAAGGTGGAAGTCCGTCAGGCGCTGGACTTCGCGATTGATAAAGACGCGATTGTGAAAACCGTGACCTTTGGCTACGGTCAGGTGGCCAATTCCTATATTCCCGCCGGAGCGCTTTACCACTATCAGGATAATCTTCGCCGGCCATACGATCCGCAAAAGGCCAAAGCGATGCTGAAAGCGGCGGGCGCTGCCGACCTGAAGCTGAACTATGTGGTCAATGCCGGGGATGAAGTCGATGAGCAAATTGCCATTTTGCTACAACAGCAGCTGGCAAAAGCCGGGGTGACGGTGAATTTGCAAAAAGTCGACCCGAGCCAGAGCTGGGATATGCTGGTGGCCGGGGAGTACGATATATCGGTGATGTACTGGACCAACGATATTCTCGACCCCGATCAGAAAACCACCTTCGTGCTGGGTCACGATGCCAATATGAACTATATGACCCGCTATCATAACGACCAGGTTAAAGCGCTGGTGGCCGCAGCGCGCGTTGAAATGGACAGTAAAAAGCGCGAGCAGATGTATATCGACCTGCAAAAAATGGCTAAGGCCGACGTGAACTGGGTCGATCTGTATTACAGCCCGTACCGCAACGTCAGCCGCAAAAATATCGACGGTTTTTATCAGAATCCGCTGGGACGTTTCTTCCTGGAGGATACCGTAAAACACTAATGCCTCTTTGCGCCGGTTGTCCTCTGACGCCGGCGCCTTTTTCATCTTACCGGCGGCGCGACACGGTTTGATGCATATCAACGAGCACATTAACTTTTACTATAAAAACTAAAAAAGAGTTGTAACCCCGCCTGCTTTTATTCAATTTATGTGGTGAATGTTTAATGTATTCCAATAAATAAAACATATATACATTAAAAAACAACACGTTAAATAAATCAGGGGTTAATTTTTGTGGCAAGTGCAAACAAACTCACGCTGTTCATCGTCATCTTCATGCTGTTGGGGATCCTCTCCGGCGCGGCCATCCACGCTTACGCCGGGCAAACGACCATTACCGCATGGTCGGAAAACATTACGCTGCTTACCGACGTGTTTCTGCGCCTGATTAAGATGGTCATTGCGCCGTTGGTGTTCAGTACCCTGACGGTGGGCATTATGCGGCTGGGCGAAACGGCGACCATTGGGCGGGTCGGCGGTAAAGCCATGGTGTGGTTTATTACCTCGTCCATTCTCTCCATTCTGGTCGGGCTGGTGATTGTTACCCTCGAGCATCCCGGCGCCGGTTTGAACCTGGCGATCCCGAAAGAGTCCGTGGATACCGGGCTGGCGGTGAGCGGGATGAGCCTGAAAGGCTTTCTGACCCATACCATCCCCACCAGCATTACCGAGGCGATGTCCAACAACGAGATTCTGCAAATCGTGGTGTTCTCGATGTTCTTCGGTATTGCCGGGGCATCGCTGGGGGAGAAATTCAACGCCCCGCTGGTGGCGGCGCTGAACGTGGTTTCCCATATTATGCTGAAGGTGACCGGGTATGTGATGTACGTCGCGCCGCTGGCGATTTTCGCCGCGATCTCTTCGGTTATCGCCTCGCAGGGGCTGGGGATCCTGCTTAATTACGCCTCGTTTATCGGCGGATACTATGTCGCGATTCTGCTGACCAGCGCGGTGCTGCTGGCGGTGGGGTATATGGTGCTCAAAAAAGAGGTTTTTCGCCTGCTGAACATGCTCAAAGATCCGGTGCTGGTGGCGTTCACGACCAGCAGCTCCGAGGCGGCCTATCCGAAAACCCTGGAGCGTCTGGTGGAATTTGGCTGCTCGCGTAATATCGCGTCGTTTGTGCTGCCAATTGGCTACTCCTTTAATCTGGTCGGTTCAATGGTGTACTGCTCTTTTGCCGCCATGTTTATCGCCCAGGCTTACAATATTCAGCTGAGCTTTAGCGAGATTACCGTAATGATGCTGACGCTGATGCTGGCTTCGAAAGGGATTGCCGGGGTACCGCGTTCGGCGCTGGTGGTGCTGGCGGCGACCATCCCGAGCTTCAATATTCCGGTGGCGGGTATTTTACTGCTGATGGGGATTGACCATTTCCTCGATATGGGGCGTTCAGCGATTAACGTGCTGGGTAACGGGATTGCGACGGCGATGCTGTCAAAAAATGAAGGTCTGTCGCAGAATGAGGTACCCGAGGCTGAAGTCGCGCCTCAGCAGGCGCAAGCCTGATCGTCGGGCGGCCTCTCTGACGGGGTCGCTTTTTGCGCAGAAAAAGAGGCCCCTGACAGGCACGCCAGGGGCAATGTGACGAAGTAACAGATTCCCTGGTAGAGGCATTTTTTATTGTATAAAAATACGCTCCGGTATTTTCATACCAGGGAACCGGGTCATGTTACCCGCTGCCCGTAACGCCTGAGTAGATGTTTTTCATTTTACCGATCTTTTTCGGAATCCCGTTCCTCGCAAGCCAGCAAATTCTTAATTTTACGGTACATAATGCCATCGTCGATGGCGCGTGCGCGCGTTTACCAGCGCTCTTTTAATAAGTTAATAAACTGGAAAAAGTCATAATTGTTATTAAGGCTGTATTTTTCCATAATTTTGCTTTTGTGCCAGGTGATGGTTTTGGGGGTGACTTTGTTGAGAGCAGAAATTTTACCGATATCAAAGCCATGAATAATGCCTGTGGCGACGGCTACCTGCGATTTGGACAACATTTTATGCGGGCAGTTTGTGCAAATTAGCGGCGAGTCGATCCTCTGCGCCAGAGGAAGCAGTTCACTTCTTTTCAGCTCGTGGGCAATAATTTCAAACATCTTATCGATATTAACGGCTTTGATTGAGACAAAGATAACGCCCTTAAGGCAGTTGACGATCAGCTCCTTTTCCGGAAGTTTGTCATAGCTGTGCAATATAATCACCGAACTGTTTTTTTTACGGTTCTTTATACTGGTATTGCACAGATAGATCTCGCCGGGAAGAACTTCAGCGATGATGATATCCTTATCTAAAAAATCATTATGCTTATAAGAAAAAGCGGCTTTAAGATTACCGCTGCGGCTGATGAGCTCATTGACTATGGCAACCAACGACTCTCGGAGAAAGGTATTCCTGGTGTTGATGGCGATGTTTATTTTTTTCATGGCGTTATTTCCCTGATAAATCAACATAACGCCATGTTGTGAACAATCCTCCGGGCGTATGCGGTGGCTGCTGCTGGACAGATTTGGTTATTATTCGCGGGGCTTTAGTTATTTTCTGCGCGAAGAATTCTTAGCTGAAAACGGAATTTTTTGTTTTCTCCTGTCTCTGATATAGGAAACAAGGCTGTAAACAGACACGCAAAGGCAAAATATGCACAGCAATAAGGCTAACCATGTTTGCATGGCCATGATAGATATCCTTTAACTTAATTTTAGGTGTTAAAAATGTACCTCGCCGGCACGGGAATATTTTTATACTCTTCTTTAAACCGTGCTCGCGATACGCGGCCGAAAAGCGCACGGCAAGCGTCCTGAATTCAGCTATTGCTGGATCAGCAATAGTCGGTTTGCTCAGGGAGGCTTTGGGCCGGTGTGCTCACGACGCCATGTCAATGTAAGAAAATTCTTAATGTGCTGTCAGTCTCATTTCTCTCATTCCTCTCAAAAACTGAAAAAAATTAACAAGAGGAGCGAAACTGAAAACATATTCGCAATGACGCCGCGCGGATGGCGGAATACTGACCGGCAGCGCTGCCGCTGCCGGCTGGGGAAAGGTCAGGACAGAAACGCCAGCCCTTTGCCAAAAATCGCGCGAATCGGCAGGGTGATACCGTGAAGGCGGGCCTTGTGGCGCAGGCGGCTGATCACGACGTCGATTCGATGCAGTTCCGGTTCGCCTTCATCGGTAAACAGAGAGGTATGCAGGTCAACCTTGCTGCAGACCTCATTGCGGTTACGCATTAACACTTCCAGCAGCCGGTACTCTTGCTGCGTGAGCGGCAGGGCCAGCCCAGACGGCGCCACAAGGTGCTCGCTCTGGAGTACCCAGTGAGACGGCGCTGGCCGCTCTGCTGATAGCGGCGGATTGACGCGTTCCGCCGGTTGTTGCTGGCGAAGCCGGGAGCCCAGCGCCTGGATGCTCTCCGCGAGGTCGGAAAAGTTGACCGGCTTGATGAGATAGAGATCGGCGCCGGCGTTTAAGGCCTGGAGCCGATCCTGCTCATGTCCTCTGGCGGTAATGACGACCAGGCCGAACTGGCCAATCTCGTGCAGATAATCCAGCACGCTCAATCCGTCTTCGCCCGGCAGGCCAATATCGATAAGCACGATATCAACCGGAGCGCGATGCAGCTGCCGCCAGAAGGCTTCGGCGCTGCCCACGCCCCAGGCATCGAAGCCGCGATGGCGCAGAAAAGCCAGCAGCTCGTCGAGTAGATCTGCGCTATCTTCGATGATAGCTACGCGTAATGTCATGGTTTATCCTTCTGCTGTCCCGTCAGCGGGAGCGTGAGCGCAAATTCGCATCCGGCTGAGCTATTTTCTGCCAGCCACAGGTCCCCGCCGTGAGCCTGGATGATTTGTCGGGCGACATACAGCCCAAGACCGGTCCCGGCCGGCGTTGCGGTGTGCGTTTCGCCGCGCCGATAGCGCTCGTAGATATGCTCGACCTGTTCCGGCGGGATGCCGGGACCGCGATCGCCAATGCGTAATTCCACGTGTTTTTCCTGCGGATAAATCTCGACTCTTATCTCCCCGGCTGCGGCATATTTAACCGCGTTATCGAGCAGGTTGGCGATAGCGATACACAGCAGCCCGCTATCAATAAACAGCACCGGCGAAGGGGAGTCCGGACCCACAGTTTGCCCCTCAAGGGTGACATTCAAATAATGATTAAGCGAAAGATCCACGACCGTCGCGGCCATATGGATGACCGGCAGCAGTTCGGCTTCCTGCTTGTCGGCGTGCAGGTCTCGGGAGGAGAGGCGGGCGTCGGCCAGGCAATTATCGGTAAGCTGTACCAGACGGGTTGTCGCCCGCTGCATGCGGTCGAGGCGCGAGCTCTGCGTCACCGTTGAGGGGCACAGGCGCAGGTTTTCCAGCGCGGCCTGGAGGATCGCCAGCGGCGTTCTGAACTCATGCGCTACCATTCCCATAAACTGGCGCTGGTGGAAGCTGGCCTCGCGTTCAATCTGTAGCTCTCGCGCCAGCTGCTGCTTGCGCACCAGAGTCCGGTTTTCCGCCCGCACCCGCAGTACGGCAATGATCAGGACGGTGACGATGTGGATAATCAGCGCGTACTGCCAGGTGGAATAAACCATGTTATGAAACGGAATGACGCCGTGGATAGAGAGCAGCGCCAGCCCGGCGGAGACGACGTATACCGGCGGCAGCAGCCCCAGCAGCAGGGTGTTGATATCAACCGCTTTGCGCCGCCACAGCATCCATGACGTGATCAACAGAATAGGGGCGGCGATAAAAAATATCCCGGCTTCAATCTGCATCGCCAGGCCGTAAAAGCCCAGCGGAATACTGATTTGCAGAACGATGTTTAAACCGATCGCCGCCAGCAACAGTTGATGCAGCCGCGGCATATTTTTCTTGAGATCGAAAACTTCGCTATGTAGCCACAGCGCGGTGGCGTAGCTCACCAGCGACAGGCAACTGATCATGTAATCCTGAACCGGCAGCAGGGCGCTGCCAAATAACCACTCCGGGTAGCCATGCAGGGCCGCGACGAGCGGATAGTTTAGCGAGAACAGGCAGATCCCCCACAGCAGGCGCCGACGCAGCGCGACGGCAAGCCACAGGGCGATGCCGCTGGCAATCACCGCCAGGCCAAAATAGAAGCTCCAGAAAGCGGTATCCAGGGTGGCCGAACGCACGAACTCCTGCGGGGAGGAGAGCGTCGCCAGCAGAATCAGGGTGCTGCTGCTCTGGAGACGGAATACCATCTCGTAGCCAGCCGCCGTGGGCGGGGGCGGTAGAATCAGCACGCTTTCGCGGTAGTCGAGATCGTTATCCCTGGCAGACGCATGGTCGCCAAACTCTTTCTGTCGCCACGGACTGTCGCTGCCGTAGGGGCGATAAAACACGGTCAAACGATCGACAAACGACGGACCGAGCTGCAGCCAGCGCTGTTCGCCAGCAAATAAGGCCGCCGGGAGCGAAGTACGTAGCCAGTAGGCCTTTGTCGAGTAGCCGAACGACGGGATAAGCGGCGCCGTTTTTAGCGCCTCTTCAGGGAGCGAAAGAAAGGCGTTGAGGGTCAGCGTGTCGCTGGCGTCGGCGTACCAGTAGACCGGAATATCAATACCCAGCTGGCGGACCTCCGCGCGGGCTGGCGTCCCTATCTGCAGAGCGATAATGACGCCGCACCATGCCCAGAAATGCGCGCTGCGGCTCCTGCGAATAAGATCATAAAAAGCGCACAAACGATTCAATCACGCCCCCTTGTGGCATGGATTAATCAATCAGACGGTATAAACGCAGAGGAACGCTACCGCAGGCACAGGTACCCCTCCGCATTCGGGAAATAAACGTCCAGGGCCGGGCAACGCAGCATTCTGCTGGTGCCGAAGATATTATTCCAGCGTTATCTGCACGCCGGGTAACTGGCCAGACCTGCCGTAAGAAGATTCTCAATCAACGTTAACGTAGGGGGGAGGTGCATAATAAGCAACCTGAAAGTTCAGGCACAGCATACGGGTTTATGATGTTATGCCATAAATTGACGCGATAGCTATATAAAATTGGCATTAGATTATTTAATCAGCGCATATAAAAGCAGCGGGTTATATTCAAGTTTAATTTACGCTGAAATAACGACAACGGACAATATCTGCGGCGAGCGAGGCGCCTTTGGCGATGAATCCACCGCGGCTGATGGGATGACCGGTCGCACAGACCCTCATAAAAGACCGCCGACGAGCGTGTGATAAAAAACTGACACCGGCAGACCGTGGCACCGCGTGCGAGTAGCGGATTTATGCGGGCAAAAAAATAAAATGGTTATATATTGACCTGCAATGAAATAAAATCAGTATTCTAAGGCGTGATAGTAGAATTTAGACGAGGGTAATTTCGGGGTAAGCGTATTTTATGCGGTTGAAAGGGCGATTTTCTGTTTCTTCCCCACCCGTAATAGTGGTCCTTTATCAATGTTTTGGTTATTTACATCAAAGAATCCGCGGACGACTGTGGTTATGTTGGTTATTCCGCCTGGAGAAATGACCAGGTAAATCATTCACTCGTTGTGCAAGGAGACCTGACAGGATGACGACGAAATCGCTAACGCTGTCTTTGGATGAACAACAGTCCATTCCGTTGAGTACGGTCTCAGGGACGCAGGGCTATCCCGGCATGGATATTCGTCCGCTGGCGTCCGCAGGTATATGCAGTTTCGACCCCGGTTTTGCTAACACCGCAGGCTGTACGTCGGCCATCTCCTGGATTGATACCGAAAACAGCGTTTTGCTGCACCGCGGCTATCCGGTCGATCAGCTGGCTCGCCAGTGCGACTTCCTTGAGGTAGCCTGGATTCTGCTGCGGGGCGATGCGCCTGACGAAGCCAGCTATCAGGCGTTCAAAAACACGATTACCCGCCATAGCCTGGTACACGAGCAGATTGGCCGCATGTGCAGCAGCTTTCGGCGCGACTCGCATCCGATGGCCTTAATGTGCGCTCTGGTGGGCACGCTGGCGGCGTTCTATCACGATGTGCTGGACGTTGAAAATCCCGAGCACCGCGCGCTGGCCGCCACCCGCCTGCTGTCGAAAATGCCGACGCTGGCGGCGATGAGCTATAAGTTTTCTATTGAGCAACCGGCGCAGTATCCGCGCAACGATCTTTCCTACGCGGGGAATTTCCTGCATATGCTGTTTGCTATCCCGGCGGAGCCGTATCAGCTGAATCCGGTGATTGAGCAGGCGATGAACCAGATCCTGGTGCTGCACGCCGACCATGGCCAGTGCGCATCGACGACCACCGTCCGGGCGGCGGGCTCCTCCGGGGCGAATCTTTTTGCCTGCATTGCCGCCGGGCTCGCTTCTTTATGGGGACCGGCCCACGGCGGGGCGAACGAAGCCAGTATGCGGATGCTGGAGGAGATCAACACCGTCGACCAAATTCCGGCGTTCCTGAGCAAAGCGAAACGCGATCCGCAGGCGTTTCGTCGTCTGGGATTCGGTAACTCTCGCTACCGTCATCTTGATCCGCGCGCCGCTATTTTGCGCGAAACCTGTCACCGGGTGCTGAAGGAACTGGGGATGTCCGATATGCCGCTACAGGTGGCGATGGCCCTTGAAGAGGTAGCGCTGACCGACCCCTACTTTGTTGAAAATGGCCTGTCGCCGAGCGTGGATTTCTACACCGCGGTGATCCTTAAAGCGATGGGGCTGCCTTCATCGATGTTTGTGGCGATTACCGCCGTAGGCAGAACGCTTGGCTGGGTGGCGCACTGGAACGAAATGCACGAAGCGCCGCTGAATATTTATCGCCCCCGGCAGATTTATACTGGCGAAAAGCGGCGGGATTACGTTTCGCGGCGTGAAGGGTGACAACAGGGGGCTATCGGGAAGATGTAGCCCGGCTCGCGCTGCGCTGAGCCGGGCTACAAATTCACTGCGTTCTGTGGTGCGGGAACGCAGCGGATGTTTAGCGAAACATCACCTGCGCCCAGCGGGCCAGCCCGGCGGTAACCGAGCCAAAATCATCGCCTCCGGCAACCGGAATACCCGGCAGGTGCGCCGCCAGCGCTTTTTTAATCAACGGCGAGCGAGCGCTGCCGCCGGTCAGGTAAATCACGTCCGGTTTTTCATTACTATTATCCAGCGCCAGCTGAACCTGCTCCATGATCCGGGCCAGCGGCTGATCCAGCGCAGCTTCCAGACCCTGCTGGCTGATGGCTGTCGCCAGCTCGTCGCTAATAAACGGCAGCCCCGCGGTGACGTTCGGCTGCGCGGAAAGGGCGATTTTGCTCTCTTCCGCGCTGCGCACCAGGCGATAGCTCAGACGCTGACGCCAGACCTTCAGCAGCAGCGCGACTTTTTCGCTATCGCGGGCGCTGCGCAGCAAATCGTTAAGCAGGCGACCGTTGGCGGCACTGTAAAAGTCGGTCTGCGCCGGCACGTCGTTAATGGCCACCGCATTCCACCACGGCAGAATCGGCAGCGCGATGCCTTTTTCGGTATCGCCGCCCATCCCTAGCAGCGGCATCAGGCATTTAAAGGCCAGGGCGATATCCAGGTCGTTACCGCCGACGCGGCAGCCGCTGTGGCCGAGGAGGCTTTGCTGGCGATCGGCTTTTTCTCGCCACTGCGGCCCCATCAACAGCAGCGAACAGTCGGTGGTACCGCCGCCGATGTCGACGACCAGCACGCGTTTTTCTTCGCTCAGCGTCGCTTCGAAATCCAGACCGGCGGCGACCGGCTCAAACTGAAACACGACGTCGCGAAAGCCCGCGCGCTTTGCCGCACGTTCGAGAATGCCCTGCGCCTGGGCGTTGGCATCATCGCCGCCCAGCCCCTGGAAGTTAATCGGGCGGCCGATAACCGCCTGGTCGATGGTATCCGTTAGCTGCGTTTGCGCCTGGAGTTTGATATGCAGCATCATGGCGCACACTAAGTCTTCAAACAGCGCTACCTGCTGCGGCTTAAGCCCGCTGGCGCCGAGAAACGATTTCGGCGACTTTACGAAGTAGACTTCTTGCGGATCTTCAACGTACTGATGCAGCGAAGCGAGACCAAACTGCACGCTGTTGCCGAGTACGTCGATATCTTCCTCGCGGTTGAAGCTTATCGCGCGACGCAGCAGCGCCTGGTTTTCATCACCGTTGGGCGGGACGTCGTGATGGCGGTAGAGCCACTCGCTGACCGCTTCGCGGGTCGGCGCGCAAAGCATTGATGGCAGTAGTGAACTGCCGTTTTCCAGCGTCAGCAGCTGCGGCGTATTGTCGCGCATCACCGCCACTGAACAGTTAGCGGTACCGTAGTCAAAACCAATAAACATAGCCTGCAAAATCCCCATGCCGGTGAAGAAGGGGGGCGACTTTAGCGGATTGACGGCACTGCGACAACTGGAATTTAAAAGCAAGGCGCAGGCGGCGCGGAGCCGCTATGATTGAAGCGCTAAAAAAGGAGAAATGATGACGCTGCTACCCTGGCATTCCCCCTACGACTGGCAATGGATGTTTCATTTTCTTGGCGCGCGTACGGTGCAGGGAATTGAAACTTTTGCCGGCGACAGCTATTGCCGCAGCTTCGCCCTGAATGGCCACGCCGGACTCATCACGGTGACGCCGGATGACGCCGCGCAGGGCATGCGGGTGACGCTTTCCGCCGGGCTGCAGCCGGTCGCGGAGTCGTGCCTGGCGCGGGTTGCGCGCTTATTTGATTTGTCCTGCGACCCGCAGCAGATCGCCCTGACGCTGGGAAGCCTTGCGCTGCCAAGGCCGGGGCTTCGTCTGCCGGGCTCCCTGGATGCGTTTGAACAAGCGGTACGGGCGGTGCTCGGCCAGCTGGTGAGCGTGGCCATGGCGGCAAAGCTCACCGGGAAAGTGGTGGCCGCCTTCGGGGAACCGTTGACCGACGCGCCGGGCTTTTATCTCTTCCCGAGCGCGCAGCGGCTGGCGCAGGCCGATCCGCTGGCGCTAAAGGCG
The DNA here is from genome assembly GCF_033843325.1 of Klebsiella sp. JN_Kp126. Taxonomy (NCBI): domain Bacteria; kingdom Pseudomonadati; phylum Pseudomonadota; class Gammaproteobacteria; order Enterobacterales; family Enterobacteriaceae; genus Klebsiella; species Klebsiella sp. JN_Kp126. The sequence goes on along the minus strand of NZ_JAWXQV010000057.1, from coordinate 146,883 downwards.
CTGGGCATGCCCCTGCGGCGCGCGGAGGCGCTGATCCACCTGGCGCAGGCGGCTATCCGCGGCGATCTCCCCCTCTTCGCGCCGGAGAATATCGACGCCGGAATAAAGCAGCTGCAGACGCTGCCCGGGATAGGCCGATGGACGGCGAACTATTTCGCGCTGCGCGGCTGGCAGGCGCCGGATATCTTCCTGGCGGATGATTATCTGATTAAACAGCGTTTTCCCGGCATGACGCCGGCGCGGATTGCGCGCTATGCCAGCCGCTGGCACCCCTGGCGCTCGTACGCTTTACTGCATATCTGGTATACGCAAGGCTGGTCGCCGGAGGAGGAATAGACCCGGGAGGCGCTTAGCACTGGTATCGACGCGCTGAAATCCCTATAATTGCGGCGTTTGGCGGTCAACCGCCACCCTTCCTACATTCCCAGGTTAATCAGGTCGCAAAAATTTATGACTGATACGTCTCATCAGTGCGTCATTATAGGCATCGCCGGCGCATCGGCTTCGGGCAAAAGCCTTATCGCCAGTACGCTATATCGTGAATTACGTGAACAGGTCGGCGATGAACATATCGGCGTTATTCCGGAAGACAGCTATTACAAGGATCAAGGTCATCTGTCGATGGAAGAGCGTGTAAAAACCAACTATGACCACCCAAGCTCCATGGATCATAGTCTGCTGTTTCAGCATTTGCAGATGCTGAGAAGCGGCCAGCCGATAGAGTTGCCGGTGTATAGCTACGTTGAGCATACCCGTATGCCGGAAACCATTCATATTGAACCGAAGAAAGTCATCATTCTCGAAGGGATTCTGCTGCTGACCGACGCCCGCCTGCGCAACGAACTCAGTTTCTCCATTTTTGTCGACACCCCGCTGGATATCTGCCTGATGCGGCGCATTAAGCGAGACGTTAACGAGCGTGGGCGTTCGATGGATTCGGTAATGGCGCAGTACCAGAAAACGGTGCGCCCGATGTTCCTACAGTTTATCGACCCTTCCAAACAGTATGCCGATATTATCGTGCCTCGCGGCGGTAAGAACCGTATCGCCATCGATATATTGAAGGCCAAAATCAGTCAGTTCTTTGAATAACACGAACGAATTGTGTAACGTGCAAAGAGAAGCCAATTTGCCCTTATCCCCGGAAGGCGTAGGGGCGCAATGCCTTAAAGGAGAACGTTCATGCGTCTGTGCGACCGAGATATAGAAGCCTGGTTGGATGAGGGGCGTCTGGCCATTAATCCGCGCCCGCCCGTTGAGCGCATTAACGGCGCAACGGTCGATGTTCGGCTGGGAAATAAGTTTCGGACTTTCCGCGGGCACACGGCGGGCTTTATTGACCTGAGCGGGCCTAAAGCGGAAGTCAGCGCGGCGCTGGATCGCGTGATGAGCGAAGAGATTGTTCTGCCGGATGGTGAAGCGTTCTTCCTGCATCCGGGCGAGCTGGCGCTGGCGGTGACCTTTGAATCGGTCACCCTGCCGCCGGATCTCGTCGGCTGGCTGGATGGCCGCTCTTCGCTGGCGCGTCTGGGCCTGATGGTGCACGTCACCGCGCACCGCATCGATCCGGGCTGGTCCGGCTGCATCGTACTGGAATTCTATAATTCGGGTAAGCTGCCGCTGGCGCTGCGTCCGGGGATGCTGATCGGGGCGTTAAGCTTTGAGCCGTTATCCGGGCCGGCGATGCGGCCTTATAATCGCCGCGAAGATGCGAAATATCGCGACCAGCAGGGCGCGGTAGCGAGTCGAATCGACAAGGATTGATAATTTTAGCGGTTTGCTGAGGATGCCATGAGACGAATTCTGACCACGCTGATGATCTTACTGGCGGTAGTTGTCGCCGGTCTTACCGCGCTGGTATTGCTGGTCAACCCCAACGATTTTCGCGCCTATATGGTCAAAGAGGTGGCGGATCGTAGCGGCTATCAGCTCGAGCTCAATGGGCCGCTGCGCTGGCACGTCTGGCCGCAGCTCAGTATTCTCTCAGGCCGCATGACCCTGACCGCGCCGGGCGCTGAAGAACCCGTTATTCGCGCGGATAATATGCGCCTTGACGTCGGGCTGCTGCCGCTGATCTCCCATCAGCTGCAGGTCAAGCAGGTGATGTTAAAGGGCGCGGTGATCCAGCTGACCTCCAAAACCGAAGCCGTGCGTAGCAAGGGGGCTCCGGTCGTCCCGCACGACAACACGCTGCCTCAGGTGCCGGAGGATCGCGGCTGGTCGTATGATGTCCAGAAGCTACAGATTGCCGATAGCGTGCTCTTTTTTCAGCATGAAGATGGCGAGCAGGTTACGGTGCGCGATATCCGTTTGCAGATGGAGCAGGACAGCAGCCATCGCGCCACGGTCGATTTCTCTGGCCGGGTGAACCGCGATCAGCGCGATCTGGCGCTTTCCTTCTCCGCCCAGGTGCAGGGCGGTGATTATCCTCATTCTCTGAAGGCGGATATTTCACAACTGAACTGGCAGCTTCGCGGCGCGGAGCTTCCCCCCGAAGGGATTAGCGGCCAGGCCAGCATGCAGGCCAGCTGGGTCGAGGATGCGAAAAAGCTCAGCTTCGATGGGCTGAACTTAACGGCTAACGGCAGCACCATTGCCGGCAACGGCAGCGTCGTGCTGGGCGACCAGCCTGACTGGACGTTGAACCTTCAGGCGGGCACGCTCAACCTCGATAGCCTGCTTTCTCATGCCTCCGCCTCTGGCGATAATAGCGTTAACCAGCAGGGGCAAAGCCAGAACAGGCAGCTGCGCCCGGTTATTGCGGATAACGATACTCAGCAGGATTACAACGCCCTGCGCGGGTTTAACGCCCGGCTGAACCTGACGGCTGACCAGCTGCAGTGGCGGGGAATGCACTTTACCCAGGTGAAAAGTGAAATCAGCAACCAGCAGGGGCTGCTGACGATTCACCAGATGCAGGGGAGCCTGGACGGTGGACGACTCTCGCTCCCCGGCTCGCTCGACGCGCGGGGCGCAACGCCGCATGCCTCTTTCCAGCCGCAACTCGACAACGTCGAGATCGGCTCGATTCTGAAAGCGTTTAATTATTCGATAAACCTCACCGGCAAGCTCTCGCTGACCGGCGAGTTCTCCGGCGGTAAGATCGATGCCGACGAGTTCCGCCGCAGCTGGCAGGGGCAGGCGGTAACGCAGCTCACTGATACGCGCACTGAAGGGCTCAACTTCCAGCAGCTGGTACAGCAGGCCGTCGAGCGCAGCACCAACGTTCAGGCGCAGGAAAATTACGACAATGCGACCCGACTGGACTCTGTCAGCACCGAGTTTGCGCTGAATAATGGGCTGGTCACCTTGACGCATATGCAGGGCCAATCTGACATGATGGCGCTGACCGGTCAGGGTGAGCTCAACCTGCTGAAAGAAGATTGTGATATGCTCTTCAACGTCCGGGTACTGGGCGGCTGGAAGGGCGAAAGCAAACTCATCGACAGGCTCAAGCAGACGGCGATCCCTTTGCGAATTTATGGTAACTGGCAGACGCTGAGCTACAGCCTGCAGGTTGACCAGATACTCCGCAAGCAGCTGCAGGATGAAGCCAGGAAACGGCTTAGCGAATGGGCTGAACGCAATAAAAACACCCAGGACGGCAAGGATGTGAAGAAGCTGCTCGACAAACTGTAAGTTAGCCAGGAAAAGCAGAAGAAGCGCATCGTGCGCAGATTGCCGGCAATGCGCATTCCTCTGGAATTGCCGGCGGCGCTTCGCCTGCGCGGGCCTACGGCTAAAGAGGGATGTGTTGAGCGTTTAGGTTTTGACGGCCGGGTAAGGCGATAGCCCCTACCCGGCAGAAAGATTAGCAGACCCTTAAAAATCGATTAACCCGCCTGCGTCCGGCTTTTGATGCTTCATCAAAGAGAGCATCACACTTCATAATCCAGTTCATCTTCATCCTGCGCCGGCGGCACTATCAGTACTTTTTGTACCCGATGGCTGTCCACCTGCAGCGTGCGCAGCACGTAGCCGTCAAGTTTCACTTCTTCACCTTCCTGCGGCACATGCTGCAGGTACTCCATCAGCAGACCGGCAACCGTATGGTATTCACGTTTCTCATCCAGCGGCAGAGGAACGGACTGGACCAGGTCTTCCAGCGGCATATGCCCGTTGACCGTCCAGCTCCCGTCGCCGTTTTTGTGAATATCGTGACGGGCATCGATCTCTTCTGCTTCATTAGGCAGATTTCCGGCGATGGTCTCCATGACGTCGCTGAGCGTCACAATCCCCTCCACAGAGCCAAATTCATCGACCACAAAGGCGAAGTGGGTTCTGGCTCTGCGGAATTGCTCCAGCGCAGGAAGCAGCGGCAGCGTTTCCGGGAACACCAGCGGCTGACGAATCAGAACCTGCAGATTGAGCGGTTCATGGCGTAATGATTGCTGCAGAAGATCGATCACGTGCACGACGCCAAGCATATCCTCGTCATCATCGCCTCCGGTAACCACGAGGCGGGTATGCTGATTTTTGTCGAGTAAGGCGCGAATCTCCTCTTCCGGCGCGCTGAGATCAATATGTTCAATGTCATGACGCGAGGTCATGATGCTGCTGACGGTACGCTGATTGAGATTCAGTACCCGTTCAATCATCCGCCGCTCTTGCGGATTGAAGAGTGGGTTATCGTCGCGATCGGCAACCAGCGAGGCGGTCTCGCTATCCAGCTCGCTACTGTCTTTGCGCCCGCTCAACAGATTCATCACCGCTTCAGTGGTTCGCTGGCGTAGCGTCAGGTTGGCCGAGAGAAAGCGATGGCGGTTAAAAATCGCCAGCTGGTTGAAGGATTCAATCATGACCGAGAAGCCGATAGCCGCGTACAGGTAGCCTTTAGGAATAGGGAAACCAAAGCCTTCGGCAATCAGGCTAAAGCCGATCATCAGCAGGAAGCTCAGACAGAGAATAACGATGGTCGGATGGCTGTTAACAAAGCGGGTGAGGGCTTTACTGGCCATCAGCATCAGGCTAATGGCAATAATCACCGCAGCCATCATGACCGCCAGGTGGTCAACCATGCCGACCGCGGTTATCACCGAGTCGAGAGAGAAGATGGCATCAAGAACCACGATTTGCGCTACCACCCCCCAGAACCTGGCGCCTTTGCGCTGGGTTGGGTTATCGCTATCTTTCCCTTCCAGCCGTTCGTTAAGTTCAACGGTGGCTTTGAAGAGGAGGAATAATCCGCCAAACAGCATAATCAGATCGCGGGCGCTAAAGCTCAGATCGTGCCAGGTCATGAGCGGTTTGGTTAGCGTGACCAGCCAGGAGATCGAAGCCAGCAGCAGGAGGCGCATCACCATTGCGAGTAGCAGACCGGTGACGCGGGCCCGGTCTCGCTGCGCGGGGGGAAGTTTTTCCGCGAGAATGGCAATAAAAACCAGATTATCAATACCGAGTACCAGCTCAATAACGACAAGCGTAATGAGCCCGGCCCAAATCGAGGGGTCGGCAATCCATTCCATATTCAGTTAAAACCTTTACAACCTAAGAGTGCCATGAATCGATCATGGATAAGCTATAGATAAAATGCAATATTTTCTGCTGTTAATTAGCTCAGCCCCGAACCCGCTTCCCAATAAACCAGCAAATAAAAGAGTCAGTTGTGCAGGATATAACCTTTCCACAATGCGCTTATGGGATGGTACTTATTAATTAACGCGCGAAATTTCAGCGATACGGGCGGAGACGGTACGCTCGATTGTTAAGCCAGATGTCACCCGAGCGGTGAAGGACCATGCTGCTCTGTAGCAGAAGGCGGATACGTTACTTAGATAACGCGAGAGTCAATCAATAGATTTGATGTATATATCAACGATTTTCTTGAATTTGGATTTTTATACTACTTAATGTCGTGGCTTGCGGTAGATCAATTTTTGCAGGACGATGTAATGAGCGTTATATGTGATGGCGAGCGGTAAAAACAGCAGCGAAGAGGGTTTAAGTCAGCGGACTGCCCGTCGTTTTTTTCAGCAATATCATTGCTGACCGTGAAGTCAAGCGTGACGGGTAATTGGCTGCAATTCAGGCGCTTTTGTACGTTAAATAATTTTATTATCAATATAATTGATTATTTGGGCTGGATTTTTATTTTTTTGCAGTCACTTGCTCTGTGTCAATTCATGATGAAAGATTACAAGGTATTAAAAGAGAAACGATGGAGAAGCGATGAGCGTCATTACGCTACCTTATGAATAAAATAAGGTGCTGTTGGTGAGTAACTCATTGTAATTAAATGGAAATTCTTTATAAAGTATATGTATAAGAATTTTCTTAAAACTGTCTATTGGTATGTAGACTTTGCGTGTATTCTTAAATTCAGCGTGTAATTTCAGAATTTGACGGACAGAATGGCAGGTATCAAGCGTGTATCATCACTGATAAATGCCAGTGATACATACAAACTGACAGGATCAAAAGGTTTATAACCATACGGGTGGATATGAAAATGGTGAGTTTGAAAGCAGTTATACCGGTAGCAGGATTAGGGATGCATATGTTGCCTGCCACCAAGGCCATTCCGAAAGAGATGTTGCCGATCGTCGACAAGCCAATGGTGCAGTACATTGTTGATGAAATTGTAGCTGCGGGTATCAAGGAAATCGTGCTGGTGACGCATTCATCCAAGAATGCCGTAGAAAACCATTTCGACACCTCCTACGAACTGGAAGCCTTGCTTGAACAGCGCGTAAAACGTCAGCTTCTGGCGGAAGTGCAGGCTATCTGTCCTCCTGGCGTAACGATCATGAACGTGCGTCAGGGCCAGCAGCTGGGCTTAGGTCACTCCATTCTTTGCGCCCGCCCGCTGATTGGCGATAACCCGTTTGTGGTGGTGCTCCCGGATATCATTCTGGACGACGCCAGCGCCGACCCTCTGCGCTATAACCTTGCCGCGATGGTGGCGCGTTTCAATGAAACGGGTCGTAGCCAGGTACTGGCCAAACGGATGGAAGGCGATCTCTCCGAGTATTCCGTTATCCAGACTAAGGACGCTCTGGAATCGGCGGGGCAGGTTGCCCGTATCGTGGAGTTCATCGAAAAACCTGATGAACCGCAAACCCTGGATTCCGACCTGATGGCGGTAGGGCGCTATGTGCTTTCTGCCGATGTCTGGGCTGAACTGGAGCGTACCGAGCCGGGCGCCTGGGGACGTATTCAGTTAACCGATGCGATCGCCGAGCTGGCGAAAAAACAGTCGGTTGATGCGATGTTAATGACTGGCGACAGCTATGACTGCGGTAAAAAAATGGGCTATATGCAGGCTTTTGTAAGCTACGGGCTGCGTAACCATAAAGAAGGGGCAAAATTCCGCGAGAGTATTAAGAAGCTGCTGGCGTAGTTTTCGCGTCAGTGCTTATTAGCGCGTGAGAGTGAACGGTTCGAATTATCTGATGACGAAAAGAGGATTCGTGGCCGTTCACAACGTCAGATTCACAATATCAGATACTGCGCGTAGAACTGGTTAATGTCCCTATAAATACAATGAGTTAGCTGATTTAATTGTTATAGTGTATCGCTTTTGAACGCAGCAAATGTTCGGAGACTTCTGGTAGTCGAATAAGACGTAGCATGATGAAATGGTCAGACAAGCAAAATTTACTCTTTGCTGATAATTACTTACTAAGATTTTTCTTAAGTAAGCGGCCCTTAGTCAAGGTGTAACATGAAAATAAAACTTGACTGAGATCATGTTTGCGCATTAAACAACGGTAGCGTGTGCATATTAATGTGAACTTAAGAAGTGCATATGCCCACACAAATGTCGCGGGAAAGGCGTTGCGAACTGGAGAGATCGTCAAAGGATGAAAGATAAATGAACTGGCAGGTTGTCACTTTTTTTGGCGATAGCACCGTACTGTTACCCAGTGCGGCAGTATTGTTTATCGTGCTTTTTCTGCGAAAAGATTCAAAGCAGCTGGCCTGGCACTGGGCGCTGCTGTTTGGCATAACCGGCGCAATTGTCTGCGCATCAAAACTGGCATTTATGGGTTGGGGTATTGGGATTCGCGAGCTGGACTTCACTGGCTTTAGCGGGCACACCGCATTATCTTCAGCTTTCTGGCCAATCCTCTTATGGCTGCTGTGCGCGCGTGCCACACCAGCTCTTCGTTTTACTGCTGTCATAGTGGGTTATGCTCTGGCCGGACTGGTTGGCTACTCCCGACTGATGGTCCACGCACATTCAACTTCTGAAGTCATTGCCGGCTTACTGCTGGGAGCCGCAGGCAGCGCAATTTTTCTGCTGCAACAGTCACGCGTTCGCGCCACTCATACAGCGCGGTTATCCTTTGGCAGTCTGGCGAGCATGGTGATTATCCCGGCGCTTCTGCTGAATACGGGGGCGAAGGCGCCGACGCAATCTCTGCTGAGTGAGATTGCGGTGAAGATTGGCCCACTGGAAAAACCTTTTACCCGGGCCGATCTGCATAAGCGATTTTACTGACTCAAACATATGCGGAAGATTGTAGGATCCAGAAAGAATCATGTCGTGTTCACATTGTATGCAATATGAAATTTATGATGAAAGTGTCAATAGCGGCGATATTTCATATCCATGAAATAAATTTGTGATGGGGCATTCTGCGCAATAATGAGCACAATGATAATCAGCCAGGATGTTTCCTAAATAAGTTTTCTGGCTAAATATCGAATTTATTAATGATAACAACAGCGTGGCATACTTCTTTTTACTATCAATTTTTGTAGTTGACTAACTATAATTAACTTGAAACTAAGTCAACACTCTTTTTGTGGTAAAAAAGCAATAAAATCATAAAGTTGAGATTATTCAGTTGCTTTGTACTGGTTCTGTTTTTACGTGAAGAGCAGAAAACAATAGCGTTATCGACAATTGGTTCGTAGCGCTGGCTACGTAACTGATAATGTGAGATTACGCTCCCAATTGAGGGTAGAATCTCGTAAACTTATGGCCGCGAAATTGTTTGCTTTGATGGATTAATCGCCGACTTATCGGAATCTACGATTGAATTTACAGGGAAAGAAGTGCAGTGCATTGGTAGCTGTTAAGCCAAGGGCGGTAGCGTACCTGCGGCCAGGTCTTTTCTCTATATCACATCTCATTTTATGCGACAGAAATTCCTAAAGTGGACTCCATGCAGGTGATTCTCTTCGCAACCTGTATATACTAGCGAGTTGTCATCAAATCAGGACGTATTCATCTTGAAGCGGACAGATAAACTGCGGGTATGAGGTGCGATGGAATAGCCTTCAATAACAATTTCGCATACATTGTGTACTGCAGGTAGACTGCGAGTAGAAAACTAGCTTTAGCGTGGCGTTCCGATCGGCATGCTTTGGTTTTCTTGGGCCAAAACCTGTAGACCAAACATAGCAAAGGTTGGCGTCAGAGGGCGCTGCATCTACCAGTGTTCCCCTTGTCGCACCAGCTTGCGGAAACGGGGCTTTAAATGGATCTTGTACAATGATAAAAATTGCGCGAATCGCACTCGCATTAGGGCTGCTTACTTCTGCCAGCTCACTTGCCTATGCCTCCGGGTTAGTGATGAATGACAACGAACTGCGCAACGATCTGGCGTGGCTCTCCGATCGAGGCGTTATTCATCTCAGCCTGTCGACCTGGCCGCTGAGCCAAGAAGAGATTAACCGGGCCCTTAAGAAGGCAAAACCCTCTTACTCTTCCGAACAGGTTGTTCTGGCGCGAATCAACCAGCGCCTCGACTCTTTAAAAGCGGATTTTCGTGTGAGCGGCTACACCTCAACGGATAAGCCCGGAACGCCGCAGGGTTTTGGTCAGAATCAGCCTGCGGATAGCTCTTTATCATTAGCCTTTAATAACAGCGGCGAATGGTGGGATGTGCACCTGCAGGGTAACGTTGAAGGTGACGAGCGCATCAGCAACGGTTCACGTTTTAATGCTAACGGCGCCTATGGTGCGGTTAAGTTCTGGAACCAGTGGCTCTCATTTGGTCAGATGCCGCAGTGGTGGGGGCCGGGTTATGAAGGCAGCCTGATCCGCGGTGATGCGATGCGGCCAATGACCGGCGTTTTAATGCAGCGTGCTGAACAGGCCGCACCGGAAACCTGGTGGCTGCGCTGGATTGGCCCGTGGCAGTATCAGATTTCCGCCAGTCAAATGAATCAATATACCGCCGTTCCGCATACCAAAATTATCGGCGGGCGTCTGACGTTTTCTCCTTTCCAGTCCCTTGAACTGGGCGGATCGCGCATTATGCAGTGGGGTGGGGAGGGGAGGCCGGAGTCATTTAGTAATTTTTGGGATGGTCTGACCGGCAAAGATAATACAGCAGCAAACGATCCCAATGAACCCGGCAACCAGCTGGCTGGATTTGACTTTAAGTTGAAGCTGGAACCCACACTTGGCTGGCCGGTTAGTGTCTATGGGCAGATGATTGGTGAAGACGAGTCTGGTTTCTTACCTTCAGCGAATATGTTCCTTGGTGGCGTCGAAGGGCATCACGGTTGGGGTAAAGATGCTATCAACTGGTATATGGAAGCTCATGATACCCGGACGAATATGAGCCGAACCAACTATAGCTATACGCACCATATCTACAAAGATGGTTACTACCAACAGGGATATTCACTCGGCGATGCAATGGGGGGCGATGGTCAACTGTTTGCAGGAAAAGTCGAGCTGGTGACCGAGGATAATCAGCGTTGGAGCGCTCGTTTAGCATATGCGAAGGTTAACCCTGAAAATCAGTCAATTAATAAGGCGTTTCCTCGATCGGATACATTGAAAGGTGTGCAATTGGGGTGGAGTGGGGATGTGTATAAGTCGGTAAGGCTGAACACCTCTCTTTGGTATACCGGTGCTAACCATAGCGATAGTGATGATGTGGGTGCGAGCGCGGGGATAGAAATCCCATTCAATTTATAGCCTTTACGCAGCTTTGGAAATGAGCTGTTGTTCAGGAGTTGAAAACTTTTGGTTTACTGATGATGTGACATTATGAAGAAAAAAATTGTTAGATTTTCGGCATTGGCATTAGCAATAGGATTTTTATCGGGCTGTACAATCATGCCTGGCCAGGGGTTGAATAGCCTTCGTAAGAATGTAGTTGAGTTGCCGGATAGCGATTACGACCTGGATAAACTGGTGAATGTCTATCCATTGACACCGGGCTTAGTTGATCAACTTCGTCCCGAAACCGTCATGGCTCGTCCGAATCCACAGTTAGACAATTTACTGAAAAGTTATGAGTACCGCATTGGCGTGGGCGACGTGCTTATGGTGACGGTTTGGGATCATCCTGAGTTAACAACTCCTGCAGGCCAATATCGTAGCGCGAGTGATACGGGCAACTGGGTGAATTCTGACGGAACGATTTTCTATCCTTATATTGGAAAAGTTCAAGTAGCGGGTAAGACGTTAAGTCAAGTGCGCCAGGAAATTGCCAGTCGCTTAACTACATATATTGAAAGCCCACAGGTCGATGTCAGCATTGCTGCTTTTAGATCACAAAAAGTTTATGTTACCGGTGAAGTAACAAATTCTGGTAAGCAAGCCATTACAAATATTCCTTTAACTATAATGGATGCAATTAATGCTGCGGGTGGTCTAGCTGCAGATGCGGATTGGCGAAATGTTGTCCTTACTCACAATGGCAAAGATACAAAAATATCCCTACATGCATTAATGCAAAAAGGCGATCTAACTCAAAATCATCTCTTATATCCGGGAGATATTTTATTCATTCCGCGCAACGACGACCTTAAAGTCTTTGTTATGGGTGAAGTGGGTAAGCAAAGTACTCTCAAGATGGATCGAAGTGGTATGACTCTCGCTGAGGCATTAGGTAATTCAGAAGGTATTTCTCAGGATTTGAGCGATGCAACTGGGATATTTGTTATTCGTCAATTGAAGAATAATAAAGAAAATAAAATTGCAAATATATATCAACTTAATGCGCAAGATGCATCAGCTATGGTATTAGGTACAGAATTCCAACTTGAACCTTACGATATAGTTTATGTAACAACAGCACCACTTGTCAGATGGAATCGTGTCATTTCAAGGTTGGTACCAACTATTACCGGAGTGCATGATATGACTGAAACATTAAGATATATAAAGAGATGGCCTAACTAATGTTTGATTCAATTCTAATCGTATGTACTGGAAATATTTGCCGTTCTCCTATTGGAGAGCGTTTTTTGCGACGTGAAATGCCAAACAAAAAAATAGACTCAGCTGGAACTGGGGCATTAGTCAATCATGAGGCTGATGTTAATGCAGTTAAAATAGCAGAAGAGCATGGCCTTTCACTTGAAGGGCATAAGGGGCGGCAATTTACAGCTTCACTAGGAAGACAGTACGATTTAATCTTAGTTATGGAAAAAATACATATTGAGGAGATAGGTCGTATTTCCCCGGAATCACGTGGAAAAACCATGTTGTTCGGCCAATGGCTGAATCAGAGAGAAATTCCCGACCCATATCGTAAAAGTGAAGAAGCATTTTCTTTAGTATATCAGCTGATCGAGCAAGCCGGCTTGCGCTGGGTTGAAAAATTAAGCGCATAATAATCAGGAATAATTGCATGTCTCCAGTTATAAACAAATCTATCGCCAAAGATAAGGATGAGATCGATTTAGGGCGTTTATTCGGTGAACTTATTGATCATAGAAAGTTAATTATTTCAGTCACAGCGTTGTTCACATTATTCGCTTTGGTTTATGCTCTTTTTGCAACTCCTATTTATCAAGCTGATGCATTAGTACAAGTTGAGCAAAAGCAAGGTAATGCCATTCTTAGTAACCTAAGCCAAATACTTCCAAGTGGACAGCCTCAATCCGCACCCGAAATAGCTTTATTACAATCAAGAATGATTTTAGGTAAAACAGTTTCAGATCTTAACCTACAGGCACAGGTTAAACAAGATTATTTCCCTGTATTTGGAAGAGGTTGGGCTAGACTTTTAGGTGAAAAGCCTGGCGTTATTAACATAACAAGGCTATACCTTCCAACTCGTAGTGATGATGTGCCAGAAATAAAACTTACTGTAATTGATAACCTCAACTATGAAATTAATTTTGATGAGCACAAATTTACAGGGAAAGTTGGAAAGCTAGTTAACGACAATGGTATTTCATTAAAGATTGACAAATTAGATGCGGAGCCTGGAACTACCTTTACAATCTCATTTATATCCAAGCTCAAAGCTATAACTGAATTACAGAATACCTTTTCAGTAGCGGATCTTGGTAAAGATACGGGAATGTTAACTTTATCTCTGATGGGGGATGATCCGGATCTGATAAGAAGAATTATAGATAGCATCAGTCATAATTATCTTTCACAAAATATAGCTCGTCAGGCTGCACAAGATGCCAAAAGTTTAGATTTTTTAAATATTCAACTTCCTAAAGTACGCAATGAGCTTGATATTGCTGAGGATAAATTAAATCAGTACAGACGTCAAAAAGACTCAGTCGATTTATCTTTAGAGGCTAAATCAGTTTTAGAACAAATAGTCAATGTTGATAATCAACTTAATGAACTGACTTTTCGAGAGTCCGAAATTTCTCAACTTTATACTAAAGAACATCCTACATATAAAGCCTTGATGGAAAAAAGAAAGACCCTGCAGGATGAGAAGGGTAAGCTTAATCAACGAGTATCTGCTATGCCGAAAACCCAGCAGGAAATATTGAGACTCAGTAGGGATGTTGAGTCTGGCCAGGCGGTATATATGCAGCTCTTGAATCGTCAGCAAGAATTAAGTATTGCTAAATCAAGTGCTATAGGTAATGTAAGAATTATTGATGAAGCTGTAACTGAAACAAAACCAGTAAAACCTATAAAAGTCATTGTGCTGTTAGTTGGAATTATTTTAGGTTTTGTAGTTTCTGTTGGGATGGTTTTCCTTAGAGTATATTTACGTCGTGGAATCGAAAGCCCTGAGCAGCTTGAGGATGCTGGCATTAATGTATACGCAAGTATACCTGTATCAGAAGTCTTTGCTAAAAAAGCTTTGCAGTCAGGATGGAAGAAAAAACAGCAAAGTGAAATACAAGGGTTCCTTGCGGTTGAAAATCCTGCCGATTTAGCAATCGAAGCGATTCGAGGGTTGAGAACAAGTCTGCATTTTGCCATGATGGAAGCTAGGAATAATGTTTTAATGATTTCTGGTGCGAGTCCTAATGCAGGTAAAACTTTTGTTAGTACTAATCTTGCTGCTGTGATTGCACAAACTGGCAAAAAAGTTCTGCTAATTGATACCGATATGCGTAAAGGTTATACGCATAAGCTGTTCAATATTTCAAATGATAATGGTTTATGTGACATATTATCGGGAAAAATTGATATAGTCCGTGCTGTCAAAACTATTACTCAGGGCGGGTTTGACTTTATCTCTCGTGGGGTAGTACCTCCGAATCCTGCTGAACTTCTGATGCATAGACGGTTTGGTGAATTGATTGAATGGGCAAGTCGTCATTATGATATAGTTGTTCTCGATACGCCGCCAATTTTAGCCGTTACTGATGCTGCAATTATAGGGCATTATGCAGGTACGACTCTTTTAGTTGCTCGTTTTGAGCAAAATACAGTTAAGGAACTTGAAGTTAGCTTCAAACGCTTTGAGCAAAGTGGAGTAATTGCAAAGGGTTGTATTTTGAACGGTGTCGTTAAGAAGGCGAGTAGTTATTATGGATATGGCTACAGTCATTATGGCTATTCATATACGGATGAAAAATAACTTTGTCTCTTACCCGGACAATATTGTCCGGGTAAGCCTTTATTCTTTAAATAACTAAGAAATCAAAATTGACTCTTATTGAGTTTATCACTAAATTGTGAGGAATACATGACACTCCTCGGTAAAAATACTCTTGTCAGTATAGCTCTGGCACTATCCGATTTAATTAGTTTTACTGTTTCAATATATATAGCAATGGCCATTCTTTCCACCATAATGAGTAATTATGAAACGGTAGTATTGCCAAATGAAACTGACGGTTGGATTGCGCTACACTGGCTTCTGGCTTTTTGTTGTATAGGCTGGTACTCCGTTAGACTAAGGCATTATTTTTATCGTAAAACCTTTTGGTTTGAATTAAAGGAAATATTAAGAACCTTAGTTATTTTTGCTACGATTGAAATCGCCGTAATGGCGTTTACAAATTGGACATTTTCTCGTTTTCTCTGGGTTCTAACTTGGATATTAATTCTGGTATTGTTGCCTACATGTAGAATGTTTACAAAACGAGTTTTAGATTCATGCAGATTATGGCAAAGAGAAACATGGATTATCGGAAGCGGTAACAATGCAGTTGAGGCATACAAAGCAATCAGTAGTGAGAGAAATTTAGGCCTAAATATAGTTGGCTTTATAAATTGTAATGAGGGTGTATTAGCCGGTAAGTATATTGATGCAGTACCAGTAACATCCAATAATACCAATTGGCTGTCAACAATTGACCCAAAAACTCAGTTTATTGTAGCTGTTGAATCAACACAAAGTGATATAAGAAATGCTTGGCTTAGAAATTTCATGATAAAGGGCTTTCGTTATGTTTCCGTTATCCCAACATTACGGGGAATGCCATTAGATAGTACTGATATGTCCTTTATATTCAGCCATGAAGTTATGATTTTTAGAGTACAGCAAAACCTCGCTAAATGGTCCTCACGGATATTAAAGCGTATCTTTGATATCGTAGGTGCAGTTTTAATTATTATTCTTTTGTCTCCTGTTTTAATTTATATTAGCAGAAAAGTTAAATTTGATGGGGGGCCTGCTATTTATGGCCATGAACGTATAGGCAAGGGTGGAAAGCCTTTTAAGTGTTTAAAGTTTCGGTCAATGGTAATAAATTCGAAAGAAGTACTTGAAGATTTGCTTAATAAAGATATTGCTGCTAGAGAAGAATGGAATGCAACGTTTAAATTGAAAAATGATCCCCGCATAACCAA
The DNA here is from genome assembly GCF_033843325.1 of Klebsiella sp. JN_Kp126. Lineage (NCBI taxonomy): Bacteria > Pseudomonadati > Pseudomonadota > Gammaproteobacteria > Enterobacterales > Enterobacteriaceae > Klebsiella > Klebsiella sp. JN_Kp126. Next base: position 130,961 of record NZ_JAWXQV010000057.1, on the reverse strand, counting down.
AATTGGTGGTTTTTTGCGTAGAACTAGTCTAGACGAACTGCCTCAGTTGTTTAATGTATTGAAAGGTGAAATGAGCTTAGTAGGACCGCGTCCTATTATTACAGCAGAGCTTGAGCGGTATAATGAAGAAGTCGATTATTATCTCTTAAGTAAGCCTGGTATGACCGGTTTGTGGCAAGTTAGTGGGCGTAGCGACGTCGACTATGAGACAAGAGTGTATCTTGACGCATGGTATGTGAAAAATTGGTCTATGTGGAATGATATTGCAATATTGTTTAAAACCATAGGAGTTGTTTTAAAGAAAGATGGTGCTTACTGATGAAATATCACAATTGGAACTAGTATGAAAAAAGTATTGATAGCATGTCGTGCATATTACCCTGATGTTGCTGGAGGCGGCGAAATATCAACACGGCTTCTCGCTGAAAAATTGTCCGATGCAGGTTATGAGGTTGAAGTATTAGCTATTAGTGACAAGCCTAGCACCAAATTCTGTAATGGCGTAAAGATAAATAGAATCCCTTACAGGAATGTCTACTGGTCTTTTAAGAACAAAAATATAAATTTACTTAAAAAAATGGTGTGGCATTCTTTGGATTCTAATAATTTTTTAATAAGTCAAGATTTAACAAGTAAAATCAAACAAATTAAACCTGACGTGTTAATTACTAGTACTATTGAGGATGTCTCTTCCAGTGTATGGAAGGTGGCAAAAAAGAATGGCGTGAGAGTGATGCATATATTAAGGAGTTATTCTTTAATGTGTGTGAATGCTAACATGTTTAAGGAAGATAATTGTAATAAAATATGTTCGACTTGCAAGCCTTTTTCAATTTTAAAGAAACAGAACTCGAAATATGTTGATGATATTATAGGGATTAGCGAATTTGTTTTAGAAGCCCACTTAAAAAATGGATATTTTAAAAATGCAAAACCTTTCGTTATATATAACATGTGTCTTGATGAAGTTTTAGATGAACGAAAGCATAATGGTCTTGAAAATGGTAACATCACAATTGGTTATTTGGGTAGAATACATAAAACTAAAGGAATTGACCTTGTTATTGAAGCCATAGCTGACCTTCCATCAGACTATAAAAAAAATATTATATTTAAAATTGCTGGGAGTGGTGACGATGATTATGTAGATGAACTACGTTCGTTAGCCAAGAAAAGCAAATTAATTTGTACTTTTGAAGGTAATATACCTGCTAATCAACTATTAGATAACATTGATGTACTTATTGTACCGTCTAAATGGAATGAGCCATTTGGTAGGGTTGTAATTGAGAGTTTAGGCAGACGGGTACCGGTTATTGGTAAAAGGGTGGGCGGAATACCTGAACTTTTAAAAGAAAATCCTGAATTTATGTTTAATACTGTTGACGATTTGAAAGATGTCATTACATCTTATTTAAAAAAGGATATAACCTTTAAGTTCAATTTTCACCGTTTCGAAAATAATACAATTATTAATGAATGGAAAAAAATCATCGGATAATTAAGGAGATAGGATGAAAAAAATAATATTTGATCGGCGGTGGGAGGGTGGTCATGGGATTGGACGCTTTTCGACTGAGATTACATCTAGAATAAAATTTCATAAATACATCGATAATAATATAAAACCGACTAGTCCGATAGATATACTTGTAACTCCTTGGTATTTATTTTTAAATAATTATGTTTACTTTACTCCGGGATTTAATGCGCCGTATTTATTTATAAAAAGATCAGTGATTACAATACATGATTTAAATCATATTGATCTTGATAATAACTCTAGTTTTTTGAAAAAAATGTATTATAGACTTGTCTTAAAGAGGGCATGTAAAAAATCTTTAGCTATCTTTACTGTTTCCGAGTTTTCGAAGAGAAGAATTATTGATTGGGCCGGCATTGATGGAGATAAAGTAACTGTAGTAGGTAATGGGGTATCTGGTAACTTTAAACCCGATGGAAGATCTTTTTTGCCAGGCTATAATTATATTTTTTGCGTGAGTAATCGCAAAGAGCACAAAAATGAAAAGAGATTAATAGAGGCTTTCTCGTTAGTAAATAATAGAGGTGGTTTGAAATTACTCTTTTCAGGAAAACCAACAGTTGAGATCACTGAGTTTATTAAAAGTCTAAATCTTGAAAATGACATAGTCTTCACAGGGTTTATAAGGGATGATGAACTTCCTGCATATTATCGTGGAGCGTTGATGCTTGCTATGCCATCTATTTATGAAGGCTTTGGTTTGCCTGTAATTGAAGCTATGGCTTGTGGGACACCGACGATAGCATCAAATACAACATCTCTAAGTGAAATCGCAGGTGAAGCATCTCTATTAGTTGATCCTTTAAATGTGCAAGATATAAGTGCCGCAATGCATACATTAATTTCCGACAGTAATATACGTGAGGAGCTTAAGTTAAAAGGATTAAAGCACGTAAAGCAATATACTTGGGAAAGTACGGTGCATAAAATAAAAGCAGTCTTAGAAATTTTGCAATAGTATATATTGATATCATGATGTAACTATTGTTGTGAGTTGACATTATTTATTGTTAATCTTCTATTAATCTTTATTTAATAAAATTTATTTATTGAATATAAAAGAAAATAAGTAGCATATATGGTATTCAAAAAAAATGTCGTTATAGCGTTCCTATTTTCTCTATGCACAAGCATAGATGTGTTCAGTGTGATGGGATTTAGATTGTCATTAATTCCTTTGCTGATATATGGTCTTATACAACTAATAGAAAGAAAGACAATTGATAATAATATTCATTACGTTTTTCTTTTTTTCTTGGCTTGTGCTCCATCGACATTTTATAGCTATGCATTGGGAAAATCATTAGGATATCTAGCGTGGATACTTTTTAACTTTGTTTTTATATCATGCGTTTTCAAGAAATTAGCTGAGGAAGATTATGCATCTACGCTAAAAGGAATATTTTATTCATATAGATTCCAAATAATTGTTGCTGCTCTACTATATTTTGGCCATATTCATGAGCGGGCACAGTTTTTATATTATGAGCCATCATACTTTGCAATTGCGTTGATACCATACGTAGTTATATTTATTAATTCGTTTATTTATAAGAACAAACTGATTATATTACCAAAAGCTACTATTTTTGATGTATTCTTATGTTTACTTGCGATTTATACTACTAAGAGTGCAAACTTGCTCCTGATTTTTGTGGTTTCAATGTGTGTAATATCTCTTCACGGTAGGAAGAAAACTCTCAAAATTTTACTGAGTATATTTTTCTTAGTTATTGCTTATTTATCTCTTTATTTTTATTCAAAAGGGCATGACGACTTAATATCGATAACTTTCAAAAATATTTTTATGTCAGGTAATTTTTGGGAGGCTCTTATTGATCGAGCAGGTAATAGATGGTATCGGGTTGAAATGGCTTATCAAATTGCTAAAGATCATTGGTGGGGGGTAGGGATTGGAGCATATGCTGAATATACTCTCAACACGGTAAGTCAATATCCATTCTATAATTCACTGCCATGGTACCTTAAGCCAATAGGAATGCCTGCTATCAACTTATATATAGAGATGGCTGCGACCTCTGGATGGATAGCCTTAGTTATTTGGTTAATTTGGCACTATAAACTTCTATTTTCAAATAAAAGGAAAAAATTTAAAGGCACTGTAATTTATTTTTCTCTTTTGATTTCAATGATCATATTAAATATTGAGTCAAGCTTCATGCGCCCTTATTATTGGGTATTAATCGGTATATGCATGGCTCATAACGATGAGATATTCAAATCTGCAAGTACTGAAAAAAACTCGAAAACGTAATTGGTTTCATAAAAATTTAGATTGTTACTATTAGTGAGGAAAGTATGAGAATTTACGTTAAGATTTTTATCTTTCTACTTTCAATGCCTATTTATAGCGTTAATGCTTTCTATGTTGGAGTTGGAGCACACCCCAATGGTTTTACAGGTTCAGCGATTGATTTTCTGCATTTGTTAGAAAAATATCATATCAATGCAGTAAGACTTGACTATCCATGGAGTGATGTAGAACGAGTAAAAAATGTTTTCACTGCACCAGTCAATAATACTGAAAATATCCTTTCAATTGCCAAGCAATATGATGTTGAACCAATAGTTATTCTTGATTATGGGAATAAATTATATGGAATCAAAAAACCCACAACCGATGAAGATATCGATAAATTTACAAGATATGCAATATGGACGGTTGAGCATTTTAAAGGGAAAGTAAAAATATTTGAAATTTGGAATGAGTGGTCAAATAGAAAAAATAAGAATGCCAACAGCGATGAATCAGCTGTACAATATGTCAAGTTGGTAGCTAGGGTTTCAAAGGCAATAAAACAGGTCGATCCAAGTATTATAGTGATTGCAGGTTCAATAAACCCAATGGATTATTTAGATCTTGCATGGGGGAGAAAAATTGTCAAGTTAGGTTTGATGGATTACATTGATGGAATGTCTTTACATCCTTATATTTATGGTAGCAAAAGAGCAGCACAGCCAATTCGTAATATAAAATACTTGGAATTAATAAATAAAGAATTCATGAAATTATCTGGACGGAAGGATTTCATCGATTTTTATATTACAGAAATTGGATTTCCTACTTCAGAAAATTACACTGTATTCACAGAAAAAGATGTTGCTGATTACGCTAAAAATTACATTTTGGAAGGTAGTAGGGTCGACTATATAAAAGGAATATGGTGGTATGACTTGATTGATGACGGTAACAACAAAAAGAATAGAGAACATAATTTTGGTATCTTAAACCGCAACTTGAGTGAGAAAAATGTTTCGCAAGCTATAAAAAATGCATCTGAGTCAATTAAGTAGAATATATATTTCAAGAATGTTTAAATGGATTGAAATTTATCATTATTCTTCTTAAATGATGATTAAATCTATGCTACAAAAACAATTTAATATTATTAATAACTGTCTATAATATATAAGATAGTCATTTGATATATACAATTGGAAATATTGCATCTTCTCAAATAATCAATCATAGTTTCCCCGAAAGTTAAGAGGTTTATGTCTCTATGCATCAAGATCTTAGTATTGGCATTGTTGCTGACTGGTTTGTAACTTATGCTGGATCAGAAAAAATAGTCGCCGAATTTATTGAATTATTTCCTGATTCTGAGCTTTATTCTGTTGTCGACTTTCTTTCTGAAGAAAATAAATTGCATTTTAAAAACAAAGAAATTACTACTACATTCATACAAAACCTACCTTTTTCGAAAAAAAAATACCAATCCTATTTACCATTAATGCCCTTAGCAATTGAGCAGTTAGACGTTTCTAAACATGACATTATTCTTTCAAGCTCCCATGCTGTTGCTAAAGGTATTTTGACGGGGCCTGATCAGCTCCACATAAGTTATGTGCATAGCCCTATAAGATATGCATGGGATCTTCAACACCAATATTTACGAGAGGCTGGTTTAAGTAAGGGACTAAAGGCTACTCTCGCACGATGGCTCTTACACAAAATTCGTATTTGGGATTGTAGAACAGCGAATGGAGTGGATCATTTTATCGCTAATTCGCAGTTTATAGCCAGGAGGATCAAGAAAGTCTATGGACGAAAAGCTGATGTAATTTACCCTGCGGTTGATGTCGAGCGATTTGCTTTACAAACTAACAAGCAAGACTATTATATGACTGCTTCACGGATGGTTCCATATAAAAGAATGGACCTTATTGTTGAAGCTTTCAGCCATATGCCGACTAAAAGGCTTGTTGTTATTGGTGATGGTCCTGAGATGAATAAAATTAAATCAAAAGCAACTAATAATATTGAAATACTCGGCTACCAACCAAATGATGTAATGCAGAAATATATGAGTGAGGCAAAAGCATTCGTATTTGCAGCAGAAGAAGATTTTGGAATCACGCCTGTTGAGGCACAGGCTTGTGGAACTCCTGTTATCGCTTATGGTAAGGGGGGAGCTCTGGAAACAATAATTTCAATTGAAAAAGAGGATCCTACAGGATTATTCTTTTACAAACAAGATGTTGAATCGTTAGTTGAAGCTATTTCTAAATTTGAGTTGTCAAGGGATTCAATATTACCAGAAAATTGTAGAGCAAATGCTTTAAAATTTTCTGCCGAACGGTTTAGAGAAGAAATTAAACACTATGTGGAACAAAAATGGAAAGACTTTGAAGATAGCAAAAAAAATTCATGATGATTAATTAGAATTGGAACTGCCAATTTTTATCAAAACTTAGTTTGTTGAAACCTTGGGGCTTTTATGAATGTCATTAAACATAGTGTAGCAGCAGTTCTAGTCACATATAATAGAGTTGAACTATTAAAAATTGCTATTGACTCACTAGAAAAACAAACGATTGAGCTAAAAAATATTGTTGTTGTGAATAATAATTCTACAGATGGTACAGAGGAATATCTAAGAAGTATTGCAAGTGACAAAATCCAATTTATAACTTTGCAAAAAAATACTGGTGGGGCTGGTGGTTTCTCAGCTGGCATTAATTATGCCTACAAACTGAATATTGATTATGTCTGGATTATGGATGATGATGCTATTGCTAGTCCTTCAGCATTAGAAGAATTATTAAAAGCAAACGATACTTTACAATATCATTCGGCAACACCGGGTTTTTTATGCAGCCATGTTCTTAGTGATAATGAAGATTGCATGAATGTTCCCGAGATTTCTAAGAAAAAGAACTCCACTGGTTATTTCAGTTGGCCTGAGTTTGCTTCAAAGGGGATAGTTGGAGTTGATAAAGCTACTTTTGTTTCTGTACTAATATCAAAAGATATTGTTGGTGAGTTTGGTTTGCCAGTTAAGGAAATGTTTATATGGGGAGATGATACAGAATATACATGGCGAATTAGTAACAAATATAATTGCTATTATGTCGCGAATAGTGTTGTTTATCATAAAAGGGTCATGGCTAAGTCATTGTCACTTGCAACAGAAGACAATTTAAATAGAATGCCATGGTATGGATTGCTTTACAGAAATAATTTTTACAACGTACGGAAACATGGTAAAGCTAAAGATTATGTTTTCTATTTTAATTATGTTTTAAAAGATTTCTGTCAGGTTTTATTCAAAGCAAAAAATAAAAAGATAAAAAGATTATGTATTATCATTAAAGGGTTTATATCTGGTATAGTGTTTAACCCCAAAATCGATAGACCATAAAGTTTAATCCTGTGATTGTTAATTTCTATTTTTGAGAATATTATGAATTTACAAACTAAAATTATTAATAAAGTGAAGGGGAAAGTTAATGATTTTTCCCATCGCTTTTATAAATTGCCTAAATTTGATGGAAATAAAAACATTGCTTATGTATTAGGGGTTAGCAACCATCCTAATGCAGGGGATCAAGAAATAACATTAGCGCAAAAGAAGTTCATATTAAAATATTTACCAGATTATGCCTATGTTGAGATTGAAAAAGAAAAAGTTGAATTTGTTGTTGACGAACTCGCTAGAACATTAAAGCCTCAAGATATTATCTTTATTCAGGGAGGGGGAACGCTAAGTGATTTGTATCCAGAGCATGAGTTACCTCGTCAGCTACTTCTTAAAAAATTAAAAGATTGTCCATGTAAAATAATTCAGTTTCCAGTCTCCTTCTATTATGAGAATATTGAAAGTTTCAGGAAAATTAAAAGCATTTATAATGAAGCTAAGAATTTGACTGTTTTCGTTCGTGAATCTAAATCTTACAATATCCTAAAAAGAGAACTTGAAATTCCTGTACACCATATTCCTGATATTGTTTTATCTCAAGATGAGTCTTCTCTAACAAATCGTGGAGATGATGTCTTAATTATGTTTAGAAGTGATGTTGAGTGCGTCTTGCCTAAACCATTAGCTCATTCTATAAAGGAGCATTTTGCTAAGAATAATAATATATTAATCACAGATAATTATGTTGAGGATTATGTCCTTACATTTGAATCAAATAGAGAAAATTTGTTAAGTAAGAAATTTGATGAATTCCGTGGTGCAAAGCTGATTATTACAGATAGATTGCATGGTATGATTTTTGCGTATGTGACTAAAACTCCTGCGGTAGTATTTGATAATTCATATGGTAAGGTAAAGTATAGCTATGAAGATTGGCTTTCTGATTCTAACTACATAAAGTATCTTGATTCAACTGTTGCAACATTGGATGATGTTATAAATTATGCTTCCCAAGCTTCTAATTCTGAAAAGGCATTTTGTTTTGATGTAAAAAAGGCATTTGATCCTTTAATTAAGTTAGTAGTCGGTAACCGTTAATTTGCATTGATGATTAGAAAGATCTATCTTTCTTTATTTTCATTTATAACCTTAAAGGAAGACATCCATATGGTTGTCTTCCTTTGTGAGGTGTGGGATTTGAACAGATATAGTAAGCTTCTAAACAATTCAATCATATTTGCATTAGGGAATTTAGGTAGCAAATTAGTAGTTATCTTACTTGTCCCGCTTTATACATTCTATTTAACGGCACAAGATTATGGTGTTGTAGACCTTATTTCTTCCACCCAAGCTCTAATGATGCCTTTTATAACTTTAACTATAGAACAGGCACTGTTACGTTATATAATTAGTAATCAAAATAAAGATGAGACAAATTCATTATTTTCAACTTCCTTATTTATTTGCATTTGTACTCTTATTGTATTATTGATAATATGCTTAGTAATTGCCATGTTTAGTATTTGGAATGTTAAGCTAATAATATATTTCTATCTTTTAGTTTTAGTAGCAGTAGTTCAAGTACTGTTTTCAACCTATCTTCGAGCTGTTGGTAAAACTAAGATATTTGCATTTAGCGGTGTTTTACAAGTTGTCGCACTTTTAGTTCTTAATGGGCTTTTTTTAGTTTATTTTAAATTAGGTATTAATGGTTATCTCATCTCTTTGATCGGATCTTATATCTTTTCTTCTTTATATTGTATCTACTACGCCAGAGATATAACTATTTCTTATAAGTTGGTAAAGAAAGAAGTTATTCATAAGGTAATAAGATTTTCTTTGCCTCTTATTCCTAATTATTCTATGTGGTGGCTAGTGAACAATTCCACAAGATATGTGGTTCTTACCTTTGTCGGACTATCTGCCAATGGTTTATTTGCTGTTGCTAGTAAAATACCGATGTGTATAAACGTATTTGTAACAGTTTTCCAGCAAGCATGGCAAATATCAGCTTTTGAAGAATTTGAATCTAAGGATAGAGCTAAATATTATTCTTCAGTGTTCCGAAGTTATTACCAGTTTTTATTTTTATTAGCCTCAATCCTTCTGGTTTTGAATAAGGATATCTTTCGCTATCTTGTAAGCTCTGAATATTTTATGGCTTGGCAAATGGTGCCTTTCTTAATTTATGGTGTTTTATATCAAACTTTTTCCTCCTTTTTAGGAACTATATATACAGCTAATTATAAAACTAAAAGCGTCTTTTTAACTAGTCTTATTGGGGCCGGGATATCAATAGGAGCTAATTTCATATTTATACCTTTATATGGACCAGCATATGCGGGGGTTGGAGCCTCATTAGGTTTCTTTATTATGTGGTATCTTAGACTTAAAGATACACGAAAAATAATTTATACTGAGTTAAAATTAATTGAGTTTTCATTCCTCAATGTGGTTTATATTGCACAGGTGATCTTCTTGTTTTTAATTGATGATTACTCATGGCTAATTCAGCTATTTATACAGCTGCTATGTTTCACAATTATTGTTTTTCTTACTAGGGATTTTTTTGGTTCTGTTTTTGTTTTCATCAAACAGCGCATGTTAAAAAAACGAGCTTAATTTAATCATTAATGATATGTTTAGGAGAGAATTGTGTACGATTATTTGATTGTAGGTGCAGGCTTTTTTGGTGCAGTTTGTGCGCACGAGTTAACAAAAAAAGGAAAGAAAGTACTCATAATTGAAAAAAGAGAGCATATTGCAGGGAATGCTTATACAGAAAATTGTGATGGCATACATGTACATAAATACGGTGCTCATATTTTTCATACGAATGATAAAACTATTTGGGATTATGTTAACCAGTTTGCAGATTTTAATAATTTTATTAATTCTCCAATTGCCAATTATAGAGGTAAACTTTATAACCTGCCTTTCAATATGAATACTTTCTATCAATTATGGGGAGTTAAAACCCCTTCTGAAGCAAAGCAGGTAATAGATTCGCAGAAAAAAGGATTGGTCAGTAGTACTGCCTCTAACTTAGAAGAAAAAGCTATTTCCTTGGTTGGCGAGGATATTTATAATACTCTTATTAAAGGTTATACTGAAAAGCAGTGGGGGCGCAGTGCTCTGGAACTCCCTTCATTCATAATTAATCGACTCCCTGTACGTTTCACATTCGATAATAATTATTTCAGCGACCGCTTTCAAGGTATCCCTATTGGTGGATATACTAAGCTGATTGAAAATATGCTTGTAGGTATTGAGGTAAAGCTTGGTGTTGATTTCTTTACAGAAAAAGAAAAGTATACAAGCATGGCTAATAAAATTATTTACACTGGCCCTATAGATCAATATTTTGATTATTGTTTTGGTCCGCTAGAGTATCGTTCACTGCGGTTTGAAAGCGAGCGTTTGTCTGAAAAAAATCATCAAGGTGTTGCGGTCGTAAATTATACTGAGTATGACATACCCTACACTCGCATAATTGAACATAAGCATTTCGAAGGCATTGATTCCGAACATACAGTTATCACTAAAGAATTTCCCGCTGAATGGTCAGTAGGTTCTGAACCTTATTACCCGATTAATAATGACAAAAATATGGATGTTTTCCGTCGCTACAGAGAGTTAGCAAAACAAGAAGGCAAAGTTGTATTTGGTGGAAGGTTAGCAGAGTATAAATACTATGACATGCATCAGGTAATAGCTTCCGCTTTAAAAACTGTTAATGATTTAGCATGATGTTAATCTAATAGAATTTTGTCAATCGTTGACATGCCTCATATATTCACAAGATTATATTTGCCTTGTACTTATGCTTTTAGCTAATTATTGTGTTTAACATAATGAATCTTGTGCTCTGGGATGTCTTTGCTAGGGCTTTTATTCAACTTTCAGAGTAGATGTTACCAATTAATTCTGTATTGATAATTGTATTGCTATCTATCTTGAATTTACTGAATAGGGTAATATAGTTTGCACATGCTGTGAGATTGTTCGCAGCAATAACACCTGACAGGAGTATGTAATGTCCAAGCAACAGATCGGGGTTGTCGGTATGGCAGTGATGGGGCGTAACCTTGCGCTCAACATCGAGAGCCGCGGTTATACCGTCTCCGTTTTCAACCGCTCCCGTGAAAAGACCGAAGAAGTGATTGCCGAGAATCCCGGCAAGAAGCTGGTCCCACATTATACAGTGCAAGAGTTTGTTGAGTCGCTCGAAACTCCACGCCGTATCCTGTTAATGGTGAAGGCGGGCGCAGGCACTGATAGTGCCATCGACTCTCTGAAGCCTTACCTGGACAAGGGTGACATCATCATCGATGGTGGTAATACCTTCTTCCAGGATACGATTCGTCGTAATCGTGAGCTTTCTGCTGAAGGTTTTAACTTCATCGGGACCGGCGTGTCCGGCGGTGAAGAAGGGGCTCTTAAAGGTCCTTCGATCATGCCTGGCGGTCAGAAAGAAGCTTATGAACTGGTTGCTCCAATTCTCAAGCAGATTGCAGCTGTCGCTGAAGACGGTGAGCCGTGCGTAACCTATATCGGCGCCGATGGCGCTGGTCATTATGTCAAAATGGTTCACAACGGTATTGAATACGGTGATATGCAGCTTATTGCAGAAGCCTACGCTTTACTGAAAGGCGGTCTGGCGCTCTCTAATGAAGAGCTGGCGCAAACCTTTACCGAATGGAATGAAGGTGAGCTTAGCAGCTATCTCATTGACATCACTAAAGACATCTTCACCAAAAAAGATGAAGAGGGTAAATACCTGGTCGACGTGATCCTCGATGAGGCGGCAAACAAAGGTACCGGTAAATGGACCAGCCAGAGCTCTCTTGACCTCGGTGAACCTCTGTCACTTATCACTGAATCTGTATTCGCACGCTACATCTCTTCTCTAAAAGATCAGCGTGTGGCTGCTTCGAAAGTTCTTACTGGACCCCTGGCGAAGAGTGCAGGCGATAAAGCGGAGTTCGTTGAGAAAGTTCGCCGCGCTCTGTATCTGGGCAAAATCGTCTCTTACGCTCAAGGCTTCTCCCAGCTGCGCGCGGCTTCTGATGAGTACCACTGGGATCTGAACTACGGTGAGATCGCGAAAATCTTCCGTGCTGGCTGTATCATTCGTGCTCAGTTCCTGCAAAAGATTACGGATGCTTATGAGCAGAATGCCGGTATTGCTAACCTGCTGCTGGCTCCATACTTCAAGCAGATCGCCGATGATTATCAGCAAGCCCTGCGCGATGTTGTTGCATACGCAGTTCAGAATGGTATTCCGGTTCCGACGTTCTCTGCGGCCATCGCATACTACGACAGCTATCGTTCCGCAGTCTTGCCTGCTAACCTGATTCAGGCTCAGCGTGACTATTTCGGCGCGCATACCTATAAGCGTACCGATAAAGAAGGTGTGTTCCACACCGAGTGGATTGATTAATTAGATGACAAACAACCTGGCAAGAGCCAGGTTGTTTTTTAATTCAAAAATATCAAATCGTATTTAATTTTTTGATTGAACCTGTAGTGGTTTATTCCTGTCTTGTTTATGTGGTATTTCTTTATTTGCACTTTTAATTGAGTTTGCAAATAAAGAAGATATTACTTCCATCACGTCACATTTAATATTTATTAAGGATTTTATCATGTTACTTCCTGTGATTATGGCGGGTGGCACCGGTAGCCGCCTGTGGCCAATGTCCCGTGAACTCTATCCCAAGCAGTTTCTCCGACTGTACGGGCAGAACTCCATGTTGCAGGAAACCATCTCACGCCTCTCCGGCCTGGATATTCATGAGCCCATGGTTATCTGCAATGAAGAGCATCGCTTTCTGGTTGCTGAACAGCTAAGACAGCTCAATAAGCTGTCGAAAAATATCATCCTTGAGCCGGTAGGCCGCAACACGGCGCCGGCTATCGCCCTCGCAGCATTGCAGGCAACGCAGAATGGCGATGACCCGCTGATGCTTGTCCTGGCAGCGGACCACATCATCAATAATCAGCAGGTCTTCCACGACGCCATCAGCGTTGCGGAGCAGTATGCGCAGGCTGAACATCTGGTCACCTTCGGTATCGTTCCGAACACCCCGGAAACCGGCTACGGCTATATCCAGCGCGGCGATGCGCTGGGGGAAGGGGAGCATACGCCTTATCAGGTCGCCCGCTTTGTGGAGAAGCCGGACCTGGAGCGTGCGCAGGCCTATCTGGCCTCCGGGGAATATTACTGGAACAGCGGTATGTTTATGTTCCGGGCGAAAAAGTATCTCTCCGAGCTGGCAAAATTCCGCCCGGATATTCTCGAAGTCTGCACGGCTGCGGTCAATGCGGCCGATAGCGGCAGCGACTTTATCAGCATCCCGCATGAGGTGTTCAGCACCTGTCCCGACGAATCCGTTGACTATGCGGTAATGGAAAAGACCGCCGATGCGGTGGTGGTGGGGCTGGACGCGGACTGGAGCGACGTCGGCTCATGGTCAGCCCTGTGGGATGTTAGCCCCAAAGATGAGCTTGGCAACGTGCTGAACGGCGATGCCTGGGTGCACAACAGTCAGAATTGTTACATCAACAGTGATGAAAAGCTGGTGGCGGCTATCGGCGTGGAGGATCTGGTGATTGTCAGCACCAAAGACGCGGTTCTGGTAATGAATAAAAACCGCGCTCAGGATGTGAAAAAAGTCGTGGAATACCTGAAGAACAACCAGCGTAGTGAATATAAACGTCACCGTGAAATTTACCGTCCGTGGGGACGCAGTGACGTGGTGGTACAGACACCGCGCTTTAACGTTAACCGTATCACCGTCAAGCCGGGAGGAGCATTCTCCATGCAGATGCACCATCACCGCGCCGAGCACTGGGTGATCCTCGCTGGGACGGGGCAGATAACGGTCAACGGCAAGCAGTTCCTGCTGACTGAAAATCAGTCGACCTTTATTCCTATCGGCGCCGAACACTGCCTCGAGAATCCGGGGCGTATCCCGCTGGAAGTGCTGGAGATCCAGTCCGGCTCCTATCTGGGCGAAGACGACATTATCCGTATTAAAGACCAGTATGGTCGTTGCTAATTTGTATTTAAGGATTAAATAGATGGCAAAATTAAACTGTTTTAAAGCTTACGATATTCGCGGCGAACTGGGCGAGGAATTAAACGAAGATATTGCCTACCGCATTGGACGAGCCTATGGCGAATTCCTGAAACCAAAAACGATCGTCGTGGGCGGCGATGTGCGCCTCACCAGCGAGTCGCTGAAGCTGGCGCTGGCCCGCGGGCTGATGGACGCCGGCACCGACGTGCTGGACATTGGTCTGAGCGGTACCGAAGAGATTTACTTCGCCACCTTCCACCTGGGCGTGGACGGCGGGATAGAGGTGACGGCCAGCCATAACCCGATGAACTACAATGGCATGAAGTTGGTTCGTGAAAATGCCAAGCCCATCAGCGGGGACACCGGGCTGCGCGATATCCAGCGTCTGGCGGAAGAGAATCAGTTTGCGCCGGTGGACGCGTCCCGTCGCGGCACCCTGCGTCAGATATCGGTCCTGCAGGAGTACGTGGATCACCTGATGGGCTACGTGAACCTCGCCAGTTTCACCCGCCCATTGAAGCTGGTGGTTAACTCCGGCAATGGCGCCGCCGGTCATGTGATTGATGAAGTAGAAAAACGTTTTATAGCTGCAGGCGTGCCGGTGACTTTTATTAAGGTGCATCACCAGGCGGATGGCAACTTCCCGAATGGTATTCCGAACCCGCTGCTGCCGGAGTGTCGCCAGGACACCGCGGATGCGGTGCGCGAGCACGGCGCGGACATGGGTATCGCCTTTGACGGCGACTTCGACCGCTGCTTTATGTTTGATAACGATGCAGAATTTATCGAAGGGTATTATATTGTTGGCCTGCTGGCGGAAGCGTTCCTGCAGAAGCAGCCTGGCGCCCGTATCATTCACGACCCGCGCCTGACGTGGAATACGGTGGATATGGTAACCCGTAGCGGCGGCACTCCTGTGATGTCGAAGACCGGGCATGCATTTATTAAAGAGCGGATGCGTCAGGAAGATGCGATTTACGGCGGGGAAATGAGTGCACACCATTATTTCCGCGACTTCGCCTACTGCGACAGTGGGATGATCCCGTGGCTGCTGGTGGCGGAGCTGCTGTGTCTGAAGAACAGCCCGCTGAAGGCGTTGGTGGCGGACCGGCAGGCGGCGTTCCCGGCGTCCGGGGAAATTAACCGCAAGCTGGAGAATGCGACGGCGGCAATTGCGCGCATCCGTGAGCGCTATGAACCGGATGCCGTCAACGTGGACACCACCGACGGCATCAGTATTGAATATCCGGAGTGGCGTTTTAACCTGCGCAGCTCAAACACCGAGCCGGTAGTGCGCCTCAACGTCGAGTCAAAAGCTGATGATGAATTAATGAAGGCTAAAACAGAAGAAATATTAGCTTTACTGAAATAGAAATTATTCTGCTTAGAGCCATAGGGTTGATGTATGGAATTATGCATAACCTTATGGCTCTTTCTTGACTTCCCATCTTTCTGAGAGTAAAACCGCCACAAGCGTTGATTACCAGGGTGGCTAATATGCCGCCGTCCAGTTAACTGATTAAAGTGTGATCGAATGAAAATTACTATTTCCGGTACCGGTTATGTTGGTTTATCGAATGGCATCCTGATTGCGCAAAACCACGAAGTGGTAGCGCTGGATATCATTCAATCCAAAGTTGATATGATTAACCAAAAGATTTCTCCGATTGTCGATAAGGAGATCCAGGAATATCTGGCGGAAAAACCGTTGAATTTTCGCGCGACAACTGACAAGCATGATGCCTATCGTGATGCAGATTATGTCATTATCGCTACGCCCACTGACTACGATCCGAAAACGAACTACTTCAATACTACAAGTGTTGAAGCCGTTATTCGTGATGTCACCGAGATTAACCCAGACGCGGTAATGATTATTAAATCCACCATTCCCGTTGGCTTTACGCGTGATATTAAAGAGCGCCTGGGCATTGATAACGTCATTTTCTCTCCTGAGTTTCTGCGTGAAGGCCGCGCGCTTTACGATAACCTGCACCCGTCTCGTATCGTCATTGGCGAACGTTCAGAACGCGCGGAGCGTTTTGCTAATCTGCTGAAAGAAGGCGCGATTAAGCAGGATATCCCGACGCTGTTTACTGACTCTACCGAAGCTGAGGCGATTAAGTTATTCGCCAATACCTACCTGGCGCTGCGCGTAGCCTACTTTAATGAGCTGGACAGCTATGCTGAAAGCCAGGGTCTGAACAGTAAACAGATCATCGAAGGCGTGTGTCTCGATCCGCGAATCGGTAATCACTATAACAATCCATCCTTTGGCTATGGCGGCTACTGCCTGCCGAAAGATACCAAGCAGCTGCTGGCAAACTACGAATCTGTACCGAATAACATCATCGGTGCCATCGTCGATGCTAACCGCACGCGTAAAGATTTTATCGCTGACTCTATCCTGGCGCGCAAGCCTAAAGTCGTAGGTATCTATCGCCTGATCATGAAGAGTGGCTCCGATAACTTCCGCGCTTCCTCAATTCAGGGCATCATGAAGCGTATCAAAGCCAAAGGTATCCCGGTCATTATCTACGAACCGGTTATGCAGGAAGATGAGTTCTTTAATTCCCGCGTGGTTCGCGATTTCGACGCGTTCAAACAAGAAGCTGACGTGATTGTCTCAAACCGAATGGCTGAAGAGCTGTCGGATGTCGCTGACAAAGTGTATACCCGCGATTTGTTCGGTAGTGACTAAATCCCCCCTCTGGCCGGGAGATGCGCTGTCGGCCAGAATTTTCCTCTTTCCTGAAGGGGTCAGCTATTCGCCTGACGAATCATATTGCCCCTCTTCCCCGGCCCAACTCCCTAAAAAACGTGACCTCGCTTAAATTCTTCAATCGATCATCTTGTCCCAACCATTGAGGTCGGATATGTTAAATTCACCTTGTGAAGAGCTACCGTCACTGTGATGTAGACGCTGGAGATAAGCGCCGGAAGGTAAAACAGAGCCTGCTTGCAGGCTTTTGTTGTTTCTGGATCCCGGGTTCTCAGGCGTACTGCGTTGCAGTGAGGCGCTGATTGATATTTACACGGGGAGGGACGGGATCTTTCAAGGGAAGGGCGCAGGCATAGCAAACGCAAGCCATTCATGGCCGTGAGAATAGCGTGCTGATACTAAGGGTATAGTATCAGTTTAATATGACATTTTAAAAGATATCCAATGCCAGCTGTAAAGACTATGCGTATCCCCACCGCTGGCAGTGTTTTATTCTTATATTATTATTTCCTATGCCTGTATTATAATTATATTAAGTTTTCTTTTCACCACTTTCGTTTGTTAAAAGTCAGCTTGGTCTTTTTCTGATCTTTGATATAAGAAATCAGAAAATAGACTGAAACAATCAACAGGATGGCAGCAACTGCTAAGAAAATTATGTTTGCCATAATGCGTACCAGAATGAAAGGAATGTTATAAATCCATTTGCCTGCGAACTAATATCTCTGCAAAAGCATGCCTTTGCCTGCTTAACATAGCCTGAATTTAAGAAAATTCCTATATGGTATTTGTGGTTTTTTTTTGAGAAAAGTGGAAAAAACTTTTTCATTGCCGTTACGTTGAACAATAGCGCTGTGGCCGACTTTGCTGGCAGACTGATGAGCTGGGGATTGTTTCCTTTATAAGGTAATGCTCTTCAGTGAGGGTAATGGAAGTGGCTTAGATGATAGTTTGTTGAAGGTTTTGTTTGCTTCGTGTTAAATCTGCGTTTAGGTATTGTGTGGTTTCAGCGGCAGGCCATGAATAAATGGCGTCTCTCAACTCGCAGCTGGATGGATAAGTTTATCCAATGACCATTTCCGATATAAAAAAGCCGCAGTAGCGTTCTGCTGCGGCTAAATCCACAATGCCTGATATGACTACGCCTTGTAATAGGCTTTATACCAGTCAACGAAGTTCTTCACCCCCTGGCTAACCGTCGTTTGCGGCCTGAATCCCACCGCATCATACAGCGGCCTGGTATCTGCGCTGGTTTCCAGCACATCGCCGGGCTGTATCGGCATCATATTTTTCTCCGCCACCATCCCCAGAGCCTCTTCCAGAGCAGTGATGTAATCCATGAGCTCAACCGGTGAGCTATTCCCGATGTTATACACCCGGTATGGCGCCGAGCTATCCGCTGGTGAACCCGTTT
Organism: Klebsiella sp. JN_Kp126; assembly: GCF_033843325.1. NCBI lineage: Bacteria > Pseudomonadati > Pseudomonadota > Gammaproteobacteria > Enterobacterales > Enterobacteriaceae > Klebsiella > Klebsiella sp. JN_Kp126. The sequence goes on along the minus strand of NZ_JAWXQV010000057.1, from coordinate 112,534 downwards.
CAACGGTCCATTCCGGATTAGGCTGCGGGATAATGTCCTGCATCCTTACAACCGCCTCAACGATATCGTCAATGTAGGTGAAGTCGCGCTTCATCTTGCCGTAGTTGTAGACATCAATACTCTTACCCTCAAGCATGGCTTTCGTAAACTTGAACAGCGCCATATCCGGACGGCCCCACGGGCCATAGACGGTGAAGAATCTCAGTCCGGTGGTTGGGATGCCATAAAGATGCGAGTAGGTATGCGCCATCAGTTCATTTGCTTTCTTGGTGGCGGCATACAGCGAAACCGGATGATCAACCGAATCCTCCGTAGAGAACGGCATTTTACGGTTCAGGCCATAGACCGAACTGGATGAGGCATAGAGCAAATGCTCAACGTTGTTGTGTCTGCAGCCTTCAAGAATGTTCAGATAACCAATCAGGTTAGCATCAGCGTAAGCGAACGGGTTTTCCAGGGAGAAGCGAACCCCTGCCTGCGCGGCGAGATGGATCACTCGGTTAAATTTCTCGTTAGCAAAAAGCCGGGCAATACCTTCACGATCCGCGAGATCGATTTTGTGAAAACTGAACAGTGGAGATTGCAGTAAATCCAGACGGGCCTGCTTAAGATTGACGTCATAATAGTCGTTCAAGTTGTCGAGGCCGACAACCTCATGACCCGCCTCCAGAAGGCGCTTGCAGGTATGAAAGCCGATGAATCCTGCGGCTCCAGTTACTAAAAATTTCATATTCATCCTCTGGGGTGACTGTGTCCCGCTATCTATTCGTTGATTTTACACTGGCTTGCCGCGTGGATCACCTGCTTTACCGTTGCTGATTATGTTCATGTGTTCGTTGGGGAAGCGCTGGCGTCCGGATATCAATGGGGTTGTACTGGCGTTCTGTAGTTTGAATGAAATTCATTATCTGTGCTTTATGATTAGCAAGATAATGATTGCGTATGGTTTGATCGTGTACTTAGGATTCCCTGTGCTGCCAGAACGGTTTATGCCCCGGAGAAATAACGCAGATTAAAATTGATTTTATGTTTGAGTTTACAATTATTTCACATTGAAGGTGGGTTTTTAAAGTTTTCCTTTTAAAATCAAATGGTTATTTTAGTTGCTGTATTTTGTTTAAATTATGTTTACCCCCTGAATCATTTGCAATATGAATTGATTGGCAACGTATTTTCATTTTTATTCCTATAGACCAGCGCTATAATGCTGCTGCTCATTTGCATGACCATTGTGTTGTCAGCTTAATCAGCTATCCTGTGCGCAGCATTAAATATGACACTAAACTGATTGTTGGCGTCATTTCAATCAATATTGGAGCACAGTTTGCGCTGATTCATCAGAAGATGAATGGGTAGATAACGGAGACAGAGCCCTGTGACGCATGAAAAACAGGCTTGTCGGAAGAGCGAATTGAGAAATTCCTGATGGATGAGGCGAAAGCAAACAGCGAGAGTGTGCCCCTGCTTGAATCTTTATCGTTTTCAAGCGAGCAACACCCGGTGTCACGGGCGGCCACTTTTTCGACAGCCGCTGTTTAACGTCAGGACGGCGTTGAGCCAGTGCGCTGTGGTTGTAATAACCGGCGCTGGAGATGTTGACAGACAAGATAGATGAATCATTACGCAGTTTGGTTGCGACAGCCAAGGGCGGTAGCGTGATTTAAAGCTATCTCATAACATTAAGGGGAGGGGGTATCTGACTGTAAAATAGCAGTTTTTACTGTTTGCCATGAAACAGCACATTAACTGGTCATCTCCAGGTCAGCATCTCACTTGTCCCAGTTCGGTATGCAAGATCTACAATGGTCGGCTGCTGCCAATGCATTAAAGCGGAGACAAAACTCGGGAAAATCTTGCTTTAATCTATGTGCTTAGGTTTTCAGCTCGTATGCTCAAGTCACGGTATCTACCGGCAATCTATAAGTTCGGGCGTTAGAGCTATCGCAGCTGACGGGGGTTTAGTCAGCTACAACGCGAAATCTAAAGTGCATAACAAAATGCTTAAAATTTCGTAGAATAATTTATGAGTATAAAAATGAAGTATAATCTAGGGTATTTATTTGACCTGCTTGTTGTTATCACTAATAAAGATCTAAAGGTACGGTATAAAAGTAGCGTGTTTGGTTATTTATGGTCAATTGCCAATCCTTTGCTTTTTGCGATGATCTACTATTTTATTTTCAAACTGATCATGCGTGTTCAGATACCTAATTATACCCTTTTTCTAATAACGGGGCTGTTTCCCTGGCAGTGGTTTGCAAGCTCAGCAACAAATTCACTTTTTTCATTTATTGCTAATGCGCAAATTATTAAAAAAACTGTATTTCCGCGCTCAGTTATCCCGCTCAGTAATGTCATGATGGAAGGGTTACACTTCTTGTGTACCATTCCTGTCATCGTCGCTTTTCTTTTTGTATACGGTATGCGTCCTTCGCTTTCGTGGCTGTGGGGAATACCGCTCATTGCTATCGGGCAGGTGATATTCACCTTTGGCATATCCATAATCTTTTCAACGTTGAATCTATTTTTTAGAGATCTGGAAAGATTTGTGACTCTCGGTATTATGTTAATGTTCTACTGTACGCCCATTTTATACGCATCCGATATGATTCCGGCAAAATATAGCTGGGTTATTGACTATAACCCTCTGGCGAGTATGATTTTAAGCTGGCGCAACTTATTTATGGATGGGGTTTTAAACTATGAGCATATTTCAGTATTATATTTGACGGGTATAGTGCTGACGGTTATCGGTCTGAGTATTTTTAATAAATTAAAATATCGCTTTGCAGAGATCTTGTGATGGAACCAGTAATTGATTTTAATAATGTGACAAAAGAGTATCCACTTTACCATCATATTGGCTCAGGTATTAAAGATTTAATATTTCATCCCAAAAGAGCATTTCAATTACTGAAGGGCCGCAAATATCTTGCTATTCAGGATGTTTCTTTTACGGTCGGTAAAGGAGAGGCCGTTGCGCTCATCGGGCGAAATGGCGCAGGTAAAAGCACATCTTTGGGGCTGGTTGCCGGCGTGATAAAACCCACAAAAGGATCGGTCACCACGCGTGGGCGAGTCGCTTCAATGCTTGAGCTGGGCGGCGGCTTTCATCCAGAATTGACGGGGCGCGAGAACATTTTTCTTAATGCCACACTTCTTGGGTTACGCCGTAAAGAGGTGCAGCAGCGAATGGAGCGCATCATTGAATTTTCCGAATTAGGAGAATTTATCGATGAGCCGATCCGCGTCTATTCTAGCGGTATGCTAGCGAAGCTTGGTTTTTCTGTTATCAGTCAAGTTGAGCCTGATATTTTGATTATCGATGAAGTGCTTGCCGTCGGCGATATTTCTTTTCAGGCCAAATGTATCAAGACGATTAAAGAGTTCAAAAATCGTGGCGTGACAATATTGTTTGTTAGCCACAACATGAGTGATGTGGAAAAGATATGCGATCGGGTTGTCTGGATCGAAAATCATCGTCTGCGGGAAATCGGTTCTGCTGAAAGAATCATCGAACTGTATAAACAAGCAATGGCCTAAATCTGGTAATTAAATGAATAGTATTAAGATCTATACCTGTCATCATAAGCCGAGCGCATTCCTTAATGCATCGATTATCAAACCATTGCATGTAGGTAAAGCCAACTCCTATAATGATATCGGCTGTATTGGCGATGATACAGGTGATAATATTTCGTTTAAAAACCCTTTTTACTGTGAGTTAACAGCACATTATTGGGTTTGGAAAAATGAATCTCTTTCTGATTATGTCGGCTTTATGCATTATCGCCGACATCTGAACTTTTCCTCAGACCAGAGCTTTCCCGAAGATAATTGGGGCGTTGTTAATTCACCCGTTATTGATGCAGAGTATGAAAAACAGTTTGGTTTAACCGACACGGCAATCCAGGATTGTATTTCAGGGTTTGATCTGCTGTTACCAAAGAAGTGGTCTGTGACCTCTGCCGGCAGTAAAAATAACCTCGATCATTATGAGAAAGGTGAGTTTTTACATATAAAGGACTATCTGGCTGCCCTGGAGGTTGTCGAAGAGCTTTATCCGGATTATAAAGCGGCTATTCAGCAGTTTAACAATGCCAAAGATGGCTATTACACGAACATGTTTGTGATGCACAAAGATATGTTCGTGGATTATTCAGAATGGCTCTTCGCGATTTTGACTAATCTTGAAAGCCGCATCTCTATGAATAATTATAACGCGCAAGAAAAGCGTGTTATTGGACATATTGCTGAGCGTCTTTTTAACATTTATATTATTAAGCAGCAGCAAGACCGGGCCCTGAAAGTTAAAGAACTTCAGCGCACTTTCGTGACGAATGAGACATTCAACGGCAAGCTGGAACCGGTTTTTCCTCACGCTGCGCCGATAGTCATCAGTTTTGATGACAACTATGCCATCAGCGGTGGAGCCTTAATCAACTCCATTGTTCGTCATTCTGATAAAAACACCCATTATGATATTGTTGTGCTGGAAAATAAGGTGAGTAACCTTAACAAGCAGCGCTTACTAAAACTGGTCTCGGCCCATACAAACTTTTCACTGCGTTTCTTTGATGTGAATGCCTTTACTGAATTGAATGGCGTACATACCCGCGCGCACTTTAGCGCATCAACCTATGCTCGCTTGTTTATTCCGCAGCTTTTCCGTGAATATGAGAAGGTCATTTTTATCGATTCCGATACTGTGGTGAAGGCCGATCTTGCGACTTTGCTTAATGTCGACCTCGGCACAAACCTTGTTGCCGCCGTTAAAGATATCGTGATGGAAGGCTTCGTCAAGTTTGGTGCGATGTCGGAGTCGGCAGATGGCGTGATGCCCGCCGGCGAGTATCTGCAAAAAACGCTTAAAATGACCAATCCGGATGAGTATTTCCAGGCGGGAATTATCGTTTTTAACGTTGCCCAGATGGTGCAGGAAGATACCTTCTCCGCGCTGATTAAGACGCTCAAAGAGAAGAAGTACTGGTTCCTCGACCAGGACATCATGAACAAAGTCTTCTATGGCCGGGTTGAGTTTTTACCGCTGGAGTGGAATGTCTATCACGGTAATGGCAATACGGATGACTTTTTCCCCAATCTCCAGTTCGCAACATATATGCGCTTTTTAAAAGCCAGAAAGAACCCGAATATGATTCACTATGCCGGGGAGAATAAACCGTGGAATACGGACAAGGTTGACTTTTATGACGATTTCCTGGAAAACGTCATCAATACGCCATGGGAAAAAGAGACCTATTTCCGTCAGTTATCTCCGGTAAATTCATCAAGTCCTGCGCAAACTGCAGGACAAACGCCAGTTCTGCTTCAGACTAAGATCAAAAAAGCGTTGATGCCTTTCCTTAATAAATATGCTCCTGTCGGTTCACCGAGGCGAAACACGATAACAAAATACTACTATAAAGTTAGACGCTCAATTCTTGGTTAAGGCTGCTGGAGTTATATTATGAACAGTAAAAATATTCTCATCGTCGGAGCGGGTTTTTCCGGTGTGGTTATCGCACGCCAGCTCGCTGAACAAGGTCATCACATCAGAATTATTGACCAGCGTGACCACATAGGCGGTAACTCCTATGATGCGCGCGATCCGCAAACTGACGTTATGGTTCACGTTTATGGCCCGCATATCTTTCACACTGATAATGAAACAGTGTGGAACTATGTGACTCAGCACGCTGAAATGATGCCGTATGTGAACCGTGTCAAAGCAACGGTTAATGGCCAGGTGTTCTCTCTGCCGATCAACCTGCATACCATCAACCAGTTTTTTGCGAAGACCTGTTCGCCAGATGAGGCCCGGGCGCTGATTGCCGAAAAAGGGGATAGTTCGATCCTGGAACCGAAGACCTTTGAAGAACAGGCTCTGCGTTTTATCGGCAAAGAGCTCTATGAGGCGTTCTTCAAGGGCTATACCATCAAGCAGTGGGGGATGGAGCCCTCGCAGCTTCCGGCGTCGATTCTTAAGCGTCTGCCGGTTCGTTTTAACTACGATGATAATTACTTTAACCACAGATTTCAGGGCATGCCGAAACTGGGTTATACGAAAATGATTGAGTCAATCGCCAATCATGAAAATATTACCATCGAACTTCAGCAATCGTTTAACGCTGAAGAGAGAGAACAGTACGATCACGTGTTCTATAGCGGGCCGCTGGATGCTTTTTATTCCTATCAATATGGTCGCCTGGGCTATCGTACTCTGGATTTTGAAAAATTCACCTGGCAGGGCGATTATCAGGGCTGCGCGGTAATGAATTACTGCTCGCTGGATGTTCCTTATACCCGTATCACTGAACATAAGTACTTTTCGCCCTGGGAATCCCATGAGGGATCGGTCTGTTACAAGGAATACAGCCGCGAATGTGGTGAAAAGGATATCCCTTATTATCCGATTCGTCAGATGGGAGAGATGGCTTTACTCGATAAATATTTGTCCCTCGCGGAAAATGAAAAGAATATGACGTTTGTTGGCCGCCTTGGAACCTATCGATATCTGGATATGGATGTCACTATCGCTGAAGCATTAAATACAGCCGATAAGTACTTGTCCTCCCTTAGCAGTAATGAGTCTATGCCAGTATTTACGGTTTCTGTGCGATGAATTGCTCCGCATTAATAGTCACGTATAATCGTTTAGAGAAGTTAAAGCTGACTATTGCCAACACGGTGAAATTAAATTTTACCGCGATTGTTGTTGTCAATAACGGGTCCACGGATGGAACCCAGGCCTGGTTAGCCACCCTTAGCGACACGCGAGTGATTGTCCTTAATCTGCCATCCAACAGCGGTGGCGCGGGTGGCTTTAAGGCCGGGAGTCAATATTTATGCGACAACGTCGATAGCGACTGGGTTTTCTTTTACGATGATGACGCCTGGCCCGAGAGCGATGCGCTGGAAAAATTTGCCCAGCTAGAAAAGGCTAACTGTCGAGTGTTCACCGCTTTGGTCAAGGATCTTCAGGGGCAACCCTGTCCGATGAACATGCCTTTTGCCAAAGTTCCGTCGTCGTTTATGGACACATTACGCTACATCAGAAATCCTGCGGAGTTTCTTCCGTCAGTTTCCCGGGCGTGTGCGGTACAGACGGTTTCCTTTGTCGGTATGATTATTCAACGAGATGTGCTGCAAAAGCGTCTCCACAGTATTCACGACGAGTTATTTTTATATTTTGACGATCTCTATTTTGGCTATCAGCTGACATTAGATGGCGAAGCTATTCGCTATTCTCCCGAGGTCATCTTTACCCATGATGTGAGTATCCAGGGGAAATGTATTGTTCCCGAATGGAAGGTTTATTATCTTTGTCGAAATCTTATTTTGGCGAAGAGAATTTTTCCGCGAGTTGCCATTTTTAGCCGTCTCTCAATCCTTTTACGGTTGATTAAATATGTATCAATATTGCCATGGCAACGCAATAAATTGTTATATTTTAAATACTTGCGTCGTGGAATTATCCATGGTGTAAAAGGAATCAGCGGTAAGAATCATTAAGTGGATATAGCAATGAAAAAACTGTGTTATTTCATAAACTCGGATTGGTATTTTGATTTGCACTGGATTGATCGTGCGATCGCCGCCCGAGATGCTGGTTATGAGATTCACATCATCAGTCATTTTGTCGACGGTAAAGTGCTGAATAAATTTAAAACATTCGGTTTTAAGTGTCATAATGTCCCACTTGATGCTCAATCATTTAATGCATTAACTTTCTTTCGGGCCTTTTTTGCCTCCCGAAAGCTCATTAAAGAAATTAATCCCGACCTTTTACACTGTATCACTATTAAACCCTGTCTGATCGGTGGGCTCCTGTCCAGGACAAACAACCGTCCCGTCATCGTGAGTTTTGTCGGTCTGGGCCGTGTATTTTCAGGTGATACGGGTTTGCTTAAGCTATTGCGCAATATCACCATCATGGCCTACAAATATATTGCCAGTAATAAGCGCAGTATATTTATGTTTGAGCACGATAAAGATCGTAAAAAACTGGCAGGTTTTGTCGGGATTGACTATCAGCAGACTATTGTCATCGATGGCGCGGGTATCAATCCGGAGATCTATAAATATTCTCTGGAGCAGGAGCGTGACGTTCCGGTTGTGCTGTTTGCCAGCAGAATGCTCTGGAGTAAAGGGCTCGGGGATTTAATTGAAGCCAAGAAAATCCTCGAAGCAAGAAATATTCATTTTACGCTAAACGTTGCCGGGATACTCGTTGAAAACGATAAGGATGCTATATCCCTTGCGGTGATCCAGCAATGGCATAAAGAAGGCCTGATTAACTGGTTGGGTCACAGCTCTAACGTTTGCGACTTGATCGAGGAGTCGAACATTGTGGCATTACCTTCGATCTATTCCGAAGGCGTGCCGCGTATTCTGCTTGAGGCTTCCTCGGTTGGCCGGGCCTGCATTGCCTACGATGTTGGCGGCTGCGATAGCCTGATCATTAATAACGATAACGGCATTATCGTGAAAAGTAACTCTCCGCAGGAGCTGGCCGATAAGCTTGAATTCTTGTTAGCCAATCCCAAAGCACGAGTAGAGATGGGTATCAAAGGACGGCAACGCGTTCAGGATAAGTTTTCTAGCGGTATGATCATTAGCAAGACCTTAAAGACTTATCATGATGTGGTTCAGGGATGATGTAACGCAAGAGATTACAGCTTCATGTAAATCAAACACCTCCGAAGCGGTTACATTTTAAGCTATGTAACTGCTCAGCAAACGCATGATGAGTTTAATGATTGCGTGCCTCTTATTTTGAAGGTGATTGAATGTCTGATGAATCAAGTAACGTTATTGTATCCGTTATTATCCCTGTCCATAACGCCGCGGAGTATATTGCTGAGACGCTTACTACGGTGTTAGCCCAGTCTTTAAAAGAGATTGAGATTATCCTTGTTAACGATAGCTCAACGGATAATACTCTGGATATTGTCGCTAAAATAGCCAGTGAAGATTCGCGAGTCCGGGTTATCACCAACCCGAGCAACGTTGGTGGCGGCGAATCGCGAAATATCGGCCTACGTGTAGCGACCGGCGAATACATCATTTTCCTCGACGATGACGATTACGCCGATAAAGAGATGTTAAAGAGAATGTCCGACCGGGCTACGGCCCTGCAAACGGATGTTGTTATCTGCCGGTGCCAGTCAGTCGATTTGCAAACCAATACCCGTTCTCCCATGCCTTTGTCGGCGCGTGAGGATTTACTGCCTGAAAAAGAGGTCTTCTCTTCACGGGAAATTGCTGACGATTTTTTCAGAGCCTTTATATGGTGGCCATGGGATAAGCTCTTCAGACGCGAGGCTATCCTGGCAATGGGCCTGGAGTTTCAACCGCTGAGAACCACAAACGACCTGTACTTTGTGAGTTGTTTCATGCTGTTAGCAAATCGCATCTCTCTGGTTGATGAGATCTTAATCTCTCATACTATCCACCGCGCTGAGTCGCTTTCCTCCACCAGAGAAAATTCGTGGCACTGCGCGCTGCAGGCATTAACTTCGCTACGTTTGTTTATGCAAGATCGTGATTTACTGGCGTCCAGAAGTCGTGATTTTAATAATTACGCCGTTGTTTTTCTTGAGTGGCATCTCAATACGATTTCTGGCGGTACGTTTAACCCGTTGTTTAATGAAGTAAAGTCGTTCATCTTATCTTTAGAAATCGACTGTGATGACTTTTATGATGACTTTATCAAAGCTGCGTATGGCCGGATCGTTAATCAGTCAGCGGAAGAGTATATTTTTTCTCTGAAAGACAGAGCATTACGCGAGCTTGAACATGCACAAATGTTGAACTCAACGCTGCAGGAAGAAATGACTTCTCTTAAACAGTCGACGGTATCTCAGCGAAGTGAAATTGATGTTCTGAAGGCGCAGGTTAGCGATAAAACCACCATTATCCACGAGCTTGAACAGCGGAATGCGCGTTTAGAGGACGAGTATCAAACTCAGCAACAGAAATTGCTCAGCATTGAAAATGCGTACCATGAGCTGACTCAGCGCTATACAGATTTAGTCTCATCTTTGTCATGGAAAATGACGAAACCATTGAGGCTAGTTAAAGAAATAACCGCACGAAAAAAGTCATGACGTCGATAAACCGGTGATATCAACCAGCGCGCTGGCGATGTTGATATTGCAAGGGAGGCGTCATGCCGCCTCCCTTTGATCACTTACTTATGCCTGCTCCGCAGGTTTTCCACCACATCCGTTAAATTCAGCCCCTGATCCTGCAGCAGCACCAGCAGGTGATACATCAAATCCGACGCTTCATTCTTCAGTTCGAACTGGTCATGCACCGTTGCGGCCAGCGCGGTCTCAACGCCTTCTTCCCCCACCTTCTGCGCAATACGTTTGGTGCCGCTGGCGTACAGCTTCGCGGTATAGGAGCTCTCCGGATCGGCGTGTTTGCGTTCCGCCAGCAGCTGCTCCAGCTGATATAAGAACAGCCACTGATGGCCGGTTTCGCCAAAGCAGCTTGAGGTGCCTTTATGGCAGGTTGGGCCAATCGGATTAACCAGCGCCAGCAGGGTATCGTTATCGCAATCCGGGGTGATGCTCACCACGTTGAGGAAATTGCCCGAGGTTTCCCCCTTGGTCCACAGACGCTGTTTGGTCCGCGAATAAAAGGTCACCTTGCCGGTCTCTTCGGTTTTCGCCAGCGCATCCTGATTCATATAGCCCAGCATCAGCACTTCACCAGAAACGGCGTGCTGCACGATGACCGGCATCAGACCGTCGGTTTTTTGCCAATCCAGCTGTTCACTTAACATACCCTAATCTCCACGCCCTGTGCTGCCAGGTACGTTTTCAGTTCACCAATATTAATAATTTGCTTGTGGAACACCGAGGCGGCCAGCGCGCCGTCGACGTTAGCGTCGCGGAAGGCTTCCAGGAAGTGCTCCATGGTGCCCGCGCCGCCGGAAGCAATCAGCGGCACGTGGCACACGGCGCGGACCTTGCTTAACTGCGCCAGATCGTAGCCGTTACGCACGCCGTCCTGGTTCATCATATTGAGGACGATCTCGCCGGCCCCGCGCTTTTGCACTTCCTGCACCCAGTCCAGGGTTTCCCACTGCGTCACCCGCGTCCGGCTCTCATCGCCGGTATACTGGTTGACGTGATACTTACCGCTCGCGGCGTCAAACCAGGTATCGATGCCCACCACAATACACTGCACGCCGAAACGGTCGGCCAAGCGGGTAATCAGCGTCGGATCCGCCAGGGCAGGGGAGTTGATGGAGATTTTATCCGCGCCGAAGGAGAGGATTTGCGCCGCATCGTCCAGCGACTTAATGCCGCCGGCGACGCAGAACGGAATGTCGATCACTTCCGCGACCCGCGATACCCAGCTTTTGTCCACCACGCGGCCGTCGCTGGAGGCGGTGATATCGTAGAACACCAGCTCATCCGCGCCTTCGTCGGCATAGCGTTTTGCCAGCGGGACGATATCACCGATGATTTCGTGATTACGGAACTGCACGCCTTTCACTACCTGGCCGTCGCGAACGTCGAGACAGGGGATTATCCGTTTTGCCAGCATTGAATGGCCTCCGTTACGTTAAATTTACCTTCCAGCAGCGCCCGGCCGACAATCACCCCGCGCACTCCGGTTCCGCGCAGCGCGGCGATATCATGCAGATCGCCAATGCCGCCGGAAGACTGAAACGCGACCTGTGGATAGCGGGCGCAAACTTCTTCATACAGCGAGACGTTAGACCCGGCCAGCGTCCCGTCGCGGGAAATATCGGTACACAGCACGTGCTGCAGGCCGACGGACTGATAGCTCTCCACCAGCTCCTCCAGGGTTACGCCGGAGTTCTCCTGCCAGCCGCTGACCGCCACCTGCTTGCTGCCTTCCGCGTCAATCCGCACGTCAAGCGCCAGCACCAGATGCTGCGGGCCAAAACGCGTAAACCAGCCTTTCACCACTTCCGGCGACTTCACCGCCGTCGAACCCACCACCACGCGCGCCACGCCTGCATCAAGCAGGGCGGCCACGTCTTCTTCCGTCCGCACGCCGCCGCCAACCTGCACCGGCACGTTCACGCCGGCAACCAGCGTTTTCAGCAGCGGGATCTGGCGCTTTGCCGGATCTTTCGCCCCGGTCAGGTCGACCAGGTGCAGCACTTCGGCCCCCTGGGCGGCATAGGATTGCAGGCGCGGCAGCGGGTCGTTACCGTAGTCGCGCTGCTGAGCGTAATCGCCCTGATGGAGACGGACGACCGTGCCGTCAATTAAATCTAAAGCAGGAATAATCATCACATCTCCAGGAAGTTTTTCAGCAGCTGCGCCCCGGCGCTGCCGGAGCGTTCAGGGTGGAACTGGACGCCAAAGAAGTTATCTTTCTGCACCGCCGCGGTGAAGGCCTCGCCGTAGCTGCACTGGGCGATGGTATTGACGTTGACCGGCATCGCGTAGCTGTGGACGAAGTAAAAATACGCCCCGTCTTCAATGCCGCGAAACAGACGATCGCCCGCTTTGGCGTATACCCGGTTCCAGCCCATATGCGGCAGCGGCAGGCCGTGGTCGGTCATTTTCGGCACCTCCTGGTCGATAATGCCCAGCAGGTCAACGCCGTTATTCTCCTCGCTGCGTTTTCCCAGCAGCTGCATGCCGAGGCAAATGCCCAGCACCGGCTGGGTACAGGCTTTAATCAGCTCGATCAAATCGCGCTCGCGCAGCTGGTCCATCGCCGCCTGAGCCGTGCCCACTCCCGGCAGAAACAGTTTATCGGCGCGCAGCACCACATCCGGGTCGCGGCTGACCTGCGGCTCGTAGCCGTGGCGGCTCACCGCGGATTTCACCGAATTGAGGTTGGCGCAGCCGGTATCGAGGATCACCACGTTCATCAGAGTACCCCTTTCGAAGACGGCAGCGTGTCGCCCTGGACGCGAATCGCCTGGCGTAGCGTGCGGCCGAAGGCCTTAAACAGGCTCTCTACGCGGTGGTGGTCGTTTTTGCCCTTGGTTTTCAGGTGCAGAGTGACCGCCATGGTATAGGAGAGCGAGCGGAAGAAGTGTTCCACCATCTCGGTGCTCAGATCGCCAACGCGCTGATAGGTAAAGTCGGCTTTGTATTCGAGGTGCGGACGGCCGGAGATATCCAGCGCGCAGCGGGCCAGGCATTCGTCCATCGGCAGCACAAAGCCGAAACGGCCGATACCGCGCTTGTCGCCGAGGGCCAGCTTCAGCGCTTCGCCCAACGCGAGCCCGGTATCTTCCACGGTGTGGTGATCGTCGATATAAAGATCGCCGCCGACGTTAATCTCCAGGCGGAAGCCGCCGTGGGTGGCGATTTGGTCAAGCATATGATCGAAAAAGCCGACGCCGGTGGAGATTTTGCTGCCGCCTTCGCGGTCCAGCCACACTTTCACATCCACCTGGGTCTCTTTGGTGATGCGCTCAACGTGGGCGTAGCGGTCGCGGCGGGTTAGCTGTTCGCAAATGGTCGGCCAGTCCAGCTTTTCGCGGTCATAGCGCAGGCCGGTAATGCCCATGTTATCCGCCAGCTGGATATCGGTCGCGCGGTCGCCAATCACGTAGCTGTTGGCGGTGTCCATCACCCCTTGCTCCAGCCACGGCAGCACCAGTTTGGTTTTCGGCTTGCGGCAGTCGCAGTTATCCGCCGGGAGATGCGGACAAATCAGCACCTCGTCAAAGTTGACGCCCTGCGAGGCGAAAATCTGCATCATCAGGTTGTGCGGGCCGTCGAACTCGTCCTGCGGCAGGCTGGCGGTTCCCAGCCCGTCCTGATTGGTGATCATCACCAGCCTGTACCCTTCCTGCTGCAGCTTCAGCAGGGCCGGGATCACCTGCGGCTCAAACGCCAGCTTATCGAAGCGGTCTACCTGAAAATCAACCGGTGGCTCGGAAATCAGCGTACCGTCACGGTCAATAAAGAGAAACTTCTGGGTCATACATTCTCCGCAGTCAAAGCGTCAATGACGCGCTGGCTCTCTGCACGGGTACCGATAGTGATACGCAAACAGCCGCTTAATGAAGGTTGTTTATTCTGGTCACGTAAGATAATGCCCTGATCCCACAAAGATTTAAATACCGCGCTGGAGGCGGTGATCCGCGCCAGAACGTAGTTGCTCTCGGAATCGAACACCTCTTCAACGCAGGCAATGCTGCGCAGCTGGCTGACCAGATAATCGCGTTCGCCGAGGATCTGCGCCACGCGTGCCCGCATGGCGGCAATGCCTTCCGCGCTGAGCGCCTGGGCGGCGATGTCGGCGACCGGCGTCGAGAGCGGATAAGGTGCGATAACCTTCATCAGCACGTTAATCACCTCGGCGTTGGCGAGGGTAAAGCCGCAGCGCAGTCCGGCCAGGGCGAAGGCCTTGGAGAGGGTACGCAGAATTACCAGGTGCGGATACTCGTTGAGCCAGGTCGCCAGCGTGGCCTGCGGGCAGAACTCAATATAGGCCTCATCCGCGACCACGATAGCTTTACCGCGCGCCATCTCCAGCAGGGTGCGAAAATCTTTCGGGTTGATAATCTGCCCGGTCGGGTTATTCGGGCTGCAGACGAACACCACTTTCACGCCGTCAAGATTGGCCGCGATGCCCGGCAGATCCAGCTGCCAGTCGGCGAGGGTGGGCACCGTACGGCAGGTCACGCCGATGGTTTCGGCGCTGACGCTGTACATGCCGTAGGTCGGCGGGCAGTAGAGCACCGCATCCTGGCCCGGCTCGCAGAAGGCGCGGATCAGCAGTTCAATGCCTTCATCGGCGCCGCGGCTGACCAGCACCTGCTCCGGCTTGACGCCCGCATACTGCGCGTAGCGTTCAATGACCGCTTTCGGCTGCGGTTCCGGATAGCGGTTCATCGTCTGCTCGGTCAGCTGAAACGCGACCGCGGTCGGGAATTCGTTGGCATTCAGCCAGACGTCGCCTTTACCGCCCAGACGGCGAGCAGATTGATACGGCGTCAGCGCGCGAACGTTGGCGCGGGCTAAATCTTCGATGCTCATGCTTGCTCCTTAAGGGCTGCGACGCGCAGCGTAACGGCGTTTTTGTGGGCGTCCAGACGCTCGGCGGCGGCCAGAATCTCAATCGTTGAGGCGAGGGCGGCAAACCCGTCGCGCGACAGCTCCTGCACGGTCATGCGTTTCTGAAAATCCGCCAGGCCGAGGCTGGAGCAGGTGGCGGTGTAGCCGTAGGTCGGCAGCACGTGGTTGGTGCCGGAGGCGTAATCGCCGGCGGACTCCGGCGACCAGTCGCCGAGGAATACCGAACCGGCGCTGGTAATGCCGTCGACCAGTTCGCGGGCGTTGCGGGTCTGAATAATCAGGTGCTCCGGACCGTACTGGTTGGAAATCTCCACGCACTGGGCGATATCGCGCGCCACGATGATGCGGCTGGCGGAGAGCGCCCCGCGGGCCGTTTCCGCACGGGACAGCGCGGCCAGCTGGCGCTCAACGGCTTGCGCGACGCGGGTGGCCATCTCGCTATCCGGCGTCAGCAGGATCACCTGCGAATCCGGGCCGTGCTCCGCCTGGGAAAGCAGGTCAGAGGCGACGAAATCCGGGGTGGCGCCGCTGTCGGCGATCACCAGCACTTCCGACGGCCCGGCGGGCATATCGATAGCCGCACCGTCAAGACGCTGGCTGACCTGGCGCTTGGCTTCGGTCACGAAGGCGTTGCCCGGGCCAAAGATTTTATCGACCTTCGCCACCGATTCGGTGCCGAACGCCAGGGCGGCAATCGCCTGCGCGCCGCCGACGTTAAAGATATTGCGCACGCCGCACAGTTGGGCGGCATAGAGGATTTCATCGGCAATCGGCGGCGGCGAGCATAGCACCACCTGCTGGCAGCCCGCGATGCGCGCCGGCGTGGCGAGCATCAGCACCGTGGAGAACAGCGGCGCCGAGCCGCCGGGAATATATAAGCCGACGGAGGCGATAGGGCGGGTCACCTGCTGGCAGCGTACGCCCGGCAGGGTTTCCACATCGACCGCCTGCAGCCGCTGCGCGTTGTGGAAGGTTTCGATATTTTTGACCGCCACGGCCATCGCCTGCTTGAGCTCGTCGCTCAGGCGCGCGCCGGCGGCGGCAATCTCTTCGTCGCTGACCTTCAGCGCCTTGACGTCGGTTTTATCGAACTTCGCGCCGTATTCGCGCAGGGCCGCATCGCCGTTGTCTTTAACGTTATTCAGGATCTCCGACACCGTCTTGCTGATGCTCTCGGAGGCGGAAATGGCCGGGCGCGTTAAGAGCTGTTGCTGTTGTTCTGCGCTACAGCCGTTCCAGTCGATAATTGTGTTGAAGCTCATGGTTGTTTCCCCTGTTTATCCCGTGACCGACCCGCCGGTTTACTCCATCATCTTCTCAATCGGCAGGACCAGAATGGAGCTGGCGCCCAGCGCTTTCAGTTTTTCCATGGTTTCCCAGAACAGGGTTTCGCTGCTCACCATGTGCATCGCCACGCGCTGCTTGTCACCCGCCAGCGGCAGAATAGTCGGGCGCTCGGCGCCGGGCAGCAGGGCGACCACTTCTTCCAGGCGCTCGGTCGGCGCGTGCATCATGATGTATTTTGATTCGCGGGCCTGAATCACCCCCTGAATACGGGTCAGCAGGCGGTCGATCAGCTGCTGTTTGCTATCGGCCATCTCGCCGTCGCGCTGGATCAGGCAGGCTTTGGAGCGGAACATCACTTCCACTTCGCGCAGGCCGTTCGCTTCGAGAGTCGCGCCGGTTGATACCAGGTCGCAAATCGCGTCGGCCAGACCGGCGCGCGGAGCCACTTCAACCGAGCCGTTCAGCAGGCAGGATTTGAACGAGATGCCTTTCTGGTCAAGGTAGCGCTTCAGCAGGTGCGGGTAGGAGGTGGCGATGCGTTTGCCGTCCAGCGCTGCCGGGCCGTCCCAGGGTTCATCCGCCGGGGTCGCCAGCGACAGGCGGCAGCCGCCGAAGTCGAGACGGCGCAGGGTGAAGTAGCGCGGGTCTTCGCCCTGAGCGCGGCGGCTCAGCAGCTCTTCCTCCAGCACGTTTTCGCCGATAATCCCCAAATCGACCACGCCGTCCATGATAAGGCCCGGAATATCGTCATCACGCACGCGCAGAATATCGATGGGCATATTTTCCGCCAGCGCGATCAGGCGCTGGGTGTGCAGATTCACTTTGATGCCGCAGCGGCTGAGTAATTCGCGTGAATCTTCGCTTAAACGCCCTGATTTCTGAATAGCTATGCGTAAACGGCTGTTGTCTAACATTCTTATTTTCCTCTGTAACCCTGTCTGAATCTGTCCGAATTCGGTCCAAAAAAAAGCCCCCGGAAGTGAATCTTCCGGGGGCTCTCTTTGCGTTCATGCACCACTGGAAGATCCAAACGTCTTCCAGCACACATCGCCTGAAAGACTAGTCAGGATGATGGTGATGATGGTGGTTTTTAAATTGAACGCTGTTCATAAAATTCTCTGTGAATGACTATGCATTTGATGCCTTTTAACCTAAACCACTTCACTCGCATAAAGCAAGGGCTTTTTTCTATCATTAATTGATTTCATATTGACCTAAGAAATTGTCAGCTGCCGCCGGCTGGCGTAGCCTTAAGTCAGCACAGCGAAAATTCAGGAGCAAGGGGATGAAAAAGGTCGCAATTGTAGGTTTAGGATGGCTGGGTATGCCGCTTGCGCTGTCGTTGATGTCGCGGGGATGGCAGGTGACCGGCAGTAAGACCACGCAGGATGGCGTCGAGGCGGCGCGGATGTGCGGCATCGACGGCTATCCGCTGCGTCTGGAGCCGCAGCTGGTCTGCGACACCGAAGATCTGGATGCCTTAATGAACGTTGACGCGCTGGTCATTACCTTACCGGCGCGGCGAACCGGACCGGGAGAGGACTTTTATCTTCAGGCGGTACAGGAGATCGTCGATACCGCGCTGGCGCATCACGTGCCGCGCATCATATTCACCAGCTCAACGTCGGTTTACGGCAACGCCAGCGGCACGCTGAAAGAGAACTCGCCCCGCAACCCGCAAACCGCCAGCGGGCGGGTGCTGAAAGAGCTGGAGGACTGGCTGCATAACCTTCCCGGCACCTCGGTGGACATTCTGCGCCTCGCCGGTCTGGTGGGGCCGTCCCGTCATCCGGGGCGCTTTTTTGCCGGAAAATCCGCGCCGGACGGCCAGCACGGCGTCAATCTGGTGCATCTTCAGGATGTGATTGCCGCGATCGAACTGTTACTGCAGGCTCCGAAAGGCGGGCGCATCTATAATATATGTGCGCCTAAGCATCCCGCGCGCGGCGTCTTTTATCCGCAGATGGCCCGCGAGCTTGGGCTTCCCGTCCCCGTATTCTCTGATAACCCGGAGAACGGTAGCGGTAAGATCGTAGATGGCAGCCGTATTTGCAACGAACTGGGGTTTGAGTACCAGTACCCCGATCCGCTGGTCATGCCGATGGAGTAATGCGCCAGCGGTGAATCGCGTACCGTAAGGGGGTAGCGATGAAACCACTGCTGGATGTGCTCGTCATTCTTGATGCCCTCGACAAAGAGGGCAGTTTTGCCGCCGCCTCGGCGAAGCTCTATAAAACGCCGTCGGCGCTGAGCTACACCATTCATAAGCTGGAAAGCGATCTCAATATTCAACTGCTTGACCGCAGCGGCCACCGGGCGCGCTTTACCCGTACCGGGCAGATGCTGCTGGAAAAGGGGCGCGACGTGCTGCACACCGCCCGCGAACTGGAAAAGCAGGCCGTCAGGCTGCAGCAGGGCTGGGAAAATGCGCTGATACTCAACGTCGACGCCACCTTTCCGTTCCCGCTGCTGGCTCCCGCGATCGCGGCGTTCTATCACCAGCATCACGCTACCCGCCTTGAATTCCGCCGCGATACCCCGGGCGCAAACTGGCAGATGCTGATGGAAGGGCGGGCGGATCTTCTGCTCGGCGTGCTGGGCGACCCGCCGGCGCTCAGCGGCTGCGGCTCTGTTCTGCTGGGAGAGGTGGCGCAGGCGTTTGTTGTTGCGCCCCGGCATCCGCTTGCGCAGATTGCCGGCCCGCTGGGCTGGCGGACGTTGCGCCGTCATCGGACGATTGTAGCCGACGGCGCGTGGCCGCAGATTGACGCTCAGGATAGCCTGGCGGTATTCGATCTTTCCGCCCGGCTGACGCTGCTGTGCGCCGGACTGGGATGGGGCTATTTGCCGCTATTTCAGGTACAGCCTTTCATCGCCCGCGGCGAGCTACAAATATTAAAAACGACGGTGCCTGAACCGGTCAATCGCGCGTGGATAGGCTGGAATGAAGATATTTGCGGGCAGGCGGGCGAGTGGTGGCGAAAGGAGATATTAGCAAATAGTGCTATCCATCAGGTCTATAATACTAAAATCGTATGAATATTAATCTGTTAGAGAATCGCCGTAATTATTAAGCCTTGTAACATCTTGTCATCGTGCCAGTAGTTGTTGCAAAATACGCGTCCTGAAAATCAGAAACTGGCCGACGCTTTTTTAAAGTGTCGGTTATTTTTTTGGTTGAAAGACACATCATTCAATACCAAGAGGCCGGGCTTCGTACCGGATAGATATTTACTAAAAACCGACAGTGGTTGTCGCTGAGGAATACAAAGAAATGGGGCAATTTTTTGCTTACGCGCTGGCGTTCACCGTAAAAGGGGATAACTATGTCGCATAACGCTACTCCAAAAACCTCTCGCGTGGAATTACGTAAAACGCTTACGTTAATTCCGGTTGTCATGATGGGCCTGGCCTATATGCAGCCGATGACGCTGTTCGATACGTTTGGTATCGTCTCTGGATTGACTGATGGTCACGTTGCGACGGCTTACGCCTTCGCGCTGATCGCCATTCTTTTCACGGCGCTGAGCTACGGTAAACTGGTTCGCCGTTTCCCGTCGGCGGGTTCCGCTTATACCTACGCGCAGAAATCCATTAGCCCGGCCGTTGGCTTTATGGTTGGCTGGTCATCGCTGCTGGACTACCTGTTCATGCCGATGATCAACATTCTGCTGGCCAAAATTTACTTTGAAGCGCTGGTGCCTTCTATTCCTTCGTGGATCTTCGTTGTCGCGCTGGTGGCCTTTATGACCATCTCCAACCTGCGCAGCATCAAGACCGTGGCGAACTTCAATACCCTGATCGTTATCCTGCAGATGGGCATCGTGGCGGTGATTGTTGGCCTGATTATCTACGGCGTTATGCACGGCGAAGGCGCGGGCACGCTGACCAGCACCCGTCCGTTCTGGTCTGAAGGCGCGCACGTGGTGCCGATGATTACCGGCGCGACCATCCTGTGCTTCTCGTTCCTCGGCTTCGACGGTATCTCTTCGCTGTCTGAAGAGACCAAAGACGCAGAGCGCGTGATCCCGAAGGCTATCTTCCTGACCGCGCTGATTGGCGGCCTGATCTTTATCGGCGCTTCCTACTTCCTGCAGCTGTACTTCCCGGATATCTCGCGCTTTAAGGATCCGGACGCATCGCAGCCTGAAATCATGCTGTACGTGGCGGGCAAAACCTTCCAGTGGGGCGTGCTGATTTTCTCCAGCGTCACCGTACTGGCGTCCGGCATGGCCGCGCACGCGGGCGTTTCCCGTCTGATGTACGTGATGGGCCGCGACGGCGTGTTTCCGACGCGCTTCTTCGGCTACGTGCATCCGAAATGGCGGACTCCGGCGTGGAACGTACTGCTGGTCGGCGCGATTGCGCTGCTGGCGATTAAATTCGACCTCGTCACGGCGACGGCGCTGATTAACTTCGGTGCGCTGGTGGCGTTCACCTTCGTTAACCTGTCGGTGATCTCCCAGTTCTGGATCCGTGAAAAGCGCAACAAAACGCTGAAAGACCACTTCAACTATCTGGTTCTGCCGGTGTGCGGCGCGCTGACCGTTGGCGCACTGTGGATCAATCTGGAAGAGAGCTCCATGGTTCTCGGCCTGATCTGGGGCGGTATTGGTCTGGTCTACCTGGCCTGCGTGACCAAAAGCTTCCGCAACCCGGTACCGCAGTACGAAGACGTTGCCTGATCGCGTTTGGTGATGTGAAAAGCCGGAGGGAGACCTCCGGCTTTTTTGTTTCTGGCGTTCCGCAGGCCGGGCAGGAGCCCGGGTAACCGCTACTCAAAACAGGCGCTGCGCTCCCGGCACTCGTCGCAGCTTGGCGACCGGCAGATAACCTCCCCCTGCTGGAGCAAACAGCGCTGACGGTAAAAGAACTTTTTCCAGCGCATATTGTGTTCGTTCATCGCCACCAGCTGCGGAAAGCAGTCGATCATCAGCAGGCGCAGTTCGGCGCGCGACGCCAGACCAAGATCCTGCCAGAGATGGTTAAACGCCAGCGAAACCTCGGCGATAATCTGCGCCATCGGCCCGGCCTCCTGCTGCATCCAGCCCGCCAGCCACGCGCCCAGCTGCTGGCGCTCCTCTTCGCGGGTAGCGTTGAGTTCGCTCATCAGGCGGCGGCGGGTTAGCGCCTCGCCGTCCAGCGGCGTCTCCGCCTCGCCCAGGCGTCGCCGCAGCGCCTGCCAGTCGCGCGGGCTAAGCCCCATGCGCAGCGGAAAGCTGCCTTTCCCCGCGTGGTACAGCAGCCATAAGCGCCGCAGCCAGTCGAGCGGCGGCATCAGGCGACCCCCTTATGCGGCAGCGCGGCAGGCCAGCTCCCCCGGCGCTGCTGCCACCACGCGGGCAGCACTTCGGAGACCGGCCGCCACGCGCCGTCAACGCACGGTTCAATGCCTTCCTGTTCCAGCATTTGCCACGGCGTATGGCCGATACGCACGCAGAATACGGCTTTAACGTCCGCCAGCAGTTCGAGGATCGCCGCGAACCGGGCCGCGTTATCCTGCGGCTCGCACTCTTCGCGCCCCTGACAATATTTAGGCGTAAACCGTTCGTTGACCAGCACCATGCCGGCGGCCGAGAGGCTGTAGATAGAGAACCGGTCGGTGTGGCCAAAGTGGCAATCAATCACGTCCCCGCGGCTTGACGCCACGGCGACCAGGCAGGCGTCATCGGCTTCAGATTCGCCGCGGGTGGCAATGCTGGCGTGCAGCTGCGCGCGCTGGTGGAGGATTGGCAGCCAGGCCGGGAGGCTCTCCGGGGCCGGAAGCTGGGTAAACTGCTGGCTGCGATCTTCGCCAAGCATCCCGATGGCGTCGGCGCGGCACTGGTGGCAGTGGGTCATCTGCGGCATCACTTCTCCGCACCGGCTGCGGGTGGCGGCGAGCGTCTCTGCGTCCGGCTCCGTCTGGCCGTTGAGGCCAAACACCGTGCCGTGCTCCGGCCTGGCGATCAGCGGCATAATATTATGGATAAACGCGCCGCTGGCCCGCAGCGCGCGGCTCACGTCGGCCATGCCGCTATCGTTGATGCCGGGGATCAGCACCGAATTTATTTTCACCAGCACGCCCTGGGCGGTCAGCCTGCGCACGCCCTCCAGCTGACGAGCAATCAGAATCTCTCCCGCTTCGCGTCCGCTGTAGCGCTCGCCGTCCAGCCATAGCCAGGCGTAGATTTGCGCGGCAATCTCCGCGTCGAGGGTATTAATGGTGACCGTGACGTGGTCAACCCCGACGTCCAGCAGGCGGTCCACCGCGTCGAGCAGCATCAGCCCGTTGGTCGACAGGCATAACTTCAGGTCCGGCAGCTGTTCGCGGATCAGCTCCAGGGTACGGAAGGTGCGGGCGATATTGGCGAGCGGATCGCCGGGGCCGGCGATGCCGACCACCGAAAGCTGCGGGATCGCCTGTGCGACCTGACGCACTTTGACGACCGCCTGCTCAGGCGTGAGCAGCGTTGACGATACGCCGGGGCGGGACTCATTGCTGCAATCGAATTTGCGATTACAGTAATTGCACTGCAAATTGCAGGCGGGCGCGACGGGCAGATGCATCCGCGCGAAACGGTGATGCCCATTACGAGAGTAGCAGGGGTGCGCGGCAGCTTTATCGGCCACAAGCGGCGTCAGGGCGCTGTCATCCGCCGGGCGGCAGGCTGGGCCGCCAGAAAAAGAGGAGCAGGAAGTCATGGTCATACCTTCGTGGTTGGGCGATACCTTCCTGCTGCAAATGCTATACCAGAGGGATTTTTTACAACGCTATGAAAAATAAACGCTTTAACTGACGGCCGGCCAGGTAAAATTGTCGTAATTCCGCCGCGCTGGCGACAATGTCCTGAATCTCACATAACGCTTCACAGCCGCGGCATGGTGATATCCATGATCTGAATGCGATACGCCACCTGACGCGGCGTCATCCCGAGCAGCCGCGCCGCTTTGGCCTGCACCCAGCCCGCTTTCTCCAGGGCGGCAATCAGCCGCTGGCGCTCGTCGAGGCTGTTGTCGAGCCAGCCGTCTTCCGTCTGGCCGCCGTTGGGCAGCGCTTTCGGCGGGTTATCGCGATGGTTGAACAGAATCACGTCCCGGTCGATCAGGCCGCTTTCCGACATCACCGCCGAACGTTCGAGACAGTTTTCCAGTTCGCGGACGTTTCCCGGCCAGCTGTACTCCATCAGCAGGCGAATTGCCCCATCGCTGATGCGCAGCGTTCGCCCCTGGCTGTGGGCGATTTTACGTACCAGAAAATGCGCCAGTTCGGCGATATCCTCCTGGCGCTCGCGCAGCGGCGGCAGCGCGATAGGCATTACGTTCAGGCGGTAGTAAAGGTCTTCACGGAAATGCCCCAGCCGCACCTCCTCTTCCAGATGGCGGTTGGTCGCCGCAATAATGCGCACGTTGACGCGCAGGGTTTCATCGCCGCCGACGCGCTCCATCTCTCCTTCTTGCAGAATTCGCAGCAGCTTGGCCTGAAACGAGGCGCTGCTTTCACCGATTTCATCCAGGAATAGGGTGCCGCCGTCCGCCAGCTCAAAGCGGCCTTTCCGCTGGCGCACCGCGCCGGTAAACGCGCCTTTCTCATGGCCGAACAGCTCGCTCTCCAGCAGATTGTCCGGCAGCGCCGCGCAGTTAAATTTGACGAATGCGGCGGCGGCGCGCGGGGAATTATGATGAATGGCGTTGGCGATCAGCTCTTTCCCGGTGCCGCTCTCGCCGCGCACCAGCACCGTGGTATCCCAGCGGGAGACCTGACGGATAATGTCCATAATCTGCCGCATCGCCGGGCTTTTGCCGACCATATTCTCCAGGCCGAAACCGCGCGAAGGGGTACAGGCGCGCGTGCGCTCAACTCGGGGGCTCTGCTGCGGCGGCTGCGCGGCGGAGGTCGGCAGAATCATCAGGCGAATCGTCTGGGCCACCAGATTGGCGACGGTTTCGAGAAAGCGCGTGCAGGCGGGTAGCCGCTCTTCCTGACGCGCCATCGGCTGCGCCGCCAGTACGCCGATGGGCCGGGAATGAGGGCCCATCAGCGGAACGGCGATAAACGGCAGGTCGTAGTCGTACAGGCTCAGACGATCGAGAAAGCGCTGGTCATCGGCGACGCGCGGCAGCACCAGCGACTGGCCCTGCGCCAGCACGGTACCGACCAATCCTTCCCCCGGCCGGTAGCGAATTTGCGTACTGCCGGGCAGCGTCTGGTTTTCCGTTTGCTGTAGCGCTTCGATGCTCAGGATCTCCTGCTGGCTGTCGTACAGGCAAATCATCCCGTGCTGCATAAACGCATCGTTATGTAAAACGCTCAGCACCTCCTGCAGGGTTTTGCTCGCTTCGGTGGCGCGGCTCAGCACCACGCTTATCCGCTGCATGGCGGTAAACTGCTGGGAGAGATCGAAGCGCCTGACGGTGGTGTCCGAATCGGATTTATGGATCATTGCTCACCTCCGGTCAGGGTATCAAAGAGCGGGAATCGCAGAACGAGGCTGGTGCCTCCCTGGGGTCGAGAAGCCAGTTCAATCGCGCCGCGGTGGTAGGCGACCAGCGTTTGGATCAGCCGCAGCTCCATCCCTTTGCCGGGAGAGTTTAAGGCATCGGGTGAGTGGGCGTAGCGCACCTGCAGCAGCGGTACATTGTCGTTGAGATACAGCGAGAGCCAGCCCTCGTCCTCTTCGGCATAAAGCTCGATCTCCAGCGGTACGGAGGGCAGTTCAGCGGCGAGGGCCAGCGTCCGATCGAGCCATAAACTTAAGCAGGCCAGCATCTGGGTACGCTGGCCGAAGCCGACCAGATGCGGCGATGCCATGTCAACCCGCAGCCGCGCGCGGTCGTCAAAGCGGGTGCGGTAGAGGGCGTACAGGTCGTCAAAGAAGGGCTGAAGCGGCCAGACGGCGCTGCTTTCCAGCTCGAGAGAAGGGCGGCAGCGCTGCAGTCGCGCCATGGCCTCTTCGCCTTCGCGCCACGCCGCGTCCAGCGCCACGTTGCCGCTGCCTTCGCCGTTCAGCCGACGGGCCGCCGCCAGCATATTGATCGGGCAATTAAGCTGAATCAGCGCCGCGTCCAGCGACTCGCGAATGGCGGCCAGCAGCTTTCCGGCGGTCATCTGCTGCTTCAGACGGTCGAGACGGCCCTGCTCCTGCTGCTGGCGCTGCTGGGTGCAGTCGGCGATCACCACCAGCGTGCGCGCCGGGGCGCTGTCGACAAAATAGCGGCTGGCTTCTTCGCTTACGCCGGGCAGCGCCCAGCAGGTCACCGACAGCCAGCGGACCGCGCCGCGAACCACCACCGGCAGGATTTGCTCCGCGCCGGGCCCCATTTTGCGCGGTGAAATCTGGAGCTCGACCAGCAGCTCTTTTCCGCCGCAGTCCGCGCAGTACGTTTTGTAGGCGAGATTATCCATCACCACCCGATCCTGCTCATCCACCACGACCACGGCGGCGGGGATGTTGTTGAGCACCGCCTCCATCAGCGTCATATGATTGCGCAGCCGCTGTT
This sequence comes from Klebsiella sp. JN_Kp126, assembly GCF_033843325.1. Lineage (NCBI taxonomy): Bacteria > Pseudomonadati > Pseudomonadota > Gammaproteobacteria > Enterobacterales > Enterobacteriaceae > Klebsiella > Klebsiella sp. JN_Kp126. Next base: position 86,732 of record NZ_JAWXQV010000057.1, on the reverse strand, counting down.
CCAGGGTATAGCTGACGCTGATGTCCCGCTGCATCGCCAGATAATGCTCCAGCTCGCCCTGGGGATTCAGCACCGGCGTGATGTCGATATCCACCAGATACAGGCCGCCGTCGCGGCGCTGATTAATCAGCTGGCCGCGCCACGGCTGGCGCTGAAGCAGGGTTTGCCACATCTGCTGGTAGATTTCGCGCGGCGTCTGGCTGCTGGCCAGCAGGCGCGGGTTTTGATTGAGCAGTTGCGCCAGCGAATATCCGCTCTGGCGGCAAAACGCCGGGTTGGCGTAGATAATATTCGCCCGGGCGTCGGTGAGGGAAATGGCTACCGATGCCTGTTCGACCATCGTAAAAAATAGCCCCGGATGTTGTTGAGTCAGCGCACCGGCAATCGCCTCGGGTACGGCGTTATCGAGCATCATATTCAGGGTCATCGCAAACTCCTGTGTCGCAGTTATGACAATTTGTCCGACACCGTGACGAGAACGCCGCGGCGTTTGTCGAATCTCGATAACCATGCAAAGCGTGCGCCCTTATCGGCGAGATAAGCAGAAACATTGATCCGGTAGGGGAAAACCCAGCGCTTTTTTCATTTTAAGCGGCCCGCCGGCCCCGCTGCGGGCGGCGGGCGGGCGCGGAAGCGATCGTTTTGGGGCAGGGGTGAGCCGCGATAGTGCAAAGAAACCTGGCACAGCCTTCGCAATACCTCTGCGAGAACGCGTGTTTTCAATCCCCCTTTCCGACAGGAGCGCAATATGGCGAACATTGGTATTTTCTTTGGCACCGATACCGGTAAAACCCGCAAAATCGCGAAAATGATCCACAAACAGCTGGGCGAGCTGGCGGATGCCCCGGTCAACATTAACCGCACGACGCTGGACGACTTTATGGCCTATCCGGTGCTGCTGCTGGGCACGCCGACGCTCGGCGACGGCCAGCTGCCGGGGCTTGAGGCCGGATGCGAAGGCGAATCATGGAGCGAATTCATCAGCGGCCTCGACGACGCCAGCCTGAGCGGGAAAACCGTGGCTCTGTTCGGCCTCGGCGACCAGAAAGGCTACCCGGACAACTTCGTTAGCGGGATGCGTCCGCTGTACGACGCTCTGCGCGCGCGCGGCGCGCAGATAATCGGCAGCTGGCCAAATGAGGGCTATGAATTCAGCGCCTCTGCGGCGCTGGAGGGCGAACGCTTTATTGGGCTGGTACTGGATCAGGATAACCAGTTCGACCAGACCGAAGCGCGTCTGGCGAGCTGGCTTGAGGAGATTAAACGCGCGGTGCTGTAGGCGTTAACGGGTAGCTGCGAGGCTACCCGCACAGGCCCGGCTGACGGGAAATCGTTTGTTCCAGCCACTGGCGCTGATGGCGCTGCTGGCTCTGCTGCCAAAGATAATCGCGCGCGCTCTCCAGCGCCTGCTGCGGCTCCATGGGCGCGGCGGGACGAATTGCTTCACACCATAAAAGATGCCACCCCAGCTCGCTGGCGATGGGAAGGCTTAGCGCGTTTTCCGCCAGTGAAAACAGCGCGGTCTCAAGCTGGGGATAGAGCAGCCCGCGGCTAATCCAGCCCAGACGGCCCTCTTCCAGGGCGCTTGGGCAGTGGGAATGGCGGCGAGTCAGCGGAGCAAACGCGTCCCGGGAGGCGTTGATTTGCCGATACAGGCCGAGGATCCGCTGGTGTACGGCTTCGCGGTCGCCATCGACCGTCAGCAGCAGGTGGCGGGTCAGACGCTGCTCCGGGCGCATAAACTGCGTCTGGTGGCGCAGGTACCACGCCTGCACCGTGGAGAGATCCGGCTGCGGCGCCTGGCGGGCGATATCGGTAAAGCCGACCTCCAGTCGGGCGTGATGCAGCACGATGGCTGCGCGCTCCGGCGGCGTAAATTCCCCCTCGTCGAGCCAGACGGCAAGGGAGGCGGCGATATTCTCCAGCAGCGCCGCCGGAATATCGCTTTCCGGGACCCGCGCGACGATCGCCTGCTCCATGCGGCACTGACGTTGCCAGGCCTGTTCAAAAGCCGGCGTATCGGCCGGCTCCAGGGCAGTCGGGTCGCTATTCCAGCGGCTGCGCGCCAGCCGCTGCCGGGCAAAACGTTGCCATGCGTTCATTCTTCTCTCTCCTCTATAAGGGTGATGGCCCGCGCCGGAACCCTGAACCAGCGGCCGCTAAAGTCCACGGTGTAGCTGTCGCCGGTCTCTCCGCGATCGGTCGCCTCGATGCGTCCCCGCTGGCCAACGGCCACGACGACATCGCCGTTGACCGCAAGCGCCATCTGGCAGGCGACGTTATCACCATATTGCAAGTTTCCGGCCAGCCACGGCTGGGTGATGGGGATCAGCTCCTGTTCGCGGCAGCCGATGATCCGATCGGTTTCCGGAAAGTGGATCTGGTAGATAATCTGATCCTGCAAAAAAACGCCCCAGTCGCGGACAAAGCCGGTGCTGCCGCGCCTGACCAGCAGCGCGCCGGGGGCGAAGCCCGCCACGGTGCCGTCGTTACGAATCGCGCGTACGACGCGGACCTCTTCGCTAAAGGTGAATTTCGGTCTCATGTTCCGCTCTCCTGAAACTGTTGCTGATAGCTCTCCGCGAGCAGTCGTCGCGCCAGCAGCCAGTGAGCGCGGGGGTTTTCCTCCAGCCGGTTTTGCAGCGGCACCTCGGCGCGCAGTTTGCGGTGAAAGGTTGCCAGCACCGGCAGGCTGCAGCGGCCAAGCAGCTCGGGCTGGTAGGGGACGGCGAAAAACTGGAAAAAGGATTCGGCGGAGCGAAGTTCGTCCACGCCGGGAATTTGATAAAACCACTCCATCATTACCCCCTCGCCCGCAGGGCGGATTCACCGCACAGCTCGTCGTAGATAGCCACCAGCTCATAATCTTTCGGGCTGCGCTTCCAGTTCTCGGCGAAGCGGCGGATGGCGGGCAGCAGCTGGTTAATTTGCGCGGCGTTAAGGTGATAGCCCATCTGGTCAAATACGCCGTTGACCGCCTGACGCCCGGAGTGTTTACCCAGCACCAGCCGGTAGCTGCGGCCCATCAGGGAAGGGGCGATCGACTGATAGCTCTCGCTGTCGCGCAGCAGCGCCGCCACGTGGACCCCTGATTCATGGGTAAACACCAGCTCGCCGACCAGCGGCTGCTGCGGGTCGATGGCGCGCTGGGCGGCTTCGGCGACCCTCTGACAGAGCGCGGGCAGCGCCGGAAAATGCACGCCGGTCTTCACGCCGAGGCAGCGCTCCAGGCCCAGCGCGACGGTTTCCAGCGCCGCGTTGCCCGCCCGTTCGCCGAGGCCGAGGATCGTCGTATTCACGCTGGTGGCCCCGGCGCTTACCGCCGCCAGCGTATTGGCGGTGGCCATACCCAGGTCGTTGTGGGCGTGCATTTCGATTTCCCCGGACCAGACTTCGCGCAGGGCCGAGATTTGCGCCGCGGTGGTGAGGGGGTCGAGCAGGCCGACCGTGTCGGCATAGCGCAGGCGGGCGGCGCCGCACTGCTGCGCGACCTCGGCGATAGCGCGCAGGGCCTGGACGCCGGCGCGCGAGGCGTCCTCGCAGCCGATGCATACCCGCAGACCGAGCGTATGCGCAAGGCGGATAAACATCGCCAGCCGCTCCAGCAGCACCGTCAGCGGCTCGCGCAGTTTGTACTGCCGCAGCTTATCTGAAGCCGGAATCGAAATATCCACCCAGTCAACGCCCAGATCGGCGCTCTGGCGGATTTCCAGAGCGTTCATCCGGCACCAGGTCATCAGCGTCGCGTCGGGCAGCTGGCGACGCACCAGCTGGATCCGCGCGATCTCCTCGTCCCCCATCGCCGGGGTGCCGACCTCCATCGCCGTAATCCCTGCGGCATAAAGCGCCTCGGCAATGGCGACCTTTTCGCTGGTGCGAAAGGCGACGCCGGGGCTCTGTTCGCCGTCGCGCAGGGTGGTATCGTTAATCAGCACGCGTCCCATCAGCCACCTCCGCCTTAGCCGTAAACCGGCGCGAAGACGGCGTCCGCCGGGCGCGGCTTGCCGTTGTGCCAGTAGGGCGACAGCGCGCGCAGCCGGTCGATAATCGGCGGCAGCGCGGTGACGACGTAATCGATCTCTTTCTCCCGGGTGTAGCGCGAGAGGGAAAAGCGGATGGTGCCGTGGGCGGCGGTATAGGGGATATTCATCGCCCGCATCACGTGGGAGGGTTCCAGCGAGCCTGACGTGCAGGCGCTGCCGCTGGAGGCGGCGATCCCGGCCTGGTTGAGCAGCAGCAGAATGGCCTCACCCTCAATAAACTCAAAGGCCAGATTCGCCGTGCCGGGCACCCGCGGCTGGCTACCGCCCATCACCATGACCGACGGCACGCTGGCCAGCAGGCGATGCTCCAGCCTGTCGCGCAGCTGGCCGATATGCGCCATTCCCGGCAGATGAATATTCGCCAGCTCGCAGGCCGCGCCCATGCCGACGATTCCGCAGATATTTTCCGTCCCGGCGCGCCGACCGTACTCCTGATGACCGCCGCGCAGCAGCGGGCGAAAGCGCGTTCCCCGGCGCAGATAGAGGCAGCCTACGCCTTTTGGTCCGTGAAACTTATGCGCCGAGCAGGAGAGCATGTCGATGCGGGTCTCGCCCACGGCAATCGGCATTTTGCCCACCACCTGTACCGCATCGCAGTGAAACAGCGCCCCTTGTTCATGGGCCAGCTCCGCCATTTCGGCGATCGGGAAAAGCACCCCGGTTTCGTTATTCGCCCACATCACGCTGACCAGCGCGACGCGCGGGCTGAGCGCGGCGCGGAACTGCGCCATGTCCAGCGCCCCCTCGCTATCCACCGCGATGCGATGAATCCGGTAGCCCTGGCGCTCCAGGTGCTCGCAGGCCGTCAGCGTCGCCGGATGTTCGACCGCGCTGGTGATAATTTCGCGACGCTCCGGCAGCAGGGCGATGGCCGAGGCGATGGCGGTGGCGGTAGCTTCGGTGGCGCAGGAGGTAAAGATGATCTCGCTGGGATACTCCGCGCCCAGCAGCGCCGCGGTCTGTTGATGCGCGCGCTCCAGAGCCGCCTGGGCCGGTATGCCAAAATCGTGTATCGACGAGGGGTTGCCGTAAAAGTCGGTCAAAAAGGGCATCATCGCTTCCAGAACCATCGGGTCCAGACGGGTGGTGGCGTTGTTATCGAGATAAACCTGTTTCATCTTGTCCCCCTAGGGTCAGTTAACCGCGGCTCAGGCCGCCACCACTTCCATATAACAGCCGGTACGTTCCATCAGTTTTTGCTGCAGCCAGGCCAGGGTCATATCGGTCATCATGCAGCCGCTACAGCTGCCGGAGAGGCTGACGGTCACCTGGTGGTTGGCGACGCTGAGCAGCGACATATCGCCGCCGTCGGCCTGAATATGCGGGCGCAGTTCAGCGATGGTCTCGACGACGCTCTGCCAGTGCGGATCTTTGCCGCTGGCCGCGGCGGGCGGCGTCTGCGGCGGCTGCGCGAGGATCTCCGCCAGCGCCAGCTCGATTTTTTCGTGGCAGGCGGTGCAGCCGCCGCCCGCTTTGGTGTAGTTGATCACCTCTTCAAGGGTGGTCAGGCCGTTGTTCTGCACCGCGCGGCGAATGTGTCCTTCATCGACGCCGAAGCATTTGCAGATCAGCTTGCCCTCCTCATGCTCTTCCTCCAGGCTTTCGCCGCGAAAGTTGGCGATGGCCGCGCGCAGGGCCTCCTGGCCCATCACCGAGCAGTGCATTTTCTCCGGCGGTAGCCCGTCGAGATAATCGGCAATCTGCTGATTGGTTATCTGCCCGGCTTCGGCCAGGGTATGGCCGATAATCAGCTCCGTCAGCGCGGAGGAGGAGGCGATGGCGCTGCCGCAGCCGAAGGTCTGGAAGCCCGCTTCCTGGATAATTTCGCTTTGCGGGTCAACGCGCAGCATCAGGCGCAGCGCGTCGCCGCAGCTTAATGACCCCACATCGCCTACCGCGTTGGCGTTGTCCACCACGCGCGCGTTGCGGGGATTAAAAAAATGGTCTTTCACTTTCTCGGAGTAATTCCACATGCTGTCAGCTCCAGGGATGATGACGGAAAACGCCGGGGCGCGGTTCACCGCAGGAGTGCGGTGGCGTTAACGAACTAGCAAATGCGATACCAGAGAATAAAATGCAATATTTTCAATTTGTTATATTTTACCCTGACAAGACGCGCCCGACAGTGTCGGGATGTTTTGTGGGCTTTGTCACACAAACGACACGGCTAGCGGCGCGGGTCCGGTTCCTCATGCCACTCCTGTTCCTGCAGCAGACGGGTAAAGCGCTCCGGGTCGCGCTGGCGCGCATTTTTGCGCTGCCCTTTGTCGTACCAGTAAAGCTGGATCTCCTGCAGTAAGCCGACGATGGTGGTGTCGGCGGGAACGCGTTCGGCGCGGACGCCGACCTGCAACAGCTGACGAAAAACCGCGTCGCCAATCGCCACGCAGAACAGCGTGACGCAATCCTCAAGGGCGTGGATCCGCCTGGCGATCTTCTCCGTCTGGTGGCCGTTCTCAACGGAGAAATCAACCACCCGGATCAGGGTGACCCGATCCGCCTTGACGCCATATACCACCAGCCGCGGCGTGGCGCCAAAATGCTGATCGACATGACGATAGTCGGAACTGGCGAAGGCGACCTTCATAGACCACTCATCGGAGTGGACCATATCAAACTGACGGTTAATCGGCGGCATAGGCGCCTCCTGTGGAGAGTGAAGATTCGGTGTTCTGGCGAAGCGGCGATCGGTAGCGGGCGAGGTGGTGATGGCGCTCGCGCATCAGGTTTGCCAGCTCGAACAGCGTATCGCGCATTCCGCTGTACCCCTGACGCACCCGGCGGAATTCACCGAGCTTGTCAAAGATCGGAAAACCCGCGCGCACCAGCGGCAGCGCAAACTGCTCCGCCAGGTCGCAGGCGTGGGAGTTGGCCACCAGCAGGTCGGCGGATTGGGCGCACAGCAGCGTTTGCAGATCCTCCAGATCTCCCGGCACCACGCGTTCCACCGGCAGCTGGCGCAGGCTGGGATGGCCGGTAGGAGCCACCAGCGGGCCGGGCTGCATCCCCTGGCTGTTGGCGAAATCACACCACGCCGCCAGCAGATCGCCTTCCGCCGCTATCGCCATGCGCTGGCCCTGAAGCCACATATGACAGTCGATCATCGCATCCTGCAGCTGACCGCGCTGGCGCTCCAGCCACGGGGGAACGGCGCGTCCGGAAATTTTCGCCAGTTGATGAATAAAGGCGTCGCAGCGATCGAGGGTCATCAGGTGCGGCAGGGCGATAACCTCGCCCCGGCAGCGCGGGGCCAGCAGCGATGACGCGCGGTGGAGGGAGACGCCAATGGCGAAGCTGCACAGGCTTTGTCCCATCTGTTCTATCTGGCGCAGCGGCGTCCCGCCCTGGGTCAGCGGCGAGAAATCGCCTTGCGCCAGGTGCCCATCCATCGATTGTGCCAGGTCCGGCAGGATTATCGGCTGCAGACCAAAGGCTTCGACGCATCGGCGCAGCCACTCGATATCGCCAGGCGAGCAGAGGTGGCTGACCAGCAGGTTGACCCGGCGATTGCGCTGAGCCGGGCGCGGCGTCGGCGCAACCCACTGCTCAATGACGCTCTCGAGCACCGCGCTGAAGCCGTTTTCCATGGAACCATAAAAATCCGGCGTGTTAACGGTTAATATCGCCACGCCCTTGTGCCGGGGATACTCTTCGCGAAACTGGCGAACCACGCGGGAAATGTCGCTGCCCTGAGCCTCAGACAGCCCGGTACTGAGCAGCACGATAGCCTGCGGCGCGTTGCGCTGGCAGAGGGTATCCAGGGCGGTGAAAATATTGCCGTCCGCGCCCATAATCGTCGAGGTGGGGTCCATCGCCGTCGACTGCAGGGGAACCGGGTCGTGGAAGTGTTGAATAAAAAAGACTTTGGCGAAGGCGCTGCATCCCTGCGCGCCGTGGACCAGAGGGATACTGTGTTCAATCCCGAGGCTGGCGAGGATTGCGCCGAGCGGCTGGCCGGTCTTGATCGGGCTGACCGCCAGCGGTTTATCGGTGCGGAAAATGTCTGCCATGGTGTACTCCTTAGTGCCACGGGGCGCGGGCATGGGTTTGCGGCCAGATGGGACTGTCGATGGTCTGACACAGCTGGCGGGCGAGGGTGACGATCCCCTTGTAGCCGGCAAAGGCGTGTTCGCGCTCCTGATTGATATCGAGAAACGGCAGCCTGGCTTTATAGGCGGTGTACATATTGCGTCCGCCGGCAATCATCAGGTCGGCCTGATAGCGATAGACCACATCCAGCAGCGTGCGGGCGTTGCCTTCTTCCAGCATTACCGCCTCTTCGCCCATCAGCTCGCGGATCCGCTGTTTATCCTCTTCGGTGGATTTACGCGTGCCGGTTGCCACCACGGTCATGCCCAAATCCTGAAGCGCCGAGACCACCGACCAGGATTTCACCCCGCCGGTATAGAGCAGCGCTTTGCGGCCGCGCAGCCGTTCGCGCCACGGTTGTAGCGCCAGTTCCGCCGCCTGTTCCTCCCGCGCAATCAGCGCTTCGGTGCGCTGGCTAAGGTCGTCATCGCCCAGCAGCGCCGCCAGCTGGCGCAGGGCGTCGGAGGTGGCGCGGATCCCGTAGAAGCTGCCTTCGAACCACGGCGTGCCGTAGCGCTGCTCCAGGGCTCTGGCGACGTTAATTAGCGCCCGCGAGCAGACCAGCATATTGGCCTGCGCCCGATGCATGGTCTGGATCTCGGCGAAACGGCCATCGCCGGAGAGGCTGCCGAGCACGCGGATCCCCAGCTCGTCGAGCAGCGGCTGAATATGCCAGAACTCGCCGGCAATATTGAATTCGCCAATCAGGCCAATATCGTGACGCTGCTCCGGGGCAAAGGGCGTGCTCTCCGGCCAGGGCGCGGGCTCGCGCTGACCGATGACCCGTTTCACCATGACCTCGCCGGCCAGCCGGTTACCGAGATTTTTACTGCCGTAAAAACCGGCCGCGTCAATGGCGATAACCGGTACGCCGGTGGCGGTCTGCGCGGCCTGGCATACCGCTTCCAGGTCATCGCCCTCCATGGCCGGTACGCAGGTGTTGTAGATAAAGACCGCCGCCGGATGATAACGGGTGACGATATGGCGAACGGCGTGAAACAGGCGACGTTCGCCGCGGCCCATAATCACGTCCTGTTCGTTGAGATCGGTGGTGAACCCGAGCCGATTCAGGGTGGGGCCGGAGCTGGCGCTGCCGCGGTTATCCCAGGAGCTTCCGGCGCAGCCGATGGGGCCATGGACCAGATGCGCCACGTCGGCAATGGGCAGCAGGGTTATCTGCGCGCCGTCGAACGCGCAGCCGCCGGCGGTGGCGCCGGGTTTGGGCGCGCTGCAGCCGGATTTTTGTTTATGGTTGTGTTCACAGGCCGGTTCATCCAGCAGCGCCAGAATTTCATTTCCCTTCATAGTGACCTCGTTGACGGTGGGGGATGAGGGGGAGGATGCAATTCGCGCTCCATAAGCGGCGCCTTGATATTTAAAGAAAAAGGGTTGTTGGCTTTGCGACAAAGCCAACAATCGGACAAGGGATGGCGGGGCGTGTCTTGTTTTGGCGAATAATAAGATAAGTGGAATAATGCCTGACCGTAACGTGGGGAACGCATCCATGCGCGAAAAAAAGCCCGCGGGGTCGGCGGGCAACAAGCACAAAACAGGGATTAAAAAACGCGCGCCTCCAGAGGGTTCTCCCGGTTAAGCCGCTTCGCCAGCCACGGCGGCAAACGGCCGGCCAGCAGCGTATTGATCGCCTCGCACTGCGCATGAATCGTCGTCCCGGTCTGCGCTTTCATCGGGTGGATCCGGTGGCGGATCAGCCGGGCGGCGGCGGGCCCGCCGATCTCCTGACAAAACAGCAGCTGGCAGTCTTCAATCAGCCGGGCGCGCACTTCGTTGGCTTCCTGCTGGGTGGGCGCGGAGGGATAGCGGCGCAGATCGTGCAGCCAGCCGCCTTGCTCATCGAACGCGTAGATAAAAAACAGCCGCCCCTGACCGAAATGGCCGTTAATCATCAGGCCATCCTGGGAGCAAAACGCCGCCAGCAGCTGCGGCGTTCGCTGGGCAGGGTGAACGATGCGTAAATGGGCGGGCAGCGCGCCCTGCAGGCTCGCCATCACCCGCGACCAGCGAGCGGGGGACATCACCGCCGTCGCGGAGGGAAAGCTGGCGGCCAGCTGCGGCTGGGTCAGGGTCGCCAGCCGCGCCGGGGTCAGCGTCTCGCCGCACTCCTGCGCCAGCCAGTCGACAATTTGCACCGGCTGCAGGTCCGGCAGGGACTGAAACAGCGCCAGCATGCGCCAGAAAAGGGTATCGTTGTCGGACATCTCCAGCTCCTTATATCAACGCGCCGCGCGTCGCGCGCAGGCTTATCGGAAAGGCGGGGCGCCCCGGCTGCGGATTGACGTAGTAGCGGCGTCCCCCTTCCAGCGAAATCGCGCCGCCCCAGCGTTCAGCGTCGTTATGCTCAATCTGGAGCACTCGCGCCTCCAGATCCTGTTTCGCGATATAGGCGTACAGGTCCGCGCCGCGCTCACGGAAAATCACGATGGGCATACTCCCTCCTGGCCCCGCGTGACGCGGGGCGCCTGATGGTTAACGGACGAGATCGAAACTGTAATCGGTTTTGCCCAGCTGGCTGGTATCGCTATCCAGTTTCTCCAGTACGGCGTTTACCAGCGTCGTCACAATGTTCATCGCCCCTTCATAACCCCAGGTTGTCTGGCGGTGTAGATGGTGGCGGTCGAACAGCGGAAAGCCGAGGCGGATAAGCGGTACTTCAAAGGCTTTGCCCTTCGCCAGGGTATCGCGCTGGATAAACTTGCCGTAGGAGTTGCCGATCATAAAGTCCGGCTGACGGGTGAACATCAGCGAACGGAAGTGCCACAAATCGCAGTTGATAAACACTTCGCTGTCGCGCCCGTACGGCGAGGCATCAAGCATTTTCTTCATCGCTTTTTGCCAGCGTTTGTTGGCGTTATGGCTCAGGATCACCGTCGGCTCGCAGCCCAGCTCCAGCAGGAAGCGGGTGAGGCCCATCACGAAGTCCGGGTCGCCGTACAGGCCAAATTTCTTGCCGTGCAGCCAGGTGTGGGAATCGAGCATCATGTCAACCAGCCGGCCGCGCTCAAGGGTGAGGGCGTCGGCGATCGGCTTGCCGCTAAGCTGGCTGACGGTCATCAGCAGTTCATCGGTAGCGGCCAGCCCCAGCGGAATCGCGACCTCGGTGGCGGGCTGGTTCCACATCTCCTGCACCACTTTTTTGCTCTTCAGCAGCTGCCACGGCTGCAGAAGCAGCGTATCGATGGCGTCAGGAGCCTCTTTCATCTCCTGCTGCGTGGTGCCGCCGGAATACATCCGATAATGGCCGTCGGCGGGCGTGTCGAGAACTTCTGACGGATCGGAGAGCAGGCTGCACGGCACCGCCATCTGTTCCATCATCCGCTTTAATACGCGGAAGTTGCCGAGATAGGTTTCAAAGCCGGTCACCAGATTGAGCTTCTGCAGTTTGCCCGGCTGCCCCTGGTAGTCCGCGGTGAAGGTTTTGGCGAAGCCTTCAAACATGTTGTCCCAGCCGGTGACGTGGCTGCCGATAAAGCTTGGCGTATGGGCATGGGGCACGGCGATGCTGCTATCGACGAAGCCATCTTTTTTGGCGTTGGCGATAAACGCCTGCAGGTCATCGCCGATGACTTCCGCCATGCAGGTGGTGGAAACCGCGATGATCTCCGGCTTGTACAGCGCGCTGGCGTTCTGCAGACCCAGATTCATGTTGTTGTTGCCGCCGAAGACCGCCGCGTCTTCGGTCATCGAGTCGGAGACGCAGGCGATCGGCTCTTTGAAATGGCGGTTAAAATAGGTGCGAAAGTAGGCCACGCACCCCTGGGAGCCGTGGACGTACGGCAGGGTATTGGCAAATCCCAGCGAGCAAAGCACCGCGCCAAGCGGCTGGCAGGCTTTCGCCGGGTCAACGGTCAGCGCCTCGCGCTGGAAATTCAGCGCTTCATACTCGGCGGTGGTGGTCCAGGCAAAGACCTCCTGCACGCGCTGGGCATCGTGCGCTTCCTCCAGCTGCCGCTTATTGCGGAACAGCTCCTGGTATTCATCCTGTTCGAATAGCGGATAGCAGCTATTAATTTTATCAATCGTTTGGCTCATGGTGTTCTCCTCCCGCGCCACAAATCGGTGAACAGACGGGACAGTGAGTGGGCAATCACGCAGACTTCAGCCACGGCGCGGTGAGTTCGTTCCACGCCGGGTTGTTCAGGGTCATATCCATATCGCGGGCGAAAATGGCGAAACCATCGTAGCCGTGGTACGGGCCGGAATAGTCCCACGAGTGCATCTGGCGGAACGGCACGCCCATTTTCTGGAAGATATATTTTTCCTTGATGCCGGAGCCGATAAGGTCGGGCTTCAGCGCCTTAACGAACGCTTCCAGCTCATAGCTGCTGGCGTCATCGAACAGCAGCGTGCCCTCTTTCAGATCCGGCAGGGTGCGGTCGTAGTCATCGTTATGGGCAAACTCGTACCCGGCGGCGATGATCTCCATGCCGAGATCCTCGTAGGCGCCGATAACGTGGCGTGGCCGCAGGCCGCCCATATAGAGCAGCACCTTACGCCCCTCCAGGCGCGGGCGATATTTGGCGATAATCGCCGCCATCTGCCCCTCATACCGGGCGATCACCGCTTCGGCGTTCGCGCGAATAGTATCGTCAAACTGATCGGCGATTTTGCGCAGCGATTCGGCGATTTTGGTCGGCCCGAAGAAGTTGTACTCCATCCACGGAATCTGATGTTTTTCCTCCATATGGCGGGCGATATAGTTCATCGAACGGTAGCAGTGAACCAGGTTCAGCTTGACGAATGGGGTGTTTTCCATCTCCACCAGCGTGCCGTCGCCGGACCACTGCGCGACCACCCGTAGCCCCATCTCTTCAAGCAGGATGCGCGAGGCCCAGGCGTCGCCGCCGATGTTGTAGTCGCCGATGATCGCCACATCGTAAGGAGTGGTTTCAAACGGCTGTCCTTCGCGATTGTTGAGGATCCAGTCGCGCACCACGTCGTTGGCGATATGGTGCCCCAGCGACTGCGACACGCCGCGAAAGCCTTCGCAGCGTACCGGGATCACCGGTTTATCCAGCGCTTTGCTGCTGGCGTTGGCCACCGCGCTGATATCATCGCCGATCAGCCCCACCGGGCATTCCGACTGTATGGTGATCCCTTTGGTGAGCGGGAACAGCAGCTCCATCTCTTCAATCAGCTTGCTGAGCTTTTTATCGCCGCCGAAGACGATGTCGCGCTCCTGAAAATCAGAGGTGAAGTTCAGCGTGCCGAAGCTATCGACGCCGCTGACCCCGGTGTAGTAGTTGCGTCGTCCGGCGCGGGAATACTGGCCGCAGCCGACCGGCCCGTGCGAGATGTGGGCCATATCCTTGATTGGCCCGAATACCACCCCTTTCGAGCCGGCGTAGGCGCAGCCGCGCACGGTCATCACGCCGGGTTGTGATTTGCGGTTAGAGATAATGCACTTGCCGACGCTCTCCATTTGCGGATCGCTGACCATCATGTGCTTTCTGCGCTCTTTTCGCGCGGTTTCCGGGAACACCTCCAGGACTTCCTGGATCAGCGCCAGATTACGTTCGCCCGTTGCGTTGGTCATCATTATTGTCCTGTGCTCAGGCCGCGCTTTCTTCGGCGGCGGTTTTACCAATGATGCTGGTGTCTTCTTCTTCCATGATGCCGAACTCCATCAGCAGCGACTCCAGCTCATCCATGGTGCAGGGTGTCGGCACCACTTTCATGGTGTTGTTGACGATCTTCTGCGCCAGGGTGCGGTATTCGTTGGCCTGCTGGCAGGCGGGGTCGTACTCGATCACCGTCATTCGGCGGATCTCCGCGCGCTGCACGATATTGTCGCGGGGGACAAAGTGGATCATCTGGGTCCCGAGCTTTTCCGCCAGGGCCATGATCAGTTCGTCTTCACGGTCGGTCTGGCGTGAGTTACAGATCAGGCCGCCGAGGCGCACCTTGCCGGATTTAGCGTATTTAACGATCCCTTTGGAGATATTGTTGGCGGCGTACATCGCCATCATTTCGCCGGAGCAGACGATGTAGATCTCCTGGGCTTTGTTTTCGCGGATAGGCATGGCGAAGCCGCCGCAGACCACGTCGCCGAGCACGTCATAGAAGACAAAATCGAGATCGTCCTCGTAGGCGCCTTCTTCTTCAAGAAAGTTGATCGCCGTGATCACGCCGCGCCCCGCGCAGCCGACGCCTGGCTCCGGGCCGCCGGATTCCGCGCAGCGCACGTCGCCGTAGCCAATTTGCAGCACGTCTTCGAGCTCGAGATCCTCGACCGAGCCGACTTCCGCGGCCATCTCCATAATGGTGTTCTGTGCTTTAGCGTGCAGGATCAGGCGGGTGGAGTCCGCCTTCGGATCGCAGCCGACGATCATTACTTTCTTACCCATCTCCGCCAGCGCGGCGACGAGGTTCTGCGTAGTGGTGGATTTGCCGATACCGCCTTTACCGTAAATAGCGCATTGACGCATGGTCATGGTGACTTCTCCTGTGGTTGAGTGTTTGCCAGCAGAGAAGTGCAGGGAACATACCAGCCGTGCCTTTTTATTTATTTATCTGATTTTTATGGATTTATTAATTCATTGCCGCGCAGGGCGTAAAACAAAACGGCACAATAAGGCGACCAAATGTGGGAAACAGAACAATTCCGCCTGCCGGGGCCATTGTGGCGGTTTGTCGTCTGTTCAACAGCTTGTCGTCCCCTGTGTCTTGTTCCACGCAATCTCTCGGCGCGCTGCGTTGCCTTTATCTTCATAACGCGTTGAATTCGCGCCAACTATTCTGTCATCCGCGAGCTGGCACAGGCTGTGCTTGAGGCAACAACTGGGTTTGCCGCTTATTTGAGGCGGCGAAGATGCCTCTCACCTTCGAGGATTGAACAATGTCCGGAAAAATGAAAACAATGGATGGCAACGCCGCGGCGGCCTGGATCTCTTATGCCTTTACCGAGGTCGCGGCGATTTACCCCATTACCCCCTCCACGCCGATGGCGGAAAACGTCGACGAGTGGGCGGCGCAGGGGAAAAAGAACCTCTTTGGCCAGCCGGTGCGCTTAATGGAGATGCAGTCGGAAGCCGGCGCGGCAGGCGCGGTACACGGCGCGCTGCAGGCCGGGGCGCTCACCACCACCTATACGGCTTCCCAGGGGCTGCTACTGATGATCCCCAACATGTACAAAATCGCCGGTGAACTGCTGCCGGGCGTCTTTCACGTCAGCGCCCGGGCGCTGGCGACCAATTCGCTGAATATTTTTGGCGATCACCAGGACGTGATGGCGGTTCGCCAGACCGGCTGCGCGATGCTGGCGGAGAACAACGTGCAGCAGGTGATGGATTTGTCGGCGGTGGCGCATCTGGCGGCGATTAAGGGACGCATCCCGTTTGTTAACTTCTTCGATGGTTTCCGCACCTCGCACGAAATTCAAAAAATCGAGGTGCTGGAATATGACCAGCTGGCGACGCTGCTGGACCGGGCCGCGCTCGACAGCTTCCGCCGTAACGCGCTGCATCCGGATCATCCGGTCATCCGCGGAACGGCGCAAAACCCGGATATCTACTTCCAGGAAAGAGAGGCGGGTAACCGTTTTTATCAGGCGCTGCCCGATATTGTCGAAAGCTATATGGCGCAAATCAGCGCGCTCACCGGCCGGGAGTACCATCTGTTTAACTACACCGGCGCGGCGGATGCCGAACGGGTGATTATCGCCATGGGGTCGGTCTGCGACACCGTTCAGGAAGTGGTGGATACGCTGAACGCGGCGGGAGAGAAGGTCGGGCTGCTCAGCGTGCATCTGTTTCGCCCTTTTTCGCTGGCCCACTTTTTCGCTCAGCTGCCGAAAACCGTACAGCGGATTGCCGTGCTTGACCGCACCAAAGAGCCCGGCGCTCAGGCCGAACCGCTGTGCCTGGATGTGAAAAACGCCTTCTACCACCACGACGATGCGCCGCTGATTGTCGGCGGCCGCTACGCGCTTGGCGGTAAGGACGTTCTGCCTAACGATATCGCGGCGGTCTTTGACAACCTCAATAAACCGCTGCCGATGGACGGGTTTACCCTCGGGATTGTCGATGATGTCACCTTTACTTCTTTGCCCCCGCGCCAGCAGACGCTGGCGGTTTCTCATGCCGGCATCACCGCCTGTAAATTTTGGGGAATGGGCTCGGATGGCACCGTCGGGGCCAATAAAAGCGCGATTAAAATCATCGGCGACAATACGCCGCTCTACGCGCAGGCCTACTTTTCCTATGACTCGAAAAAATCCGGCGGCATTACCGTTTCGCATTTGCGCTTCGGCGACCGGCCGATCAATTCGCCCTACCTGATCCATCGGGCCGATTTTATCTCCTGTTCGCAGCAGTCCTACGTGGAGCGCTATGACCTGCTGGATGGGTTAAAGCCGGGCGGGACCTTTTTACTCAACTGCAGCTGGTCCGATGCGGAGCTGGAGCAGCATCTGCCGGTCGGCTTTAAACGCTATCTGGCGCGGGAAAATATCCATTTTTATACCCTGAACGCCGTGGATATCGCCCGCGAGCTCGGGCTGGGCGGGCGCTTTAATATGCTGATGCAGGCGGCGTTCTTTAAGCTGGCGGCAATTATCGACCCGCAGACCGCGGCGGATTACCTCAAGCAGGCGGTTGAAAAAAGCTACGGCAGCAAAGGGGCGGCGGTGATCGAGATGAACCAGCGGGCGATCGAGCTGGGCATGGCTTCGCTGCATCAGGTGACCATTCCGGCGCACTGGGCGACGCTGGATGAGCCCGTGGCGCAGGCTTCAGCCATGATGCCGGATTTCATCCGCGATATTTTGCAGCCGATGAACCGCCAGTGCGGCGACCAGCTGCCGGTAAGCGCGTTTGTCGGCATGGAAGACGGCACCTTTCCCTCGGGCACTGCCGCCTGGGAGAAACGCGGGATCGCGCTGGAAGTGCCGGTCTGGCAGCCGGAGGGCTGCACGCAGTGTAACCAGTGCGCCTTTATCTGCCCCCACGCGGCGATCCGCCCGGCGCTGCTCAACGGCGAAGAGCAGGACGCCGCGCCGGCCGGGCTGTTGAGCAAACCCGCTCAGGGAGCGAAGGCGTACCACTACCATCTGGCTATTTCGCCTCTGGATTGCTCCGGCTGCGGCAACTGTGTGGATATCTGTCCTTCGCGCGGCAAGGCGTTAAAAATGCAGTCTCTTGATAGCCAGCGCCAGATGGCGCCGGTCTGGGACTATGCGCTGGCGCTGACGCCGAAGAGCAATCCGTTCCGGAAGACGACGGTCAAAGGTAGCCAGTTTGAAACCCCGCTGCTGGAGTTTTCTGGCGCCTGCGCGGGATGCGGCGAAACGCCTTATGCCCGCCTGATAACCCAGCTGTTTGGCGACCGGATGCTGATCGCTAACGCCACCGGCTGCTCTTCAATCTGGGGAGCCAGCGCGCCGTCGATTCCCTATACCACCAACCACCGCGGCCACGGCCCGGCATGGGCGAACTCGCTGTTTGAGGATAACGCGGAGTTTGGCCTCGGCATGATGCTCGGCGGCCAGGCGGTGCGTCAACAAATCGCCGATGATATAACCGCCGCGCTGGCGCTGCCGGTCAGCGACGAACTCCTCGACGCGATGCGCCAGTGGCTGGCGAAGCAGGATGAAGGCGAGGGTACCCGCGAGCGCGCGGACCGGCTCAGCGAACGGCTGGCGGCGGAAAAAGAGGGCGTGCCGCTGCTGGAGCAGCTATGGCAGAACCGCGACTATTTTG
Organism: Klebsiella sp. JN_Kp126; assembly: GCF_033843325.1. Classification (NCBI taxonomy): domain Bacteria; kingdom Pseudomonadati; phylum Pseudomonadota; class Gammaproteobacteria; order Enterobacterales; family Enterobacteriaceae; genus Klebsiella; species Klebsiella sp. JN_Kp126. Next base: position 68,884 of record NZ_JAWXQV010000057.1, on the reverse strand, counting down.
TGCGCCGGTCGCAGTGGATTTTCGGCGGCGACGGCTGGGCCTACGATATCGGCTTCGGCGGTCTCGATCACGTGCTGGCGAGCGGGGAAGACGTGAATATTCTGGTGTTTGATACCGAGGTTTACTCCAATACCGGCGGGCAGTCGTCTAAATCGACCCCGGTGGCGGCCATCGCGAAGTTTGCCGCGCAGGGCAAACGCACGCGGAAAAAAGATCTTGGCATGATGGCGATGAGCTACGGCAATGTGTACGTGGCCCAGGTCGCCATGGGCGCCGATAAAGATCAGACGCTGCGCGCGATCGCCGAGGCTGAAGCCTGGCCGGGACCGTCGCTGGTGATTGCCTACGCCGCCTGCATTAACCACGGGCTGAAAGCCGGTATGCGCTGCAGCCAGCGCGAGGCGAAACGGGCGGTTGAGGCGGGATACTGGCACCTGTGGCGCTATCATCCGCAGCGGGAAGCGGAGGGCAAGACGCCGTTTATGCTCGATTCCGAAGAGCCGGAGGAGAGCTTCCGCGACTTTTTGCTTGGCGAAGTGCGCTACGCCTCGCTGCACAAAACGACGCCGCATCTCGCGGATGCGCTTTTTAGCAGAACCGAGGAGGATGCGCGCGCCCGCTTTGCCCAGTATCGGCGGCTGGCCGGTGAGGAGTAGAGGCCGGCGCGCAGGCCTTTAGCTATCGTGCTGCATGACCTTAAGCAGCGTATCCAGCAGGCCGGGAAAGCGCGCGTCTAAATCTTCCCGGCGCAGCGAAATCAAATTCTCCCGCCCCTGAGGCCGCTGCCAGATCACACCGCTGTCGCGCAGGACGCGCCAGTGGTGGGTCATGGTCGACTTCGCCACATCTTCATGACGCAGGGCGTTACAGCTCTGCTCGCTGCCGTCGGCAAGGATACGGATAATCTCAAGCCGCAGCGGGTTGCCGAGAGCGAAAAGGACATTTTCGAGGCGAATTTGTTCACGTTCGGGGTGATTGGCGATCATAATATTCCTGTGTCGGCGGCGGCGCAGCTCCGTGAGCAGCAGCCCGTATCGGCGGCTGGCCGGTAATATACCGAAACTGCTTTTCTAAAGCCACGCGGGTCGTCGCAGCTTCACCAATAGTAACGATAGCAAAAATAGTTCGAATATACTCGTACAGTTGTACTATGATAGATGCCGTTATATGAACGGCGGCCAATTCCGGCCGCCTGTTAACAGTCACAATGACTAAGGACGCATCATGCCCCGACCCATCCCCCTCGAACGTTATCGCAACATCGGTATCTCCGCGCATATCGATGCCGGCAAAACCACCACCACCGAGCGCATCCTGTTTTATACCGGGATGAGCCACAAGCTGGGGGAAGTACACGATGGCGCGGCAACCACCGACTGGATGGCGCAGGAGCAGGAGCGCGGGATCACCATTACCTCCGCGGCGGTGAGCTGCTTCTGGCCCGGCATGGACCGCAGCTTCGAGCCGCACCGGATTAACATCATCGATACCCCCGGGCACGTGGATTTCACCATCGAAGTGGAACGCTCCATGCGCGTCCTGGACGGCGCGGTGATGGTTTACGACTCCGTCGGCGGCGTGCAGCCGCAGTCGGAAACCGTCTGGCGGCAGGCGAATAAATACCACGTTCCGCGGCTGGCCTTCGTCAACAAGATGGACCGCCCCGGCGCGGATTTTTTCCGAGTGGTGCAGATGATGATCGATCGCCTGAAGGCCAATCCGGTGCCGATTGCGATCCCGGTTGGCGCCGAAGAGCACTTCACCGGGGTGGTGGATCTCATCAAAATGCGCGCCATTTTGTGGGATGACGCCACCCAGGGGATGACCTTCAGCTATGCGCCGGTGCCTGACGACCTCGTGGAAACCGCCCGTCTGTGGCGGGAGAAAATGGTCTCGGCGGCGGCGGAAGCCAGCGACGAACTGATGGATAAATATCTCGAAACCGGTGAGCTGGACGAGGCGGAGATTGTCGCCGGTCTGCGCCAGCGCACGGTGAAGGGGGAAATCCAGGCGGTGCTGTGCGGCAGCGCGTTTAAAAACAAAGGCGTGCAGCGGATGCTCGATGCGGTGGTTGAGCTGATGCCGTCGCCGCTGGATATCCCGGCGATTCAGGGCGTGGATGAGAAAGGGCGGCCCGCTGAACGTCATCCGGGCGACGACGAGCCGTTCTCGGCGCTGGCCTTCAAGCTGATGACCGACCCCTACGTTGGACAGCTGACCTTTATCCGCGTCTATTCCGGGACGTTGAAAAAAGGCGATGCGGTGTGGAATCCGGTGAAAGGTAAGAAAGAGCGCATCGGACGCATCGTGCTGATGCAGGCCAACGATCGCCATGAGGTGGACGAACTGCACGCCGGGGACATTGCCGCCTGCGTCGGCCTGAAGGATGTCACCACCGGCGACACGCTGTGCGACCCGGATGCGGTGATTACCCTCGAACGGATGGAGTTTCCGGAGCCGGTGATTTCGCTGGCGATTGAACCGAAAACCAAAGCCGATCAGGAGAAAATGGGTATCGCCCTGCAGCGGCTGGCGGCGGAAGATCCGTCGTTTCGTCTGCATACTGACGAGGAGTCAGGCCAGACGATCGTTTCCGGGATGGGCGAACTGCATCTGGAGATTATCGTCGACCGCATGAAGCGTGAGTTTGGCGTCGAGGCGAATATCGGGCGTCCGCAGGTGACCTATCGCGAGACGATCCGCAAAACGGTCAAAGAGGTGGAAGGTAAATTTGTCCGCCAGTCCGGCGGTAAAGGGCAGTACGGTCACGTGGTGCTGACCCTTGAACCGCTGGAGCCGGGAAGCGGTTTTGTGTTTGAGGACGCGACCAAAGGCGGCGTGGTGCCGCGCGAGTACATCCCTTCAGTGGAAAAAGGGCTGCGCGAAGCGATGGGCACCGGCGTGCTGGCGGGCTATCCGGTGGTGGATATCAAGGCGACCCTGACGTTTGGTTCGTATCACGACGTCGACTCGTCGGAGATGGCTTTCCGGATGGCGGCGATATTTGGCTTCAAGGAAGGGGCGCGCAGGGCCGACCCGGTTATTCTTGAACCGGTGATGCACGTGGAAGTGGAGACCCCGGAAGAGTACGCCGGGAATATCATGGGCGATCTCTCTTCCCGTCGCGGAATGGTGCAGGGGATGGAGGAGCGGTTCGGCAGCCAGATTATCCGCGCCGACGTGCCGCTGGCCGAGATGTTTGGCTATTCCACCACGCTGCGTTCAATGTCCCAGGGCCGGGCGACCTACAGCATGGAGTTCCACCACTACGCGGAAGCCCCGCGCAACGTGGCTGAGGCGATTATCGCCAGCCGCGCCAAAGGCTAAGCAACGTTCCCGGGTGCGACGCGAGGCGTCTTACCCGGGCTACGAATCCTGCCATCGTTTGTAGCCCGGGTAAGACGTTAGCCGCAACCCGGGAATTTCTGCCAATCAAACAATATCCTGCGCGTACTGCCACAGCGCCTTCAGCTGCGCCAGCTTCTCTTTATCGTCCGCATACTGCTGGTACAGCATCTGCAGCTCATCGGCGTAGGCCTGCAAAAACTCCGGCGTAAAGACCTGGCGACGGTGCTCTAACCAGCGCTGCTGCTCGGCTTCATCCAGCGTGCCGGGATAGTTGCGCGCGCGATAGTTGAACAGCAGGCGCTCGATACGCTTATCGGCGAAGGTAATATCCAGCGCCGGCAGGTTGCGCGGCTCGGTTTCGAGTACGATTTTCATCGCCGCGCGGTCGGCATCGCTGAAAAAGCCGTTATACAGCTGCGTATCGACGTTATCGGACGGCACAAACGGCTCCGCTTCGGCAAAAATCGCCACCGCTTTCTCGCGTACCTGCGGATTGGCCCGCAGCAGCTGGGCGTTCTCCAGACAGCGCTGGATATTGATGCCCAGCCGGTCGGCATCCTGCGGACGCAGGGTGTTTTGCTGCGCCAGCACCGGGCATTTATTCAGGTGGACCAGCTTAATCGGCACCGCGGGCAGGTCGCCCAGCTCGCTTTTCGGCGTATACAGCCGCTCGCGCAGGGTGTCGGCATCGAGCTCCAGCAGGGGGGCGATGTCTCCGGCCAGGTCGACCATAATCACCGCGTTACGGTTGTCCGGGTGCCACGCCAGCGGGGCGACCAGGCTGGTATTGCCGCGCGCCGCGCCGAACATGCCGGAAACATGCACCAGCGGTTTGATTTGCGGCACGTCAATCAGCGTCGCCAGCTTACGCTTGTTGCGGTGGGCGTAAAGATAATCGAACAGGCGCGGCTGCTGGGTTTTCACCAGCTTCGCCATGGCGATGGTGGCGTAAACGTCAGCCATCGCGTCGTGGGCGTTGCTGTGTTCGATGCCGTTAGCGACGGTCAGATGCTCCAGCCGGAAGCTCGGTAAGCCCTCTTCATTTTCCGGCCAGTTGATCCCTTCGGGGCGCAACGCATAGCAGGCGCGCATCACGTCCAGCAGATCCCAGCGGGAGTTGTCGTGCTGCCAGCTCCAGGCGTAGGGATCGTAAAAATTACGATAGAGAATGTTGCGCGTCACTTCGTCATCGAAGCGCACGTTGTTATAGCCGACGATGCAGGTTTTCGGCACCGTGAACAGATCGTGAACGCGGCGGGCGAAAGCGGCTTCGTTGTCCCCCCTGGCGTTCGCGTCCTGCGGCGTTATCCCGGTGACCATGACCGCCTGCGGCTGCGGCAGATAGTCATCGGCGAGCCTGCAGTAGAAGACTTCGGGTTCGCCGACGATATTCAGGTCTTCATCGGTGCGAATGGCGGCAAACTGCGACGGTCGGTCGAGCGAGGGACTGGTGCCGAAGGTCTCGTAATCGTGAAATAAAAATCCGGGCTGGCTGGCGCTATCTTGCATAATCTGTTCATTATTCCTGGTGGCGAGCAGCCTTCATGGTAAACGATTTGCCGGGCCATCAGAAGGGTATCCCCTTTGTCTCGCGTCGGCGATGTCATATTTTCTTGCAATTAAACCCTGATTTGAAACGAGAAGTTCCGTAAAAAGGACGGCGAATCTGTCAATTTAGAGGATATGCCGTTGAAAGGCCGTTTTTTTATTGCTGTATCTTTGCTCGCTGCGAGCGTTTCCTGCGCATTTGCCGCCAATGATTTTCCCGTCAACGTGACGCCTCCTTCTATTCAGGCCGGTTCCTGGGTGCTGATGGATTACACCACCGGCCAGATCCTGACCGCCGGTAACGAGCATCAGCAGCGCAATCCCGCCAGCCTGACCAAACTGATGACCGGCTACGTGGTCGATCGCGCTATCGACAGCCACCGCATCACCTTTGACGACATCGTCACCGTCGGGAAAGACGCCTGGGCGCAGGGTAACCCGGTCTTTAATGGTTCTTCGCTGATGTTCCTTAAGCCCGGCGATCGGGTCAGCGTACGCGATTTAAGTCGCGGGCTGATCGTTGACTCCGGCAACGATGCCTGCGTGGCGCTGGCGGACTACGTCGCCGGCGGCCAGCCGCAGTTCGTCGCGCTGATGAACAGCTACGTGGAAAAACTGCATTTGCAGGATACCCATTTTGAAACCGTCCACGGTCTGGACGCGCCGGGTCAGCACAGTTCGGCCTACGATCTGGCGGTGCTCTCGCGGGCGATTATTCACGGCGAGCCGGACGTCTACCATATGTACAGCCAGAAGAGCCTGACCTGGAACGGCATTACCCAGCAGAACCGCAACGGGCTGCTGTGGGATAAGACCATGAACGTCGATGGTCTGAAGACCGGCCACACCTCGGGCGCCGGTTTCAACCTTATTGCCTCCGCGGTGGACGGCCAGCGCCGGCTGATTGCGGTGGTGATGGGAGCCGACAGCCCGAAAGGGCGTGAACAGCAGGCGGCGAAGCTGCTGCACTGGGGGCAGCAAAACTTCGATACCGTCCAGGTCCTGCAGGACGGCAAGCAGGTCGGCGTTGAGCGTATCTGGTATGGCGATAAAGAGCAGATTAAGCTGGGGACCGATCAGGACTTCTGGTTAGCGCTGCCGAAGTCGGAAGTCTCGCGCATTAAGGCCAAATACGTGCTGGATAACAAAGTGCTGGAAGCGCCGATCGCCGCCCACCAGCGGGTTGGCGAAATCTCCCTTTACGATGGTGATAAAGTGGTGGCCCACTGGCCGCTGGTGACGCTGGAAAGCGTTGGCAAGGGCGGCGTGCTGTCGCGCTTTAGCGATTATCTGCATCAAAAACTGTAACTTCTCCGCCGCTCCGCCCGGAGCGGCATCTCGTAGCTGTTTGATTATTATGCCGCTTCGGTTGGCGCTTCGTTTACTTTCACTCCATTACCTTACCCGGTCACCCTTCAGGAAAAAGCCTGGCGCTTGTGCGCCATAAATGGAGCTGGGAAGATGAAATACTTTGCGCGTAGTGCGCTTTCTCTGGGACTTTTCACCGTTTTTAGCACTTCTGGTTTTGCCTCCGGCCTCGTTCTGGCCGATAACGAATTCCGCAATGATTTAGCCTGGTTATCCGACCGTGGAACCCTCTCGTTGAGCCTGTCGACCTGGCCTCTGAGCGAAGAGGAGATTAAGCGCGCGCTGGCAAATGCCCATCCAACAACGTCCGCAGAGCGGGTGGTACTGGGTCGGGTAAATCAGCGATTAAGCGCGCTGAAAGCTGACGTGCGCGTTACCGGCTACAGCTCCACTGATAAGCCGGGCACGCCGCAGGGGTTTGCCCAGTCTTACCCCGCCGACCAGTCGCTTTCTCTCGCCCTGAACAACAGCGGCGAATGGTGGGATCTGCACCTGCAGGGCAATGTTGAAGGCGACAAGCGCATCAGTAACGGTTCGAGCGTGAACGCCAACGGCGCATACGGCGCGGTTAAGCTGTGGAACCAGTGGCTGGCGTTCGGGCAAATCCCCCAGTGGTGGGGGCCGGGCTATGAAGGTAGCCTGATCCGCTCCGATGCCGCGCGTCCCATGACCGGTTTTCTGCTGCAGCGCGCCGAACAGCGGGCGCCGGAAACCTCATGGCTAAGCTGGATTGGCCCCTGGCAGTACCAGCTTTCCGCCAGCCAGATGAACCAGTACGCCGCCGTACCGCATACCAAAATCTTCGGCGGCCGCCTGACTTTTTCACCGCTCACCTCGCTGGAGCTGGGAGCCTCGCGCGTTATGCAGTGGGGCGGCGAAGGGCGGCCTTCCTCATTCAGCAGCTTCTGGGACGGCCTCACCGGCAATGATAACACTGGCGACTCGGCCGACGATCCCGGCAACCAGCTGGCCGGTTTTGATTTCAAGCTGAAGCTGGCGCCCACCCTCGGCTGGCCGGTGAGCATTTACGGCCAGATGATCGGCGAGGACGAAGCCGGATATTTACCCTCGGCGCACCTCTATCTTGGCGGCGTGGAAGGGCATCATCAGTGGAACAGCAATGCGGTTAACTGGTATCTGGAAGCCCACGATACCCGCTCGAACATGGGGCGCACCAACTACATCTATAACCACTTTATCTATAAAGACGGCTACTACCAGCAGGGCTATCCGCTGGGCGATGCGATGGGCGGCGACGGGCGTTTATATGCCGGTAAGGTGGAGCTGGTAACCGAAGAGAATCAGCGCTGGAGCGCGCGGCTGGTCTACGCTGAGGTCAATCCGAAAAACCAGAGAATCAATAAAGCCTTCCCGCGCGCCGATACGCTGAAGGGCGTACAGCTGGGCTGGAGCGGCGATGTTATGCCAACGGTACGCCTGAATACCTCCCTGTGGTACACCGACGCTAACCACAGCGCCAGCGACGATGTTGGGGCCAGCATCGGCGTTGAGCTACCGTTCAGTTTATAATCGTATGGCGGCGATTTTTTCATCTTCTTGCCGCGCGGATTTGTGAATTGCCGCACATACTGTGGGTGATAGTACTGCTAATTTATGTGTATATACATACAGTATTTTATCAACAGTGGAGGCAGCATGGACTATAACGTTAAATCCGTAGGCAAGAAGAAAATTGCTGGTTTTCATCTGGTCGGTCCCTGGGAGCAGACGGTAAAACAGGGGTTTGAACAGCTGATGATGTGGGTCGATAACAGCCAGGTGCCGGCGCAGGAGTGGGTGGCCGTTTACTACGACAACCCGGACGAAGTCCCGGCGGAAAAGCTGCGCTGCGATACCGCCGTCACGGTGGCGGACGACTACCAGATTCCTGAGGGTAGCGAAGGCGTGATGATGACCGAAATCGCCGGCGGGGATTATGCGGTTGCCCGTGCCAGAGTCGAGAATTTTGACTTTGCGACGCCGTGGTACCAGTTCTTCGAGAGCCTGATGGAAAGCAAAACCCATCAGATGGCGATGAAGCCCTGTTTTGAAGTCTATCTTAACGATGGTAACCAGGATGGCTACTGGGATATTGATATGTATATCGCGGTCGAGCCGGCGGTGAAGTAGAACATTGTCCCTTCGTTTGACAAGGTTTATTACATTCGCGTGATGCTTGCGGCGAAAAAGCAGTTACAATTGGCCTTTTCGTTGTGTCGGAGTAGGTTGTGCGCGCGGATAAATCACTTAAGCCATTTGAAATTCGGCTGTATCGCCATTACCGCATCGTCCATGGCGTGCGAATAGCATTGGCCTTTGTGCTCACCTTTGTGCTGGTGCGCCTGCTTAACGTCCCTGAAGGCACCTGGCCCCTCATCACCCTGGTGGTGGTGATGGGGCCTATCTCCTTCTGGGGAAACGTCGTACCGCGCGCGTTTGAACGTATCGGCGGCACGATCCTCGGCTCGGCGCTCGGGCTGGTGGCGCTCAAGCTGGAGCTTATCTCTCTGCCCATTATGCTGCTGTGGTGCGCGGTGGCGATGTTCCTCTGCGGCTGGCTGGCGCTGGGCAAAAAGCCCTACCAGGCGCTGCTGATCGGCATCACCCTGGCGGTAGTGGTCGGCGCGCCGCCGGGCGATATGACCACCGCGCTGTGGCGAAGCGGCGACGTGATCTTCGGTTCCCTGCTGGCGATGCTGTTTACCGGTATCTGGCCGCAGCGGGCCTTTCTGCACTGGCGCATTCAGATGGCCAGCTACGTCACCGCCTTCAACCGTCTGTATCAGGCGGGCTTCTCGCCGAACCTCGTTGAGCGTCCGCGTCTGGAAAAGCATATGCAGAAGGTGCTTAACGACGTGGTGAAAATGCGCGGATTAATTACCCCCGCCAGCAAAGAGACGCATATCCAGAAGGCCATCTTTGAGGCGATCCAGACCGTCAGCCGTAACCTGGTGTGTATGCTGGAGCTGCAAATCAACGCCTACTGGGCGTCGCGTCCCGGCCACTTCGTGATGCTTAACGCCCATACGCTGCGCGAAACCCAGCAAATGACCCAGCAAACATTGCTGACTATCGCCCACGCATTGTATGAGGGCAATCCGCAGCCGATTCTTGCCAACAATGAAAAGCTCAACGAAATCGTGGCCGAACTGCGCCAGCTCATCAAAGAGCAGCAGGACGACAATTTCTCCGAAACGCCCATCCACGGTTATGTCTGGTTAACTATCGAGCTGGCGCGCCAGCTCGAACTGCTGTCGCATTTAATCTGCCGTGCGTTGCGTAAATAAAGACCAGACTCACGTGGTTTTTCCATCGCTTGCTTCGATTCAGCAGCGTTTAGGGTTATGATAACGGCAAAGGAAAAAACATTGTCATCAGCGGCTGCTAACAGTTATGTTAGCCCTATGTAGCAGTCGCTTTAGCGAATCCGAATCTCAAATATTAGGGGTATAAAAATGGAAACAACTAAGCCTTCTTTCCAGGACGTACTGGAGTTTGTTCGCCTGTACCGTCGTAAGAACAAATTGCAGCGTGAAATTCAGGACGTTGAGAAAAAGATCCGTGATAACCAGAAGCGCGTACTGCTGCTGGACAACCTGAGCGACTACATCAAGCCGGGCATGAGCGTTGAAGCTATTCAGGGCATCATCGCCAGCATGAAGAGCGATTACGAAGATCGCGTTGACGATTACATCATCAAAAACGCCGAGATCTCCAAAGAACGTCGCGATATCTCTAAAAAGCTGAAAGCGATGGGCGAAGCGAAAGTCGAAGATAAATCTGCCGAGTAAGCCCCGTTAATGCGCTCCGGCGGCGCTCGCCGCCGGAGTTCCTCTTCTTCCTCTTGCGTGACCTCACAGTTCCTTAGCAAAACCGCCCGCGCGACGCTGAACCTTTACCCAGGAATTTGGTATACTTCCGCCGTAAACATATTGATATCGGAAGGGTTTATCTCATGCTGTCCCTGCAACAGGTGCCGCCGCGATGATACTGATGACCGGCGACGCGCTTAGCGGCCAACGCCGTGACGCCGAATCTTTACTCAACTCTTTCGTTTCGGCGATCTTCATCGCTACCTCCCGGCTCTCCGACAACCAAATGGCCGCGCGCATTCAACACCACCGTGATACCCGGCTTGCCCACTGGCGGCTGGAAGAACGCGGGCAGGCTTTCTCCGCGCGGCAGCCGCGCGGATAAGTCAGGTCACGGTCGGTGGCGGGCGTGAATAACCGCTGCCGCGGGGTTTATCGACAGGAGTCATCACTCAATGATTAAGTCTTTTTTTGCCGCATTATCATTTATCAGCCGCCTGCCGGTCCCGGCGCGTTTATCTCAGGGGCTGGAAATTGAACAATATCAACGCAGTATCATCACATTCCCCCTGGTGGGGCTGCTGCTGGGGGCGATTGCTGGCGCCGTTGTGATGCTGCTGCAGCCGTGGTGCGGCGGCCCGCTCGCCGCGCTGCTCGGCGTGCTGGCGCTGGCGCTGTTGACCGGCGGGTTCCATCTTGATGGGCTGGCGGATACCTGCGATGGCATCTTTTCCGCCCGCCGCCGCGAGAGGATGCTGGAAATCATGCGCGACAGTCGGCTGGGCACTCACGGCGGGCTGGCGCTGATTTTTGTGCTGGTTGCAAAAGTGCTGGTGGTCAGCGAAGTGGCGCTGCGCGGCACGTCGGCGCTTGCCGCGCTGGCTGCCGCCTGCGCCGTCGGCCGCGGTATGGCGGTGCTGCTGATGTATCGTCAGCGCTACGCCCGGGAAGAGGGGCTGGGCAACTTATTTATCGGCAAAATCACGCTGCGGCAGATGCTGATTACCATGGGGATCGCGCTGGCGCTGGCGACGCTGCTGCTCGGGGTCAACGGTCTGCGGGCGGCGCTTATCACTCTGGTGCTGGTTTGGGCGCTGGGTCAGGCGCTGAAGCGTACCCTGGGCGGGCAAACCGGTGACACATTAGGCGCGGCGATTGAGCTGGGCGAAGTCATATTTCTGCTGGCCCTGCTGTAGGCATTGCTTTATTCCCGGTGGCGCTGCGCTGACCGGGCTACCAGTCCACCGCTGTCTGCGGTCCGGTGCCCGGGCAAGGCGCAGCGCGCCGCCTGCGGGGAATGTGTCGGAGTGACGGATTGGCGTGGTTTCTCCCGGCTCGCGCTGCGCTTAGCCGGGCTACAAATTCACAGCTGTCTGCGGGCCGGTAGTCCGAACAGGCGCATCGCGCCGCCTGCGGGGAATGTGCCGGAGTGATGGATTGGCGTGGTTTCTCCCGGCTCGCGCTGCGCTTAGCCGGGCTACGGGTGCATCACCGTCTGCGGGCCGGTAGCCCGGACAGGCGCAGCGCGCCGCCTCCGGGAAAATTATTCAGCGCATGTGCTTACAGCGCTTTTTGCCATACGCTCTGCGGCAGGAGGTAAACATCTGCCGGCGCCGTCATGCCGTCGGTCACGATATGCTGAATGCCGCTGGCCATTACCGCCAGGGTCACATCAAAGGCGTTCAGGCTATCGCCAAAGCCTGCGGTCAGGTTGAGCATTGAACCGTTCGCCATCAGATAAACGTTTTTATCGCCCATCCGGTAAGCGTTGATATAGGGCATGACCTCTTCATGACGGAACTGGCGCAGGTACTCACAGTCAATCTCCTCCGCCACGTGACCCACGTTGAGAATAAACACTCCGTCTTTGGACTTATCCAGCGCCTGGCGGTTAACGACTTTTTTACCGCCGGTCGCCGTGGCCACCACGTCCGCGGAGGCAATCGCCTCCTGTAATTCAACGACGTGCCAGCCATCGTAGGCCGCCTGTAGTCTCCGCGCCGGGTCGATTTCCGCTACCATTACCTGGCCGCCGAAGGCCTTCGCCGCCGCCGCTACGCCCTGGCCAACCAGACCATAGCCGATGACCAGCACTTTTTTCTCATGCAGGGTCAGGTGGGTCGTCTGGAAAAAGGTGTGCCAGGCGGTCAGGCCGACCATATGACGGTTGTGCAGGCCCTCTTTTACCGGCAAATCATCCCAGTTAAAAATCGGGTAGCCGGGGCGAATATCGCCCAGGCGGCTAACGCCAGAGCCGGTCGCCTCAAGGCCCGCGACGATGTTGCCAAACTCCCCGCGCTGATGCAGTAGGGTGGTAATATCCGCGCCCATTTCGCACAGATGCGTCGGCTGCCAGGCAATCGCTTTTTCCCAGGATTGCTGCCAGTCGGCGTCGCTCATATCCCGCCAGGCGCAGGCTTCCGCGCCGCGCTCCACCAGCCAGGCGACCACGTCATCCTGCACCGTCGTTGGGTTACAGGTGGTAAGAAAAACCTTCGCCCCTTTCTCCAGAATTCCCTGTACCAGGGGGATCATTTTCATATCGAGGTGCATACAGCAGGCGAGACGCACCTGGCTGAGATCCGGCAGGGCGGCGACCTGACGCAGGGTGCGCGGCATATTCTGACTGGCCCATGCGATCTCTTTCTCTAATTTTATCTTGTTATTCAACGTGTTTGACCTTCAATCCATAGAATGCTGATACCCAGAGGTGAGGGAATTTTAACGTAGCGCGCGCCGTTTTTACATTCACAAAATGAATGACGAAAAGCCACGACAAAGACATGGTTGTTAAAATAAGGTTAAAAAAAGAAAATGAAACATAAGTTCTTATTATGACGTAAGCGAGCTACACGATGTTAAGCGTTTTACCCGGATCGCTCTTTTCGCGGATCCGCATTTTCCTCGGTCGCCTCAAGCCGCACGCCCTGCCGGTTGCCAGAAAACATATTGTTCTGGCCTCTCTCGGCGCCGGGACGGGACTGGCGGTGACCAGCATGTTCAGCCACTGGCTGTTAGGCGAGGTCAATATCTGGTTTATCGCGCCAATGGGCGCATCGGCAGTGCTGCTGTTTGGCGTCCCGAGCAGTCCGCTGGCCCAGCCGTGGTCGATTGTCGGCGGCAACGTGCTCTCGGCGCTGATTGGCGTGACAGTGGGAATGGCGATCCCGAACCTGGCGCTGGCCTGCGGCGTGGCGGCGGGGCTGGCGATCGCCGGTATGTATTTCCTGCGCTGCCTGCATCCGCCGGGTGGGGCGGTGGCGTTAACGGCGATCCTCGGCGGGGCGGGGGTGCAGAGTGAAGGCTACCACTTTGTTCTGACGCCGGTATTGCTCAATTCCCTGATGCTGGCGCTGCTGGCCATCGTCTTCAACAACCTGGTGGGACGACGCTACCCGCACCCGCTGGCCGCGGAAGAGGTAAAGGCCAAAGCCGTACCGCTGGGCCTGTCGGTGACCCGCGATGATATTCACGCGGCCCTGCTGGACGGCCAGTTTCTCGATATCGATGAAGACGACGTGCAGGAGCTGCTGGAAAATATTGAACATAAAGCCAGACAGCGTATCGCCGGCGCCCGGCGATCCTGATTTTCCCGCCACCCGCAGGGCGATGCGGCGAGCCGCATCGCCGCCAGGGCTAAAGTTCGCCGGTGATGTACTGCGCCACGCCGCAGCCAAAACTCCAGTCCCCTTTGTGGTTGCTGATTACCGAGACCATCAGATCATCGCCGCTCAGCCCGCAGTGCTCCCGGAGCTCAGCCAGCAGGGTGGCATAAAAAAGCTGCTTCTGTTCTTCGCTGCGCGGGCTGGTATATACCCTCACCACCACCACCTCCCGGCTTCGCGTCAGCCCCAGCCCGGTATCTTCAATAATCATATGATGAGCTTTGTTTTCGTGAACAATCTGGTAGCGGTCGCGCTCTGGCACCTTGAACGCCTGCACCACGGCGCGATGTGCCGCATCCAGCAGGGTTTTGATCTCGTTTTCGCTGCGTCCTTCAATGATATCAAACGTCAGTAATGGCATAGCAGATGGTCCTTATTGTCGGGTTACCTCAGTGAGAGAGATGCTAACCCGTGCTGAAGCCGGCAAAAACCGCTATATTTGAACTCATTGTTTTTATCTGTGAACAATTGCTATGCGCGAGATCCGCCCGGAAATTTACTGGACCCACCTGTACTGGCTTACGGTGCTGGAGGAGCAAAAAAGCTATACCCGCGCCGCGGAAAAGCTGGCGGTCAGCAAATCCGCCATCAGCCAGAAAATCAGCGAGCTGGAGCGGGTTACCGGTAAAACGCTGGTGCACCGAACCACCCGCAGCGTGACCTTAAGCGAAGATGGTCTGCGGCTGGTGGCGGAGCTGAACGAGCCGTTTGGGCAGATTCGCGAGATCTTTACCGGCACCTGCGACGAGGAAGGCGGCCCCCTGCGCGGTACGCTGCGCCTGACCGCGCCGGTCGCATTTTCACGTCAGCAGCTGGTCCCGGCCATCACCCCTTTTCTGCACCAGCATCCGCAGCTTCATCTCCAGCTGGAGGTGACCGACCGACTGGTGTCGCTCGCCAGCGAGGGGTTCGACCTTGCTATTCGTCACTGTCGCCGCGAGCTGCTGCCGGAGACCCACGTGGCCTGGCCGCTGTGCCGTACGGCCACCCTGGTGGTCGCCTCGGCGGACTATATTCGCCGCTTTGGCCGCCCCGATTCGCCTGACGCGTTGCGTCAGCATCAATGCCTCACCTACCCGCGCGGGCCGCAAAGCCCGCACTGGACCTTTGAGCGCGACGACGAGCGGGTGAGCGTGAAGGTGCAGGGGCCGTTTGCCACCAATAACAGCGAATCCCTGCGCGACGCGGTGCTGGCGGGGCTGGGCGTTGCCTTACTGCCGGATTTTAGCGCCAGGGAAGCGATTGGCCGGGGGCTGGTTCAGGAGCTGCTGCCGGGATGGCGGCCGGTGGATGCGTTTGCGGAAAGTCTGTACGTCATTCGCCCCTACACGCCGCGCGTATCGCGGGCGGTAGAGACGTTCAGCCGCTATCTGAAGGCGACCTTCAGCTGATATTTTCCAGCTGCTGCGCCAGCGCCTCGCGAAAGCGGGGCAGCAAATCGGCGCCTTCTGAAACCAGCTCCGCCAGGGTCACGGTTTTATCGGCGCGGTATTCGCGCCCGCTGCCAAGCCGGGCTTCGAAATCATTGGCCGCCCGGTGAGCCGCCGCCAGGTCGGCATCCAGCAATACCACCGCGTGCGCGAGAACCACATGGCCTCGACCTTCCGCCATTGGTCGCCAGTACTGGGCCGTGCCGGCTATTTTTCGCACCTGCTCGCCCTCGCCGCAGGCCAGATTATAGCGACCATCGCAAAATGAACCGCTAACCGCCCGGCAGTGGCTGGCCACGCCAAAGGTCGCCAGCGTGCGCTGCAACAGGCCGCAGAGGAAAAGATAAATCGGCTCTGCGGCTTCGCCCAGCGAGTGATAGACCGGCCAGGCCAGGCTGAGATTGACAATTCCCGGCCCCTGCGGCACCAGCCCGCCGCCGGAGCGGCGCTGCCAGACCGGCCATCCCTGGCCGGCGAACTGCTCGCTCACCGCCGGGAGTTCGGCAAATTTCCGGTAGCTTCCCGGCACCACAAACCCCTGCGGGGCCTGCCAGAGCTGAGCCACCGCCTCACCGTCGAGCGCCCGGGCAAACAGCGGCTGCTCGGCAAGGGTGGGATCGGCAAAGTAACCAACCGGTAGCTGCTGGTGGCTAAAGCGCAGCGGCCAGCAGGGTTCCTGAATCATGATTTCTCCTTATCGACGCTATTCGCCCTGGCGGCTGGGTTTCATCAGCATCGCCGTAAGGGCGGAGAGCAGGCAGCCTGCGGTCAAGTAGATAGCGACGCTATGCCAGGCGCCGCCGGATAAGGTGACCAGGGCGGCGGCGATAAACGGCGTGAAACCGCCGCCGACAACGCTGGCAACCTGATACCCCACGCCGGCCCCGCTGTAGCGATAGCTGGCGCCAAACATTTCGGTAAACATCGGCTGCTGAACGCAAACCACCATATCGTGCGCAATATTTGCCAGCATAAGCGCGAAAAACAGGATCCAGAAGTATGACTGGCTTTCGAGCGCCATAAAGAACGGGAAGCCGCTGAGGGTGCCGATCAGCGCCCCGGTGATATAGACGCGGCGACGGCCAAAGCGGTCCGCCAGCCAGGCGAAGCAGGGGATCGTCAGGCAGCTGATGGCGCCGACAAGCAGGCCAATATTCAGAAACAGCTCGCGCGGCAGGCCGAGATTCTGCGTGGAATAGTTAAGCGCGAAGGCGGTAACGATATACATCGTCAGCAGCTCGCACAGGCGCAGGCCGATAATCATTAAGAACGCGCCCGGATGGCGGAACAGCGCTTCCACGACCGGCAGACGCTTTTTCTTCGGCTGCAGCTCCTGTTCGCGCTGCTGCTGTTCAAATTCGGCGGATTCCGCCATGCCGTTGCGGATCCAGAGCGCCGCCAGCACCAGCACGACGCTAAACAGGAACGGCAGACGCCAGCCCCAGCTGAGGAACTGTTCATCGGTGGTGCAGGAGCTTATCAGCGACACCAGCCCTGTAGAGAGCAGCAATCCGACGCCGTAGCCCACCTGCACGCCGCTGCTGTAGAACGCCTTCTTATTTTTCGGCGCGCTCTCTACCGCCAGCAGCGCCGCGCCGCCCCATTCGCCGCCCACCGCAAAGCCCTGGACGGCGCGCAGCAGGACCAGCAGAACCGGCGCCCACCAGCCAATCTGGTTGAAGGAGGGCAGCAGACCGATACAGGCGGTGGCGATCCCCATCATCCATACCGTCAGCATCAGCATGCGTTTGCGCCCGAGGCGATCGCCGAAATGGCCGAAGATAATGCCGCCCAGCGGGCGGAAGAGGAAGCCGACGCCGAAGGTGGCAAAGGCGGCGAGGGTGCCCATTGCCGGGCTGATTTGCGGGAAAAATTCCCGGTTAAATACCAGCGCGGCGGTGATGCCATAGAGAAGAAAGTCGTACCAGTCGACCACGGCCCCGGCGAAGCTGCCCCAGGCCGCTCTGCGGGCGCGGTTGAGTGAACATGCCTCCTTGCCGGGGCGCTGAGAAATTAACGTTGAGTCCATACCTGTCCTGTCTGTTGCTGAGTTTTTAATTATTGGAATGAGACGCTTTCCGAATTCGCGCCTGTCCTGAGACTACCGCGCAGAAGGGCATGTGAAAAGATTTTTACCTGCTCTGGGCGTTTAAAGGCATAAAGCG
This sequence comes from Klebsiella sp. JN_Kp126, assembly GCF_033843325.1. Lineage (NCBI taxonomy): Bacteria > Pseudomonadati > Pseudomonadota > Gammaproteobacteria > Enterobacterales > Enterobacteriaceae > Klebsiella > Klebsiella sp. JN_Kp126. The sequence goes on along the minus strand of NZ_JAWXQV010000057.1, from coordinate 51,548 downwards.
TTTGCTTCGCCGGGGGATGAACGCCCTTGTAGCCCGTTCAGAATGCGAGCTTAGGACTTCGCTTATTGTTTTTAATTTTAATTTTTGAACCCAACGGGGACACCTTTTAAGAAATGACTTAAATGGTTTACAATTAACAAGTCTCCAATTTCGGAAGGGTGAGTTAAATGCGTTTAATTTTTGCAGCTTTATTTTGTGTCATGGTTTCGCCTTCCGCTTTTGCAGAAAAACTGCCAGCGCCTGTCGGCAAACCCGTTTTAACTATTTCCGGCCTGATTGCTAATACGAATGAGGGCGATACCGCCGTTTTTGATGTCGCCGCATTAGAAAAGCTGGGGATGGAAACGCTGGTGACGACCACGCCATGGTATTCGGGCAAGGTCCGCTTTGACGGCATTTCCCTCAGTAAACTCATGGATTTAGTCGGCGCCAAAGGCAAGTCAGCCCGGGTGCTGGCGCTCAACGATTACACCACCATTGTCCCCCTGGACGACTTTCATAAATTTCCGGTAATTTTGGCTTTAAAAATGAACGGCGAATATATGCGCATTCGTGATAAAGGGCCCTTATTTATTGTTTATCCTTACGACAGTAGCCCGGAATTGCAGAATCAGATTTATTATTCCCGTTCGGCATGGCAGGTTTCGAAGATTATAATTGAGTAAGGGTTTGATCTTGAATCGAATACTCACTGCCATTATTTTGTCGCTCTTCATTGTGACCGGTTACATTACTTATCTGGTGCATGAGCGGCAAAGTGAGCTGCAAAAATTAACCCGTTATACTGATTCGTGGTCCGTTTCCCAGATAGTCTCCGAGTACATGCGCCTCGAGGCGCGACTCAGCGCGATGGGGCTGGGGGTGAAGGGAAGCGACCACGATGAGGTGCGCCTGCGTCTGGAAATTATGATGAGCCAGATTGCGCTGCTGCAGCAGGGTGATTTGGGAAAGTTTATCGGCAAAGATCCTCACCGTAAGGCGATAGTTAACAGCCTGATTGATCTTCTGGACCGGCTGGATAAGCAGCTGGACACCATGACGACAGCGCAGCTGAAGCTGATGCTGCAGGAGATGAGTACCCTGGACGGGCCGTTGACCTCACTCGCGTCCACCTCGCTCGCCCAGGATTTTAATCTGGTTAATCTGACCCACGATAAAATACAAAATCTCTATTACATCTATTCGGCGATTTCCATTCTGCTGATTGTTCTCTGTATCACGCTCGGGCTGTTGATGCTGAAGCAGAATAACACCCTGCGTCGCGCCCACGTGCGGATGAAATTACTGGCGACCGACCTGCAGGCCTCAAAAGAAAAGCTTCAGGTGCAGAACCGCCGTCTGCAGTACGATGCCTATCATGATTCGCTGACCGGGATGCCCAACCGTCTCTCTTTCTGGCAACGTCTGCAGGAGGTCGTCAATCAGGTGCGGCCCTATAACGGCTCAGCGGTCGTGATGCTGTTTGACCTGGATAATTTCAAGGACGTCAACGATACCCAGGGTCACGATGCCGGGGATAAGCTGCTGCAGGATTTGGCCAGCCGTCTCTCCTTTTTTCGCAAAACGTCAGAAACGCTCTACCGGCTGGGAGGGGACGAGTTTGCCCTGGTTTCCCATGATTTAACCGAAGAGATGGCGCTGGAGCGGGCGAAGGTGATCCGGGAAAAGATCAGCCAGCCGTATCAGATTTACGACTCGCTGATCCAGATTGGCGCCTGTATCGGGATTGTGATCTCTGACGGGGAAAGCCGTACCGACTATTTATACAAATGCGCCGACCTGGCGCTGTATGAAGCGAAAAAAGAGGGTTCCGGCAACGTTCAGGTATTCCGTCCCGGACTGCTTCAGCGCCAGCAGGAGAATAAATCCTTTGAAGATGACCTGATGCAGGCGCTGAACAAAGGTGAGTTCAGGGTTTACTACCAGCCGATAGCCGACACCATGAACGGTGAAATCTACGGCTACGAAGCGCTGGTGCGTTGGTTTCATCCGCTGCGCGGCAGCGTCCCGCCGACCGAATTTATTCCGGTAGCGGAAAAGATTGGCCTGATTAATCAATTGGGCGAATGGGTGCTGAGAACCGCCTGCGAAGCGGCCGCCAGCTGGTCGTCGCCGCTCAAAGTGTCGGTTAACGTGTCGCCGGTTCAGTTAATGAACAGTTCACTGACCGATACCGTGGTAACCATCTTAAGAACAACCGGGCTGGATCCGTATCGGCTGGATTTGGAAATTACCGAGTCTGACGTCTTTAACGAAAATACCCGTTCTCTCGAGATCCTGAGCCAGCTGCGCGAGCTCGGGGTGCAGATCTCCATTGATGATTTTGGCACCGGCTATTCTTCGCTATCGCGGCTAAGCTATTTCCCGTTCGATAAGATAAAAATCGACCGCTCTTTTGTGATTAACATTCCCGATCAGAAAGATGACCTCGATATCGTGCGGCTGATTATCAGCATGGGTAAAAGTCTGCATATGCGCATCGTGGCCGAAGGTGTCGAAACAGAAGAGCAGCTGCAGTCCTTACGCAAATTAGGCTGTGACCTGGTCCAGGGGTATTTAATCGGTAAACCGGGACCGCTCAGTTCACCTGAAAATAAGTAATTTGCCTTTTAATATGGGCGGTTTTAGTTTATCTAAAATCGCCCATATTTATTTTTGAATAGATCTAATCCCTAATGAGTACAATAAGGGGTAGGAAAACGCATCGGTAAAAAATAATACCCGCAATGATTAAAAGGGGTATATCATATGCAACATATTTTCCCATTTTCGACCGTATATGTGGTGCGTTAAGAGAGGCGAAATCATGCAGCGAATCATTATTCCTACCCACTATGTGCATACCCGGAGCACGCCGCTGTGGACGAAGCGGACGGCGCCGGCCTCAATCTGGAAGCGGCATCTGGATGCCGGTACCCGGCAGGGCGTCTATCCGCGCCTGTCGGTGATGCGAGGGGCGATACGCTATCTCGGATATGCCGATGAAACCAGCGCGGAACCGGTTGAAACCCTGACCATTGCCGAAGGTGAATTTGGCGTTTTTCCGCCCGAAAAGTGGCACCGCATCGAGGCGTTAACCGAGGATACTGTTTTTAACGTCGATTTTTACGTTGACCCTGACATTCTGATTGAGGGATAGGTAATATGATGAACAGTGAAAATAAAGGCTATTCGTTAGCGGCGATCAACGGGAATAATAAAGATAAAAAAGAAAAAGTGTATCTTAAGCCGATGGCCCTGTATGTCCCTGATATCGCCATCCAGGCCGTGGCTGAGCTTATTTCCACGCTGTCGGTGGAAAATGCCGGAGGAAAGGGGTTTATATTGACGGTGACCAACAATAATAACGGCGTCTCGGTCGATAGCGAGTTTGCTTCTCTGGCTGAGCTGCAGGATCCGCAGACGGCGGCCGATGCGGTAAAAGATCTGATTAATATTGTCCGCGGCTACGAGTCCGACGAAGAGACTAACGTCTGCGGCTGGTAGTCATTTGCCAACGCAGAATTGTCAGCTGTCGTCTATCGTCAGCTGACGCTGGACGGCTCTCGGTGGCCTGCGTCAGCCGTATCCCGCGGTATTTAGCGGCGCGTAATATGTTTAACATTGTATTTGTTGGTATTCTGGTAAATATCGGATAAATCAACAATGGTATTGTTATGGGCATAGCTGATCGACTGCACCCGTAGCAGCAGGCTGTTTTGTGGAACCTGTAAGAGCTCTGCTTGCTCCCGGGTGGCCAGAACCGGGGTATAGCTGCGGTGGCTCTCCAGGATGGTGATATTGCACTCTTTCTTGAAATAGTTAAATTTCGATCTTTCCAGATTTCCAACGCTTAGCCAGGGAAAAATCGCCACCGGTATATAGCTGTTCTCAATCAGAATAGGTACGTCGTCAATCATCCGAATGCGTCTGACGTAATAGACCTTCTCTCCCGGCTCAATTTTCAACTGTTGTGCGATAGCCAAAGGCGCATCAAGCATCGTGAACTCAATGACCTTATTGCGATAGTTGGTGACGCCGCCGATGTGCATCTGGTAGTTGAAGCCGTCAAGTTCCCCGCCGCGATAATTGCTCTTACGCGCCACGTATGAACCGCTGCCGTGGCGTTTGACGATCAGCTTCTCACTTTCCAGCAGCGTGAGCGCCTTGCGCAGGGTCATGACGGAGACCTGCAGCTCCCCGGCCAGCGCTTTTTCACTCGGTAGCGCATCTCCCACCTCGAATTCATCGCTATTGATGCGATTTTTTAGCCTGTCTGCGATTGTTTTATATATCACTTATAGATTTCTCGTGGTGTGTTCTGTCAGCGGATTATCATTTTATCTTGTTAATAATTGACATATTTTTGTCATTGCGGGGCGTTGTTTTGTCTCTGTCATCTATTTATCTGCTTTTACTTATATATCTGTTGCCGCAAGAGAGATATGACTTTCATCACAGATGACGATTTCACCGCTCTGAATTATGTCTGCCGGCGCATAGGCTGAAACGCATGTATCGGGCGCTGACGGCCGATGTGCGGGACAGGGGGTGAGGATGATCGGGGTAAAAAAATTACAGGATTTTTCGAAGGCCATGATTGGGCCGGTTTTGTATCTGCCGGTTATTGGTCTGCTGATTGCGTTGTTTAGTATGACAACCAATAAAATCTGGGTCGCGGAAGAGAGCTCGCTTTATCTGCTGGGGAAATACGTTTCCAGCATGCTCTGGGCCATCATGAACAATCTTGGCTTCTTCTTTTGCCTCGGGCTGGCCAGCGGGCTGGCAAAAACCCGAAAAGCGGAAGCGGCTTTTGTTGCCGCAATGACCTGGTTTATGTACCTGGCGGCCAACAATAGCTGGCTTACTCTGACCGGGCGGCTTGTTGAGGGGAGCAGCAACGCGCAGCTTTACGGCAGCGGGCAAACCTTTATTTTTGGCTTCCAGGTCATTGATATGGGCGTGTTTCTTGGCATCATTCTGGGCTGCGCGGTGGCTTTCATTCATAACCGCTTTGTCGATATCGAGTTTCGCGGCGCATTCTCAATTTATGGCAACAGCAAGCTGGTTCTGATCGTAATGATCCCGCTGGTCGGCGTGTTTGCCATCGCCACGGTGTACGTCTGGCCGATTGTTGAACATGGCATATCGGCGCTGACCGGGGTGATGAAAACCTTCGGCGCCGCCGGCGTTTTTCTGTACGGTTTTCTCAATCGTTTTCTTATCCCGACCGGGCTACACCACCTGATTTGGTCGCCCTTTGTCTTTACCTCCATTGGCGGACAGCTGTTGATTGATGGCCAGACGGTGGTGGGGGCAAAACCGATTTTCCTCGCTGAAATTGCCCATAGCGCTGGGCCGTTAAGCGACTCGGCGCGATTTCTCACCTACGGTATGGTGAAAATTTTCGGTACCGCCGGAATGGCCCTGGCCTTTTATACAACCGCCAGGCCGGAAAATAAGCAAAAGTTGAAAATCACGCTGATTCCTTTGATTGTGACTTCATTCCTGGTGGGGATCACCGAACCTTTTGAGTTCTTATTTATCTTTACCGCACCGTTGCTATGGCTGGTTTATTCATTACTGGACGGTTTTTTCCAGATGCTGGCGTGGCTGCTGGATGTGCGGGTCTGCGCCACCAACGGCATTATCGATTTTATTGTTTACAACATTCCGGCGGGAGCGCACCTCACGCGCTGGCCTGTGTTTGTCGCGCTGGGTTTAATGGAAACCGCGACGATGTTTTATATCGGTAAGTTTCTGATTCTGCGTTTCAAAATGCGTACGCCGGGCCAGGAGCAGCAGGGGGAGGGGGCTAACCAACCGGCAAGCGTAAGTGCGCCTGACAGGGCTTCCGGCGAGCAGGTCATTCTGGGCCTTGGCGGCAAAGAAAATGTCTGTTCGGTCGAGAACTGTTTTACGCGGCTTCGGGTTGACGTGCGGGACCCCGCATTAATTCAGGAACAGATTCTGAAGACCAGCGGCGGTACCAGCGTCATTATCAAAGGCAATCACGTTCAGGTTATTTATGGTTTAGGGGTTAATAAAATCCGTAATGCCGTGAATCGCTATTTAGATGTACATGAATAATGAGGTGGAAGATGAAAAATAAATTCGTTGTGACCATAGCCGGCGGCGGCAGTACGTATACCCCAGGGATTGTTATGATGCTGCTGGAAAATATGGACAGGTTTCCGTTAAGCGAAATTCGTCTCTATGATAATCATCACGATCGCCAGCGAGTGATTGGCGAAGCCTGTGCGATTCTGGTGGCTGAACATTATCCGCACGTTGCTTTTAGCTTCACCACCGACCCGCAGGAAGCCTTTACGGGCGTCGATTTCGTGATGGCGCATATTCGCGTCGGCCTCTATGAGATGCGCGAGAAAGACGAGAAAATTCCGCTTAAATATGGCGTGATTGGCCAGGAAACCTGCGGCCCGGGCGGTATCGCTTATGGTATGCGCTCTATCGCCGGCGTCCTTGAGCTGGTTGACTACATGGAAACGTATTCGCCGGGCGCGTGGATGCTCAACTATTCCAATCCGGCGGCGATCGTTGCCGAGGCCACGCGTCGGCTACGCCCGACGGCCAAAATTATTAATATCTGCGATATGCCGGTGGCTATTGAAGGGTTATTCGCCGATATTCTCGGGCTGAAATCGCGTAAAGAGATGAACGTCCGTTATTTTGGCCTCAACCATTTCGGCTGGTGGACCAGCATTACCGATAAGGCCGGCAACGATTTAATGCCGGCGTTAAAAAACCACGTTGCCGAGCTGGGCTATTGCAGTCCGAAAGAGGATTTTCAGCATAAAGCGCCGAGCTGGATTGAGACCTTCAAAAAGGTGAAGGACGTTTTTGCGCTGGATACCGATACGTTACCCAATACTTATCTGAAGTACTATTTTTATGCCGACTATGAGGTTGCCCATTCAGACCCTGACTTTACTCGCGCCAATGAAGTGATGGCGGGGAGAGAGAAGGAGGTGTTTGATATGGCCAGAGAGATCGTCGCCCGGCAAAGTGCCAAAGAGGCGCATTTCCATGCCGGGGCGCATGCGACCTTTATTGTCGACCTCGCCTGCGCCATCGCCTTTAACACCCAGGAGAGAATGCTGCTGATTGTGGAAAACAACGGCGCTATCGCGAATTTTGACGATACCGCGATGGTTGAAGTGCCTTGCCTGGTGGGCGTTAATGGCCCCGAGCCGCTGGCGATGGGTAAGATCCCGCTGTTTCAAAAGGGGATGATGGAGCAGCAGGTGGCGGTTGAAAAACTGGTGGTCGATGCCTGGGTTGAAGGAAGCTATCAGAAGCTCTGGCAGGCGATGACCCTGTCCAAAACGGTACCTAGCGCTTCGGTCGCAAAAGCTATCCTTGATGAACTGATCGTCGCCAACCGTGGCTACTGGCCGGAGCTGCGCTGAAGTGTCGCCAATGCCCGATGTTTTCCATCGGGCGTTACCGGTACCGCGATGGCGGCGCGATGCTCCGCCTCGCCCGAAAGCGGCTGAAGAAGCTCCGCCACGTTCTCCCTGCCAACCGGCGCCGAGAGGTAGTTGCCCTGAAAGCGGTCGACTCCCAGCGCCTGCAGTTTGTTGAATTTCTCCATGCTATCTACGCCTTCGGCAATACAGCGGCTGCCGGTCAGCTGGCAGTAGAAGATAAGGCTTCTGATCAGCGCCAGCGCGTGCGGATCGTGCTGCATATCGTTGACGATGCTCATATCCAGCTTGTAAGCGCAGAATCTCATCGTGCGCACCGGAAACATCACGCTGCTTTGCGAGAAGCAGTCATCAAGCATGATAGGGAAGCCGCGCTTTTGCAGGCGGGCGATATTTTCGGCGATTTTGCCGTGACCGTTGAGGTCGGTATTTTCAGCAAACTCCAGCACCAGCCTCTGCGACCTGTGCGGCTGACGCAGCTGCTGGCGCGCGGTTTCCATCATGCGAAGCAGGTTCTCGTTGCCGGCGACGGCGGCGGGAATATTCACGGCGAAATAACACTCGCCGGAATGCTGATTAATATTCTGCACCGCTTCCTGAAGGACAAACGCGGTGAGCACCAGCCAGGCATATTCCGAGCGTATTTGCGGTAAAAAATCGCCGGCAGCCAGCACGCTGCCGTTTCGGTTCCAGCGGGAGAGGATCTCCATTCCCTTTACCTGCTGGTGTTCATCGGTAATGGGCTGAAATACCGGAAAAATCTGTCGGCTGTGGATCGCATGGACAAGTTCACGCTCGAAAGCGGAAAGGGCGGCGATGCTCTCGCTTTTCTGGTCTCTTATCTGGCTGCCGGGAAAGCGGGCGGCCATTTCAGGGTGGTGTTCCACCATTTTTTTTAATCCTGCGGTTCTTTGATTGTAGAGCGTCTTGTGGCTGATGCCGCGGCGTTGAGCCTGAGCGCTGGCGCGGTAGCCGCAGAGTAAACCCAGGATAGCGTCCAGCTCCGGCCGGGTGATCCCGGCGGGGCGCTTGCCGAGCGCTCGCGTTTCATCCTCTGCCAGCTGCTCAAGAGAGGGGTATTCTTCGAGCACGGCGTCGCGCAGCAGCGCCGCCAGGCAGGGGACCGGCAAATCGGAAGCGGCGGCCCGTACGGCGGTAAGCAAACGCCGGTCTGCGACCTGATGCACCAGGGTGGGCCACAGCCAGCTTGCCGGGCTGCGGCTCAGGAACAGCATGGGCAGCGGCGTGGGGGACCGCGCCAGCAGCGCGGCGGCCCGCTTCAGAGTTGCCAGTAGCCCGGCGGGGCCTTCCGGGAGAAACACCACCACGCGGCGAACGCCGGCAGGCAGGGGCGGCGTCTCCGGGGGCAGCACAACGGGCCTGGCTCCTCCCTTCGCTATTATCCCGCTCAGCCCCTCGGCAGCCAGCGAACAGGGCGACAGGATAGCGACGAGCGGCTGCCCGCCGCCGGGGGGCGGGAGATTATTCGTAAACAAAAGTCACTCCGATAATCGACTGCACGTTACCCGCGGTCACCTGCCCGCTGGTGCGCGCGTAGTTGGCGGTTAATCCGAGGCTGACCGCCGAGGTGCCTACGTTGCCTAACGACACCGTACTGTTGGCGGGTACGACGCTACCGTTGCGCGTCAGCTGAACGCCCACCCCCTGGGCAGGGGACGCTGAGGCGGTATTGGTAAATATCGAGTTGCCCGCGTTCTCCGTGGTGCCGGAGAGGTAATAGCCGAGATTCTGGTTTTGCGCGCAGTAAACCGTCAGCGGAATGGCGGCGGATGCGGGATATTCCGGCAGCGTCACCGTCACATCGCGAGCAGAAACGTCGCAGCCGCCGGTTGGCACCACGACGTTGTTGTTGGCGTAAATGTTCCACACGAACTGGAAGTCGTCGTTATCCTTGTTGTTGGTCTGACGCAGGATCAGGACCGCGATCAACGACCCGGCGGAAATGGCGACGCCGCCTGCGCTACTGACGGGCGTCAGATAGAGGACGGTAGGCCAGGGGCTATCAACAATGGAGCTATAGGTCATACGCGCCGTTTCGCTGGTGGTTGGAAACGGGTAGCTGATGCCGTTATACCTGACGGTGCCGGAAAAGCTCGACAGCACCCCGCCGTAGGCCGAGCCGCGCTGCAGCGTTACGTAGTCGATCATGGAATCCGGAAAGTCGTTATGACAGAAAATCTGCGTCGAGAGATCCACTACCAGGTTCTGCCCGACGCTGACCGCCGGCGCGAGGTTCACGTAAACATTCGCCGATCCGCCACCGATGGGGATTGTCACCCCGGCGGCGGTTTTACAGGCGAACGACCAGGCGTTAAGCGACCAGCCCGCCAGCAGCAGCGTTAACAGCAGGGTGATTATCTTTTTCATTACTCTGTTCTCCTGGCTCAGGCGTAGGTATAGGTGACGTTAATCACCGCCTGAATAGTTCCTTGCGTCGCACCGCCGTTGACCGTCAGCGCTCTGACCTGTAGCGGGAAGCTGGCGGACTGGGTGGCGTCGTCGACCTGTACCTCTTTTCTCGCGCCGGTGTTCAGCGTGGTGCCGCCCTCATCCTGCAGCTCAAGCTGGATGTTGCCGGCGGTACCCTGGTTCTTGTAATAGCCGGTGGCGTCCGCCGTACCGCTGAAGCTGGCGGTGACCCGCGACGTGCCGACCGGGCAGTTGCTCAGGGTGAGCGCCACGCTATGCCAGGGCGAAGCGGCGCCGGCGGAGACCAGGCTAAAGGTATAGAGATCGCCGAGATCGACGGTGGCGTTAACGGTGGAAACGGTACAGGGTTTGGCCACCACTTTGCCGTTAACGGTAATGGTGACGTCGGCGGCCTGTAGCGTCGGGGAGGACGCCGCCAGCATCGCGGCCAGCAGCCATCCGGAATAGGTCGGGTTCATCAGCGCCTCCGGTTACTGAAATTCAAGCGTGAATGTTGCGGTTGCATTAACGTGTCCGGCGGTCACCGGTACCCGGGTGGCCATCAGCCGGGCGTAAAAGTTCAGCGTGTTGGTCTGGCCGGGGGTCAGCGTGGTCCAGGGGATCGCAGACGACGCGGCATTGAGCGGCAGCGCCGTCTGCTGCGCGTCAAGGATCTGCACGCCCATCCCTGCCGCCGCTGAGGCGCCGCCGTCGAGCTGTAACAGGTCGGTATTGATGCTGTCGGCAACGCCAACAAAGCCGACCTTCACCGCGGTGACCGAGCTGCCGCAGGGCGACAGCACAATACGAAACGGCACCAGCGGCGTGGTTGCCCCAACCGCATGGAACTGCTTCGCGGCGTTATCCATCAGATCGACGGTAAAATCTTTCGACTCACCCGCCACGGCGCAGGCGTTATCCCGAACGTAGCCGCTGATGGTGATGGTGCTGTCCGCCGCGCTGGCATTGTTGACCGCCAGCGATACGAGGGCGCTCAGCAGATACAGGGTTTTTCTCATCATGGTCTCCTTAGCGGCACTCGGCGGACAGCGGGATCAGCATCTGGTTCTGTTTTTCCGGCGGCAGGCTGTAGTCAGCCTCGCAGCTGGCGTTCGGACCTTCGCCCCATTTCGCCCGCACTTTGCCCGCCAGGGGCATCCCGCTCAGGTAGACCTGGCCGTTATCGGCGACGATGCTGCTGGCCTGGCTGCCGTCAGAAGTCACCAGCGCGCCGAAGGGAACCGGCTTTCCGTTATAGATGAGCGACATCAGCAGCTTGAGCCCGACGTGGGCCTTAAATTCCGCGCGGACAATGGCGCCGTGGGTCGGCACCACGCTGGCTACCGCATCGTCTAGGTCGACGTTATCGGCCAGGCTGTTGGTGTCCAGCGCCACCCGGTTTTCCCGGTATTCGGTGGCGTAGGGCAGCACGGCGTAGCCGCGCCAGTCGGTCTGAACCCCGGTCTGGTTTTCCACTTTGACGTTGTCTGCGCCGGGGGCTTTGATCAGCACCACCGTGTCGTTCATCGGCTGGCTCAGGGTGACGCCGTCGGCGTGGGCCAGCACGCCGCCGCTCAGGCCGTAGTACAGCTGTTTGATGCCGTCGCTGCGGCTGTAGCCGACGTTGGCGTTGCCGTAGCCGCCGCGGTAGTTCAGCGCCGCGTAGCCGGTGCCGCCGCTGTTGCCCTCACCGCCGCCGGCGTAGCCGGTCTGCATGCTGTAGCTCAGGTTGTTGCCCTCCAGCAGCGTGCCGTACAGCCCGGCGAGGCTGGTGGTTCTGCCGTTCAGATCGTTGGACATGCTGTAGCTGGCGCTGGCGTGTCGCCAGGCCGATTTGCTGTCGGAACGCAGCCAGTGGCTGAACGGAATATTGACGTTGACCGCCAGCATCTGGTCGCGCCCCTGCTGCCAGGCGTTTTTGGTCAGGCTGTAGCTGAGCGTCCAGTTGATATCGTCGATGGCGGCGTTGAGTCCTGCCTGAAGCTGCTGATCGGCCTTGCCGGTGCCCCAGTAGGTCTGGTGGCTGCCGCTCAGGTAGAGCGTGGCGGTGCGCCCCAGCTGCTGGGTGACGCTAAGCTGCACTTTGCCGCGCTTGTTGTAAGCGAGGTTGTAGTAGTCGGTGAATTTAGGCTTCACTTCAATCACCCCGTCCTGGGTCTCGACGTTGTAGCCGCTCATCCGGCTGTAGGTGGTATCGGCGAAGCTGAAGTAGCCGCGCGTCGAGTAGCGGTAGCCCACCAGCTGAATATTGGTGCCGGTATCCGTCAGCGACTTGTTATAGAGGAAACGCACCGACTGCCCCTGATGCTCGCTGTCATCGGGCAGGGTGGCGTTAGCCTGGGTGATATCCAGCGACAGCGCGCCCAGGTCACCCATGTTTTTCCCCACGCCGAGGTTAAAGGCGCGGTAGCGGTCCGCCAGCTGGGTGCCGCCGTACAGCGTCCAGCCCGCCGGAAGGCCGTGCAGCAGGGTGCCCTGGAAGAACTTCGGTTTCTCCTGCTGATTGTTGCCGCTGCGGTACTCGCCGGCGGTAACGGCATAGCGGGTATGGCCCTCGCGCTGGAGCACCGGAACGGACGAGTAGGGGACGGTGAAGACCTGGCTGCTGCCGTCGGCCTCTTTGATGGTCACCTGCAGGTCGCCGCCGTTGCCTGCGGCGTAGAGATCGTTGATGGTAAACGGGCCGGGCGGCACCGTACTCTGGTAAATTTCATAGCCGTTCTGTTTGACCGATACCTGAGCCGTGCCGCGGGCAATCCCGTGAATGACCGGGGCGAAACCCTTCTGGCTGTCCGGCAGCATATTGTCGTCGGAAGCTAGCTGCGCGCCGCGGAAGTTAATGCCGTCAAAGACGTCGCCGTTGGTGTAGCTGTCGCCCAGCGTGAGGCGCGAACGCAGTAGCGTAATATCACGCTCAAGCCAGGTATTGACGTGCTGCCACTTGTTTTCATTGGTCGACGAACTGCCGCTGCTGCTGTAGCTCCAGGTGGTGTTGTCGCGCAGGCGCCAGGCGCCGAGGTTCAGCCCGCTCTGCAGGTTCAGGTACGCGTAGTTGCTGCTGCCGCCGACGTCGTTGTGCACGTTGTTGCCGGTGAAGTTGTAGTTCAGTAGCCCGGCGTTAATTCCGTGGTCCCAGAGCTCAGGCGGAATATAGCCGCGGGCGCGGTTGCCCATAAACGCCTGGGGCACGGTCAGATACAGCCGCTGCTGCCCGGCATCAAAGCGGGTGGTGGCGTCTTTGATCATCTCGGTTAGCGGTACGCAGGCATCCGCCGCCAGCACGTCGATTCCGGCAATGGCCGCGGTATTCACGCCCATGCTGGCCAGCTGTCCGCGGGTCAGGCAGGGGGCCAGCCCGTGGCCCTTTTCAGCGGCATTAAAGGTGATATCGCGGGTGGTCATATACCCGTCATTCAGGTAGATATCCGCGCGATAGGTACCCGGCGGCAGCTCCTGGCCCTTTTCAAAACCGGACAGATCCGCCACGGCGGCGGGATCGTCCGCCAGAAAGCGTGGGTTGAAATAGAGCTCCGCCTGCGCGTAAAAAGCCGGTGAGGAAAGTAAAAGGGCAAGGGGGATCTGCGCGAATACGCGAGCAGATCCTGGAGTCATTCGCCGGGAGCCCAAGTGGTCGAGTCCATATTTCAGATGTGACATAGTCCCTCCGGTCCAAAGTCGCCCGGCCATCGTTATTTTTTTCGTTCAGGGGGAGAGCGCTGCTCCCCGGTCAGTTACTGCATGACGCCTTTCATACGCGGGGTGAGTGCGCCGTAGTCGTTAATCGTCCGGTATGTAATCTCGCGACCTGCATCGGACGGTAAACTGACGCTGGCTTCGCCCATCGGCGGGACCAGCGCATTTTTCAGCACCCGGGTTCCGGCGTTGAGCTCGGTGACCGTCTGGTAATAAGGGGTTGGGTTAATCAGCGTGAGTGAGCTTCCGCTGCGGCGGAACTTCAGCTTTTCCGCGGCCTGATCCGGCGGTAGCGCCAGTTTGGCCGGGCGGTAATAAAGCTTGATACGGCTGATAATCGCCAGCTGTAGCGTGTTTTCGCTGAGCTTTGATTTATCCATCGATGGAATTGCTTTGACGTTCATCCAGAACAGCGTTTCCCGGTCCTGCGGCAGCCGGCCGTTGGTGGCATCGAGGATGCGCAGAGTATTCTCTTTCTTCCCCTGCATGGCGAACAGCGGCGGGGTAATGACAAAGCTCCCGTCTTTCGCGCCATCGGCGTTCTCTACCCATGACTGGATCAGATAGGTGCTGTCGTCGTTATTGGTCACCGCCAGCTGAGCCTGTTTCTGTCCGGCCGGATAAATCACGCGGGTCGCGCCCAGCGCCACGCCGGCCTGCGCCTGAGCGGTAAAACCGGCGGTGGAGAGCAGCAGGAGTCCTGCCAGTAAACCGCGCATCCCGCGCGTGGTAGCCCGTCTATTTTTCATGCTTATCTCTTTCTTTCTCACGGTGAATTCCTGTTACCGGCGCTGATTACTGGTAGGTCAGGGAGAACCAGGCCTGAGCATTTGCCGCTCCTCCGGTGACCTGATTCCCGGTGGAACGATATTTGGCGACAAAATGCAGCGTCGTTGGCCCCGTGTGCAGCTGCGTCCATGCCCCTGCGGGCGCATTGAGTGGGATCTGACTGCCGGTTTTATCAAACAGGGCAACGCCAATGCCGGTCGCGATCCCCGGACCCTCGCCAACCGAGAGGACGTCCGGATTTTTACCATCGGCGACGCCGTGAAACGCCACGCCAACGCGCTGGCTCACGGCGGTACTGCACTCCTGCAGGTGAATATCGAAGGGGACGGGGTTGGTGTCCTCCCCGGCCGAATGAAACCGATTGCTGCTGATTTGCCCCATCTTGACCGTCATCTGCCGGTCGCCCGCTTCAACGCGGCAGGACTCGGCAATGACTATCCCCTGAAAGCGCATGTTTCCGCCGGGCAGCATGGTGTCCCACTGGTTTCCTGCCAGCGCCAGCGGTGGGAGCAATAAAATCAACAGACCAGACTTCATTCTTTGCATCGTTATCACCCTTACTCTTATTCGGATAACGGGCCGTCCTGGCCCGACGCGCTTCCCTGCCTGATGAAAAATTACTCGTACTGCACTTTAAAGGTGGCGTCCGCGTTAGCGGTACCGGCAGTGGCTGCGGCAGTCGCGTAGTAGCGAGCCTGGAACGGGATAACGTTGGTGCCATCGTTCAGCGTGGTTTGCGCGCCGAAGGCGGCGCCATCCAGCGCCAGCGGGGTACCGGTACGGTCAAGGATCTGTACGCCGACGTTAGTCGCGCCGCCCGCGGCGGAGTTCTGCAGGGCCAGTACCGTTGGGTTGGCGCTGTCAATCGCCGTGCCGGTAAACGCGACGGAGGCTTTGGTGGCGACGGTGGTATCACAATCATTCAGCTGGATATTGAAGCCGACAGCCGTGCTGGTGTTGCCTGCGGTCGCCAGCTTTGCAGAACGAACCTGGCCTAACTGAACGGTCTGGTCGATAGAACCAGCATCGACTGCGCAGGCCGCGTTAACCACTTCCCCTTTAAAATGCACCGTACCGCCGTTCACCGTAACGGTATCGGCCAGAGCCGCAGCAGAACTCAGGGACAGTGCTGAAATAACGATAAGTGCTAATTTGTTCATGATAAAACTCCTGTTTATGAATAATCCTGAAGCTATGCTTCACTTAAAAAAACATTTATTGTTGAAAAATAACTTTTGAAACGTAATCCTGTTTTTACAACCTAATTTATTCATCAGGTTGCGGCGGTGCGTATAAATAGTCTTAAGTTTCACGCCAAACTCTTCTGCGATCTCCTGGTTGCTTTCCCCTCTGCTTAACATGCTTAACATCTGCTTTTCACGCAGGCTTAGCCGGTACTTTGTATGATAATTTCCTGAGGTTTCTTTCTTTAAAAAGAAATTCAGGATGCTTCTGGTATTACTTTTTTTGTCCAGTACGGTTATTTTTTCAAATAGCTCGGACTTATAAAAAGCTAAGTCGCTGGAGGCGAAGGCAACAATGTTTTTATTTGAAAAATAAATCCACTCCGAACCCGAAAGGTCGTTAGAGTCCAAATCTATAATCAAAAAGAAATTGTCAATAAACTCTACTCCAAGCAGTTCAATCAGGCCCAGAGTGAAATATTTATCCTTAGATAAAATATTAGTTGATAGATTCATATCTGAACGCGATCTCATCCTTGGGTTGACCTTTAACTCATCGTTAATAAAACCATTCAGCGAATTGAGAGTAATCTAACATCACCCGTCTCAATGAGGCATGCAGCTGAGGCTCTAAAAGACGTAACCACTGCAAAGTTATCATTTTGTGGGTTTTTTGTTTGTGATTTTCATTGTAAATGGTGTTAAAGGTTTATAATTTGTTTTTTTATAGGTTTTTGTAAATTAAAAATGATAGGGTTGAGTTATCATTAAGCTCTGAACAATAGGCACACTCTTTGTATTGGAATTTTCTTAGGGAACATTCCTTGATAAACGTCTGACATCTTTATCTTTAGCCAATCAGATTTCTTTTTATCTGCCTGTGTATATCCCTATAGAGGTGTCCGGATTCTCGCTTTTACGCTGTCTTCAGGACGCTTTCAGCTGATACATCCCGATAGCATCAAATATCTCACCGTCTGCGATTTTCAGCTTTATTTTACGGCCCCATAAGCGTCAGGGGAAAATAAGCATCTCCCTTTCTTACCGGTGGCCTAAATCCTCCGGGGTGCTTAGGATTTAACCTATATTATACGGGAGGTCCCGTGTGGACGATTAAAACAACGGATACGTTTGCCTCGCTCGATGATACCGATCGAGCCAGCGTGCTTGCAGCGCTGTTGGTCCCGCAGGAAAAGGGGCCGGGTTTGTCCAGACCGTATGCCGATACGCTTAGAGGCTCCCGCTACGGCAGCATGAAAGAGCTGCGTATTCAAAGCCGGGGCGATCCGATTCGGGCGTTTTTCGCTTTTGACCCGGCCCGGACAGGTATTGTGCTTTGTGCCGGAAATAAGGTCGGTAGTGAAAAGCGTTTTTACGATGAGATGCTCCCGATTGCCGATCGGGAGTTCACGAGCTGGTTGAACACACTTAAAGAGAAGGCGTAACGCGATGGGCAGAACGCTGGAACTGCTTATTACGGATGAAAAAACCGAAGTCGCGGCCGAAGCTCAGGCGATGGCGGCAGACATCCTGCTCAATATCCACCTCGCCGAACTGCGTGAAAAAGTCCAGAAAACTCAGGTGGAAATGGCGCAGGCGCTGGGCATCAGACAACCGACCGTTGCAGTAATGGAAAAACCAGGGCGTGACCTGAAGTCTGAATTGTTCTGCTTTTGTTGCCATTTCCCGACCGATCATTTTAATGAATAAATAAATGGTAAAAATAATTCTGACCTTACTCCAGCCTCAGCCGCTCCCTAAGCTCCTTCACCAGCGACGCATCATCCAGTTCTGCACTGATCTCATGACGAATCGCATTAGTGAACTGTTCACTGCGCTCGCAGCTATGGTGATAACCATGAGATAGCCAGTTCCAACTCCCGAGAACAATGTAGCGGCCATCGATCATCATTACCTTTTCATGTGTCCCTTCCGTCAACCGGATAATATTCTCTTTTCCTAGTTGTTCGCGGTACTCGGCAACCAGAGTCTCATCATTATCATCCGCACGATCCATGCGCTGATGATAGTAGCCGTAATAAACTTTAACCCTGACGCCACGCCGCTGCGTGGCTACCAACTGCGCCAGCTCCGGCCTCTGATAATGCTTACCTCCCCGGCGGATCCACGGAGCGATGATAACCAGCTCCTGTTCACACTGACTGGCCAGCGCGCTAAATGCGGCAATATGTTCACAGTCGCGATAATAACGCTGTAGACGGGGGGTCTGGCTTAGGCTGGCAAAATTCGGATGCTGGCTACCTTGTTCAAGAAGGAAGCTTTCGGCAACGCTATCCGCAAGGACTTTCAGGTATCCACCTGCTTGCCGCAATCGATGATGGTTACCTACAACGATAAATTGCTGCTTTGCGCGTGAAACCACGACATTAAGCATGTTTGGTGCATCGTTTTGAAAATTCGGATTATCAAGAGGATGAAAAATTACCGGACTATAAATGATGACCTCAAAGCCAACGCCCTGAAACTGGTGCACTGTACCAATGCAGTTTTTCTGCCAGTGATTCATTCGTTGCGCAAGACGTTTAATCAACAATGACTTCTGATTGCTATAGGGTGTGACGATGCCAACATCGGCAGTCAGATCGTAACCAGCTTCTTCCAGCTTATCCAGCAATAGCTCAATAGCATCAACTTCATCCAGATTAGTGTTAACCATATCGCCTTTCTGACCTTCTACGCTGTAGAACATCAAATGATGTCCGCCTGATTTCTCAAACGCGCTGGCAATACGGCTAGAAGGGGAGGCCGTTTCCACGCTGACGCCATGATAGTTCGCCAGTCGGATGAAAAGGTCGGCAATAGGTTGCTGGCACCGGCGATGCTCATCGAGAATGATGCCATTACCCGTATCGTCTACCTTGCCGGAAAGCGTACCCGCAGCACGGTGCCAGCCCGTGACGCTTGCAGGTGAGACACGCTCATACAACGTATTGTTGCTGGCGAAATGACGCTCACGCAACTGTGTTTGCAGGTTTTCTGACAGGTTTCTGATGGGTTCAATTTGCAGAGGATCGCCAACAATCATCGCTTTCTCACTGCGACTCAATAGGGGCACCAGGGATTCAAGCGAAATCATGCCCGCTTCGTCGCACAGTGCCAGGTGCCACGGTTTATGCCCCTTGAGTTCATCGAGCTTACGATAACCAGCAACCTTCCACGCGGAAACCAGCGTGGTCGCCATTACCGGATATACAAGAGACAGTGCGCAATAGAAATCATCAAGCTTATCCAGCCAGCGATAATAGCCCGCACTAAGGCGCTTACTCATCAACGCCCGCCAATGAGTCAGTACCTCTTCCAGCTCAATTTTCCGCTTCAGTTGCTCTTGCCAGAGATAACCGATAGCGGCTTCGAACATTTCCCGGTGTTGCCTGATAAAGCGTTTACGCGAAATGTCGCACCAGTTACCTTCCGGATAAAGCTGTTGATACTGTGCCGTTAGCTGTTGCGCCCGGATGACCTGACGCCATTGTGCCTGCAATTCTGCTACTTCAGTATTAAGAGCCAACAGGCCAACTTCCTGTTGAGCTTCGGGTTCCGCATGCAGGAGCAGCGCCAGTAGCGCTAAGCTGTCTACCTGCTGTGAAAGCATTTCCCCAGCATCAGCCAGAGCAGCCAGCTGACGATGGGGAAGGGAAGAAAGACTGAATTTGCGAAAGTCCTCCGGTGCAGCCAGGCTCATCTGTTGCAACCTTGCTGGATATTTCCTCTCGAAAAAACGAGCCAGATAACGCTTTATCCCTTTGCGCGGATAGTCGCGGTAATGCAGTTCCAGGGCCGGGCGTAGCGGTGAATCCATCCAGCTAAGTATCTGCTCCAGACTATGCTGCTGCGGCCATGTCGCCTGCAACGTCTGGTAAATTCTGCTGGCCTGTAGACGCTGCGCTTTTATCTCCCTAAATTCCTGCAGGCGCTGTTCTAACTGACAGGCTAAGGTATCCAGGTCGTCGGGGTGATGAAGCGAAACATCAATACCGAGTATCTGTGCATGAGCGGCGAGTGGGGGAATTTTTTCCATGAAATGGGCCGGTAGCTCTTTTGCTAGTCGGGTGTCCAGACCACAATCCACAACAGATTGTATCGCGACTGCCTTTTCATTCAGATATGCCCGGTAACAAGCGTTCATCTCGTCGCGATGCTTGAGTAAAACCGCTAAAAAATCGTGCTGCTGCTGTTGGTCATAGCTTTCCTGTCGCCAGCGACCAATCAGTTTCTCAAGCCGGGTAAGCTCATGCTGAACCCGTTCGTTCGAGCCGCTATGAAACCATAACCAGTCCAGATCCTGAGTTGCAGGGTCACTGCGCAGATCGTCAATGATATTCTCCACCGCTTTTATTGCAGTGGACGTGACCAGCATGCCGAAGTTCTGGTCCTTTCCATCAGCAATTGCCAGTGCTCTGGCAACCAGTTGTTGTGCGATGAGTGACTTGAATAGCGTAGTTTTACCCGTACCCGGCGCACCTTGTACGGCAATCAGGCGCTCATCCTGATTAATCGCCTGTATTGCCGCCATCTGCCCATGGCCCAGAGGATATTGCGTTTCAAACAAACCGCCAGTCACCACTTCGTGAATATGCGGGGCCTTCTCGTCACTATGGATATGGCTGAGATACTGCTCCAGCAACGGGAAATCACCAACCGCGTTATCACAAAGCCAGGTGAAATCTTCCGCATCACGCTTGAGGTTGTAATCCTCATTATGCAGCGGAGCCACCAGGGCATTAAACGCAGTTTCCAGCCCCTGATATTTACTGTTTGATTGCTGAGTGACCCATTTCAGAAGAGCCTTAAACGCCTCAAGGAACGTGTCATATTTACATCCCGTGAGCGCGCTGACGATACTCATCATATGACGGTTTTCACCGAGCTCATCCAGCTGAACACCAAACATTTCACGAAAAGCGAAGGGGAATGCGCTAACAAGTTGCCCATCTTTAACGGGAACTAGCAGGGTGTTTTCGTTCTGTTCAAAAAATGATTTTGGGAGGGGGAAAGAGAACAGCGGAAGGTATTTTACATTGGCCTTACCTCGCTCATTTTCGATACAGCGCAGTACCGGAAATAGCAGGTTAACAGGCTCAATGTGGGTAGTTTTACCCTTTTCGTCATATTTAACGAAACGCCGGCGCCAGTGGTTGCGCATTTCAGGCGTAACACGGAGTACTACTCCGCTCTGGTTTTCTTCACAATTATTTATACCGAGCATGAGTTGTTGGTGCTCATGCACCTTGCTGGCCGGTATTTTACTCTTTTCTGCGCCACTGAATTTCACATAATCATGCCACGCTGAAAGGATATCTTTAGACGAGTTTTGCATCATGCTAAAAGAGCCTTAACCTGAGTATCTCCCTGAAATTAATGGTTAGAGAATAACACAGAGGCAGATATTTTAACCCTACCAATGGGGACATCTTTGTATGGAGATATAATATGAGTTACAGCGGCTAATAAGTTTTCCAGTTTGACTGAGATGAGTTAGCGTTCAAACAACTGGCACGCATTCTTATGGCGCTGCAAATGAAGGGCCTGCCAGGCGGGAAGCTATCCTGAGCTAGCGGGGGAATAATGAAAAGCAAAAAGCCCGCTCGAAAGCAGGCTTCTTAAATTTGGCTCCTCTGACTGGGATCGCCTTTGCCAGTAGCTGGCTAATAAATAAGCTAAACCTGAAAACTCTTCCTGTCAAGACCACCAGAATGACCACCAATCAAAACTGATTAGAGCGGTCTCGTGCATTTGGTGATCGCTACTATTGTCACATCTATAAGGGCTGTCTGTTCTGTGCCAGAAACGGACACCCAATATGCCGTATTGTAATATTTGAATGACGTGATACACAATATTATTTTCAGGTTGTTAAAAATAATTCAATGGAGTTAAACTTTTTCTTCAGTCCATATATTTGGATAGTGACTCTTTATTTTTTCAATACGTATTGCTCCAGATAATTTGGAACAAGCATCAATGATCGCATTAAGCAAAGCCTCAAGTTTGGAGGTGTCATATTTACTTTCGATAAGCTTAACTTCTGATGTATCAAGATATCTTTTTGCGTAATACTCTTTAAACTCAAGTGCGCCTTGATACATCCCGGTCTCTTTTTTATAGTTAGTCCATCTAACAATGTATGAGTCATATTCACTATATGTTAAATCCAAGTAACACTCTATAGCGGCAGCAGTTCCATTAATATTGGATAAGGTTAGGCCGTCTGGGCCACAAGTAGGGAAACTTTCAAACTCCTTAAGATCCGGAAGACATATGCAACTCATATTATGAGGAAGCTTCATCTTTATGATTTTCTTGAAAGCTTCAACCCCTTCACTATCATTGTCGAGTACAAAAATGATTTGGTTCTGTACATCAATTTTTACTAATCCCTCAGCAAACTTTGATAATCCCCCAGTGCCGGGGAATGGATGGCCAGATGTTACATCGATGAAACGAAAAAATTCACAAACGCTAGGCTTAATTAGCTTAAATGCCTTTTGTAATATATGTGAGTCCGAGGAACCTTCAGTTGCTATGAGAAAAGAATTTTCACGGTTAATTTCAGTTTTTATTTGGTTAATGTGAACCCATCCGTTAGCGACTATTTCCCCATAGTCCCACTCGACATACTCACTAAGATTATGTTTGTTTTCACTTAAAAGTTTGATCATAGAGTATGGATGAAGTATGTTTATGACACTGAAAAACGCTGTTTTTTCTGACCAGTAAAAGTTGTTATAAGGATCATAGAGAGGAATTCTTTTTAAAATGTCGTTAGGGAATAACTTCAAAATGAAATTATCATTCTCTGTTTTTTTTGAATTATCAAAGTCGATATCTTTATCGTTTAACTCCCCCAGATCATAGCTCTTAAGTAAGCCCAGAAACTCATCAAAACTAAAAAGATTTTCTAAAGGTTCCCAATTATCGGGATAGGCTTCAATCATTTCGTTTCTTTGATAAACCTCATGCTTTACAAGATTTTCATATTCCGCACGAATAGCAGTAAGAGAAAAACCAAGTAACTCAACCCGTTCAGCTACTGCTGCAAGAGGCTTCCTGAGTACGGTCCACTGAAGGCGTCTTTCTTCATCAATTTCATCGGTTTCTTCCAGATCATAGCGTTCGTGCTGAGGTATCATTATGTGGTCGGTTGACTGGAACAATGCACCATGATCAACACCTAAGCTATTTTTACTCCAATCTAGCGTTGCACCTGAAACCTTAAGTGAAATTTCCGTGCCCATAATTCCTCTTTTAAACTGTTGGCAATCACTTAATTAAACCACCAGGAATATCATTTGTCATCAACTATGCTATGAAATTACAAGCGGTATAATGTCTTCAAAATTCAAAGTGAATATCAATCATTAGGAATTAATCCAAGGGCAGAACCAAGCGATCGGCTCGTTGCAGATTATCGCGCTGTAAGTTACGTATTGCACCATCGGAGGTGAGAACAATTATGAGCTTCCACTTTTTGCTCATAGCGGATCTGACAGCCAACAGGACTGGCCGCTTTGTGCCCGCAGTAGGCGTTGCTAACGGCGTAATGTGTCACTCAACGCGGAGCAGTCAAATTAATTAATAGACTTTGTCTCTTCCCTAAATTTGTTTGGTAAACACAGTCAATCAGTGGGTAGCATCATCTACATATTTGTAGACGGACTTCTGGCTTTCAGATGTTAACACGAGGGGCTTACTTGAGCACTTTGAGTCATTCTTCCATCTCGGCCAGATCCCGCACCCATCTCGTAGATAGTCGTTTTGGCTACAAGGCCAATCTCAATCTGCCTCAGCTCTTGGCGACGGATTGTGTTAAGAAATAGCAGAACTCCGTTTTTGATTAATTGAGACAGGTCGTTAAGGACACTCGATCCGGAGATTTGTTTTGTGCGCGAGCTACAGTGCTGCTGTCGCGTCCAGTTTACTAATAAGTTATTCTGCATTTCAAACTCCGTGGGCATTTGGTGAAGCAAGGTTTGCCACCAATATTTGGTGCTTTTCATTGGGTAACGGCGGAAATTCACAGGGACGTAGTAAGGTTTACCGAAGACTAATAGCAGCAGAAAAGGAGCGAGTATGGCGACGATAACGGTTTCTCCGGTTCATTTTGAGGACTACAGTGGTATCCAGTTCGAGCGCCTTGTTTTTGCATACCACCTGCGCGCGGGTTGGCATGATCTGATTTGGCACGGTCAATCAGGAGGTGATCAAGGGCGAGATATCTCGGGTATTGAACCATTTGATGACCAGCCAGCACGTAAGACCATCATCCAATGCGCGAACCGAGACACGTTGACACTGGCAAAAGCCAAGAGCGACATGAGTAAGTCGATTAAAGCAACTGGCAGTGTCCCAGACGTCTTTAAGTTCGTCTCTCGTGGTGCGGTCTCGGATGCTGGCAGAACGCGCATCGAGCAAGCAGCAGCTTCCCTAGGCGTCAGGCATGTAACGATATGGTCGGGCGTAGAGTTCGAAGAAAACTTGCGTCTTCGTGCTGAATATCTGCTGCACCGTTTTGTCCAGGGCGTCGAGTTTCCTGATGTTGAAGCTGATATTCAAAAATTCACGGATGATTTTCCCGACCTTTCCGACGCCGATGTTCTGCAACTGATGGCTTCCGTATTTGACCGGCCAGCATTTCGCACACCGTTTCAACAAGAAAGTTCTCTCCCTGCTTTTCAGAAGGCAATCGAAGATACCATTGGCGCACTAAATACAGGTTTGTGGAGAACGCGTGAGGGCGTCGAGATCAGGCGCATTCCTTCGATCCACCATCTCAAAAATCAACGCATCCAGACAGTGATGGGAAAAGTGGTTCGTCAGGTCGACCAACTGCGGCGCATCTTCGTAACTCGGCTTAAGGAAGGGGAAATCAGACCTTGTGGATGTGGTCAGCCCGATTGCCCCACGTTTACGCTCACGCAACGCGTGGCTGACGAGCTAGACGACGCGAGACAGAGAATCCTCACGACGTTTCAATCAGTGTATACTTCCTTCAGTGTGAGCCTTAGTTAGGCAATGAAAAATGGAACCTACAGCGTACTCATTCTTCTTGAAAGCCCAATATAATTTCTTAAGTATGCGAATGTGATGATGGCACTGACCCCGGAACAAATTCACTACCTCAACCAATATGCACCAGGCGAAGCTGTGTCACATGCATTGTCCGAGCTACTATTCATTGATCATGATCTTCTCGGTATCGATGCTAACGAACGGTCGATTACCTTTCGCTTTGCGATGTACCTCCAGCAATGTTTCCCCGGTTGGACTGTAGATTGCGAATACAACCGGGACAGCATTGAACCTAAACGGCTCAGACATTTGGAACTTTATCCAGACAGCGAAGACGTTGAGGCAAAGACAGTATTTCCAGATGTGATCGTGCATCGCCGAGGTACACGACAGAATCATTTGGTCTTGGAGTTCAAAAAATCAACGAGTCGCGTCGATAGAGAGATCGATCTACTAAAACTTCGAGGTTATAAGCAGCAGCTTGGTTACGAGCACGCTCTGTTTGTGGAGGTCGGCACCGAAGGGCAATCGATCATCACGGCGCTCGAGTGGGTCTGAGAGGTGATAGAAAGATAATTCATGATACGTATTCCATCATTCAACTCTCAGCACCTTGAGGCCGCCTGTCGCGTCCTTGCTGATACCGAACGTGGCTTGAGTGGGTCGCAGATCGAGCGACTGCTACAAGAAATTAAAGTTGCGGACACATCGCCAGGAATGACAAAGTGGAAACGTCTGTTTAATGCGCTCGCAGGTGCGCAGAACCAGTATCAGGTCGGCAACCATCTTATTATGTTCATTAACCGTGCGATGAACCCGGTTAATTACGCCCGTGATCCATCGGTGTTTGCCTGGCGACGTGATGAACTCAATGTTGTCCTGGCTTTTTCCGGTTTTTATATCCGTGAGGATGGTAAGGTCGCGAGCGCTGCTAAAGTAACGACTCTGGATTCTGCTCGAGCCCGCGCCGGGCGACTTAAGGCTGCACTCGAAAGCCGTGCTGTGCATGCGGAAGTTTTGAACTATTGCCGTGCCGAACTTCTGGACGAAAACTATTTTCATGCCGTCTTCGAGGCGACGAAGGGGGTTGCGGAACGTATTCGTCAGTTGTCCGGGTTGAGCGGTGATGGTGCTGACTTGGTGAACAAGGCATTTACCGGACAACAACCTGTTCTGACTTTGGGATCGCTCACCACCGACTCAGAAAAGAGCGAACAGAAAGGTTTTGCGAATCTACTGATTGGTCTATTCGGTGCTGTGCGCAATCCACTAGCCCATGCGCCTAAGAAGAATTGGCCCATGTCTGAACTGGATGCGCTGGACATCCTTACGTTGGTTTCGCTTATTCATCGCAAGCTGGATGGCACGCAGAAACAACTATAGCGGCACCATAGTGGAGTTGCATGAGCTACACAGTGTTGATCTTGCTGTACCATCATTATAAGAAAGCAATCCGAATTCTAAATTGATGATTATCTCTCAATAACCTTCATCTATCTATTTATATGACTTAATTTGCTGATATCTATTTTTTTAAGTAACATAGTGTGTCTTATCTCCGTCTGAAGAGCTGGTTGCAACAATCGTTAACAGGCCCCCCAGTTCCGAGACTGAACTCTTTTCCATTGGTGCACAAAAGCAAAAAGCCTGCTAGTAATCAGGCTGTTCAAATTTGGCTCTGTAATTGGGATTGCCTTATTCAGTTACAAGCTAATATATAAGCGAAACTTGAGTCACTTCTCTGTCAAGACCACCAAGATGAACACCAATCTCTTTTTCATTTAATCATAGTAAGGTTGCCTTCAATAACTGATTAGGGTCCGCAAATTATTCCGAATGACGTAGACCATATCACTCGTGGATAGCCCATATAAATGGGCTAGTTCTTCTACAGTATTTTCTATATCAGCTGGTTGTGAAGGCCTATTATCAATACGTGTGAATGGACCATCGGTTTCTGTTAGCACTCGCTCAATTGGAATAGACTGTATCATAGGAATATGTCTGGCATTGCTAATCATTTCCATATTAATAGAAAAATAGCATCCTAACTCTAATGCTCGCTTCGCCTCGTTCTTTGTTCCAGTGAACCAGTGGAGAACAATTTTCCCACGCCCTAAGGGTAAATATGCTTCAATGAAGTCTAGTACAATTTTGACCGCTCTGACGCTATGGACTGTAATGATCTTATCGCCAGCCTGAGCGCAACGTTGCAATATATGTTGAAATACTCGCTTTTGCGCATCGAGTGACTTGAAAAAGCGAGGACCAGCATCCAGTCCAACTTCACCAACATAGCGTGTCTCCGATAGGTAATGATCCCATAGTTCTAGTTCATTTTCATGGTTGGCTACCAATTGGGGATGTAACCCTAATGCTGCTCGGACATACTTCGTACGCTTTGCAATCTCGTGATTGCGAGGCCATGCGCGCGGTGTTGTCGTAACTGCCAATGTAAATATTCCAGCTTTCTCTGCATCTCTGACTGCTGAATAATGATCAGGGTAGAGATCAAGGTGACAGTGAAAATCGACAAGCCCTTTAGTTGCATTCATGTAAATATCCTTTTCAAGCTGGTCTTGTCGAAACACCGTCGATAAGTCGCGCAACTTCAGCAAGTCCGCGCTGATATACACCAGCTAGCTGGTCTAAATGCATTGCTTCATCCGCAAGCGAGCCAGGCTTGTGAATCAAGATACTTGCTAGTTGCGGATTATCTTTCAGACGAGCAATTGCATATTGAAATGATCTGACCTGTACTCCAGTTGCTTGGCGCGTGTCCAAGGGGTGAGCATGAAGATCTGCCACTGTATACACCGTTGGATCACTATCAGGTCCCCATGCTGCCATTAATGCTGCTCGGCGGATCAGGCATGGCAAACAATAGCCACACTGTTCAATGCCATGCCCCAACCAACGGGCCTTGGCCGGTGATGAGCACGATAGTGAATCTGATATCAGGCTTTTTAAAAGAGAAGGATTTTGGCAAGACGAAGCCATCTCCCCTTTAGTTTTGTTCCAATACGGATTTTGAATTTCGCCATTGATGCCAAGTATGGAAAGTAGTTCATTCCATCTCGCCATATAATATGGGTGCGTCGTGCGAGTACTGTTTGATCCCAATCGTAGTGGATCCAACGGTACATTTAGAGCAATCAATCCATTTTCAGGGACGCGCAAAACGAAATGGTTTCCTAGTCCGGTTCCTGCGAAAACACCGAGAGCAAAAAACAAGAAAGATCTGCCTCGAGTACTATTCTCTGAACTTACGCCTTCCACAAGTCCTTCCTCAAAGGACATACCAACTCGCAATCTCCCTAAAGATGATTTGACGTAATGTTTTTTTAAACCGGCAAACAGCTTAGTTTGTGCATCACTTGTTGCCCCCTCTCCGAAATGACTAACCAGAAGCGGTGTAGTTCCACTCTCTAACGAGTCGATAGCTCCAATTAAACTATCAAGTCCACCTGAGAATAAACTGACTGAATCAAATGGGTGAGCAATCAGGGTTGGTGGTGCTTCTTTGACGACAGTATTAAATCGCTCGGGGCGTGGCCTAAAATCGACCGTCCAGCGATCGCCGGTTAAAAAATCAAGAGAATTTTTGAGGGTTGGCGCTGCTGAATACCAACGAGAGGGATTACTCACAGGTACTATCAATCTTATCTCGCGTGTCCACGAATCCTGCGATTGCTCAACACGCGAGATTCGTGTGTCAGCAGCATGGACATGGGCTGCTAAAACCAACAGGTCAATGCCCATTTCTGTTGGGAATATGCCGATATTGTTAAGGCTGGACAGTGCATGACCAATTCCATAATCCAACGTTTGTTTGCTGGCGACGAGCTGTAGGGAAGTTATCTGTTCATCTAAGCCTGCTACAGGGTCAAATGAATCGTCATAACCGAAATGACCAACTAGGAGTTGTCGCATCATTGTTTATTAGCCTCTGCATCGCCAAGAGCCTGTAAAATTCTAAACGCAGACTCATAGATCGTATCCACGAATCCTTGAATTTGCTCTGGAGTAAGATGATTTGTCCCAATTTGAGCGCGTGCGAGTGCATCGCTTACTCCACCCCGGATGAAATCTCGCACCTGCTGCTCAACAAGATGTGCTGTATGCGCATTTATTGGCATCGTCACCGCTTTGGTTCCAATGTCATTACAAATGCGTGCTTCGATCGCGTGAGTAGCATATAGTTCGAAAACGGTTTGCATTTGATCTGGTGTAAATGTATTCAAATCAGTGAGACCTTCGTTAGCAAGTTCTACGATAGTCTCGATGTATGCTTCACGGGCAATGCCCTCATCAACAGTACCTGCTCCTGGGCAGATGAAATCAGCTAGCCCAATGAAAATTTCAGTGATTGGACGGCCTGCTAGCGATTCTAAATTCAGTGAGCGTAGCGCTTCGTTGACACCCCTTGTTTGTACCTCCGCTAGGAAACCGAGGAGCCGTGCCCCCGCCCCTCTGGAAGCTCCCATACGTTGTGCTGCCTGCCTAGCACCACCTGATGACGTTGAAACATACTTCGATATGGCCCGCCCGAGGCTTGCTCGATCTGAACCACCAGACCCTGCAAATCGTGTGAAGTTATTGCGCGCGTTTGAGAAACGTTGCGGATCAGCTGTACCTGGTATTGGTGGGCGATTTGGTGGAGTCAGGGGTTCAGGACGATCTATTGGCTGCTGGTCGTCTTGTCCTGGGCCATTGCCTTGCGGGGATGCCGGGGGGGCGTTATCCAACCATGATGGAATAAGTGGAGTCCCGCCGCCAGGCCCTCCATAAGCTGTTGATGTTCCCATTAATGTATTCCTTTGTGATTTTTAAGCGCTGCTTCGGCTGCGACTTTGAGGCTGGTATTAGTAGTTAGTTTGCTCCAATTCCCCAATAGTACAGTCAAACGCGCTAAACATTCGGTATCCTTTATAGCACTCTGCCAACCACTTACAGCCCAAGGACCACACTTATCATTTGGCAATGCCTCCAGAAAATCCATTAGCTGGCTCTGTAATTTTGGTTGTGCCTTTACAAGAACGCTCAAACCATCAATTCCTGCCGGTTTGATATCAAAAGTAGCTGTGCTCATTATTTTGCTACGAACTGCCTCGAAGACCTTTTCGGCTTCAGGTTGCACAAGTTGCTTCAACTCTGATTCGTAACTTTGAACCGCCATTTTGCCGCCGAACAATTTCTCGACCACCTCGGCTAAGTGGCCCAAAACTGATACCGGACCAAAATAATCTTTTTTATCTTTTGTTACAAACAAGTAGGGACGTAAGTCGAGACCTGATAACTTCGGTGGGAGCCGAGCCCAGTCACTTATCGTTTCTGAAGATTTCCATTCAGTCAAAACCGTACTATCAGGTGGCAATAATACTTCTGCGGCTTTTTTTTCTTTTGGTTTATCATCGTTTTTATTGGAAATCGTAAGAAACGTCTCTAATGCTTCAAGATCTTTGCAGTGTCCATCTGAATGTATCGCCGCAACAAACGCGATCTGTTCGAACAATCTTGGAATAAATCGCTCAGCAAGCATGAGTTTTGCTAGTACTGGCAGTTTGATATCATCGCCAAAACCTCGCGCTGTTGCGGTGCGGTCACGTAGCAAGAGGGTATTAAGAAAACGCTTGATTTGGCGAGGATTACCTTTTGTTCCGCTAGCCAAAATTGGTCCGATCTGATCACTCAGAATTAGTGCATTATTTGCTTTATCGGCTTGCGAGCCGAGAGTTATTTTTACCGTGGCAGCGTCCAATCCACCACTTGTCCACGGGCGTTTCAACTTTTCCCGCGCAACGATGATTAACTTTTCATAGTCTGGGTCATTCTCACCTATTTCAGCACCAGCAAGAAGTAATGTGACATAAATTCTCGTCTCTGTTTCGCCTAAAGCAGGGATCCGGAACGGGACCTGAATGAGTTTTTCAAGATAATTACGGGCATAGTCTCGTGGCCCAGTGCTGTCAGGCAGGTCAGGGAAGTGCTTACGCACTGAGTACTCAATCATAGCCTCGTCAGCAGCAACAACAAATGCTGTCCGCGAGGTAAATACAAATAGACGAATCGCTTCAAGAGTTTCAATGGCCGTATCAGGTAGACAACGATCAAGATCATCAACCAATACCACAAGTTGCTTGATACCAGCATCTTTCAGTAGTTGATCAAATGCTTTGCGAAATGTTTCCACTTCCATCGGTACATTTTTTGTTTCTCCCTCTTTCGTCACCGCCTTTATTTCATTGATAGTATTAGAGATATTTTCTTTCGTCATAAGTTTGACGGGATCTTCAGCCAAACCTTGCAGGGAGTTGATGATGGAGCCAATTTGCTCAGGTGTCGGAACACCGGTAAATGCGGTTAATGCCAGACCGCCGGCTCGCTTGGCAACCTTTAGCCAGTCGATACTACGGAATACGTCTTTAATAGCTCCTTCAACTTTTTTCAATGCAGGACGTTTCTCTACCAGACCTGAGACGATGCCTTCAATTAAGGCTATCTTTGCATCTTCAAATCCTTGGAAACGCCAACCATTGAACTTTAAGCATAAAACATCATCTTTGTCGGAGAAGCCCGACTCAATCATTTCGAGTACGCTCGACTTACCTGCACCCCAATCACCATGAACACCAATTGTTACTGGGTGATTGAGCTGCTCTCGAAGCAATCCAATAATGGTGGAGGCAATGGCCTCATTGTTTAGCAGATCGATTTTTGTTTCGTTGTCAGTTAGAATCATTATTTTTCCTAATAGTCGTTGCTATTCATCTTATTCAAATAAAATATTAATGAGCACATCATAGGGCTATCCCTAGTAGAGACGCAGATCTCTAATCTTGCACTGTTCTGATATTGAATCATGATCATAGTAGTGAAATTTCTTCAAAAGTAATGGTACTGCTGTGGGGGCTATGATGTATCTCCAATTCATTGATGCGAAGTTTCAGCGGCATTGGACATACCACACCGCTGAATATGCAGGTGCCAGTAGAAAGGGTGGGAATTGATTCCTCGGTGAGACGGTCAATATAAGAAACTGACTTCTCAATAGCGTATAAATCATTCTGGTTTATCAACCTATGGATGAAATAATTATGCGCCTGAGAAATAATAGTGGAGGAAATATCATTCGGTCTTTGACTCGATAGGGTTACAAATACACCGAATTTTCTCCCTTCCTTGATGATTTCTTCAAAAGTTTCAAGTCGATAATCTTTCCAGCTCTCGGTTTCACGAAAAGATGTATTAGACAGGATGTTATGTGCTTCATCAATGATGAGACTGAGAGTTGAGTAGGGGTCACCTGCTTTTTTATCAGCATAGGCCCATTTAGCGAGTAATAATGGAAGTGTTTTTTTCATGGTCAGATTGACCATATTCAGGTTGATGACTACAAAATTACTGTTGCCCCAAAAATCTCTATTCCCATTGGTATCAAAGACTTTTCTAATATCTTTTCTGTTTGCACTCATTCTATTTACTACTGGTGCTATGTGTTCAGGATTTGAGCGACCGGATAAGAATTCGAGGATTAGCTGCAAATACATGAATCCAAGCAAGGATTCTATAACATCATTTGGAAATTCATAGGATTCTGCGAGTCTGAACAGGTTTGAATGCTCCGTATCTTCAGGAGAGTCAAAAAAGCGACCTGTGTTGTTAAACCAAACTTTTCTACCGAAATGAAACTCTAGATCGGATGTCATATGCTCATGATCGTTAAAAATTGGTCGAAAAAGATCAAGAAGGGCATCACAACGTGTCTTATCGCTACCACACAAAGTTTCCCTGATCTTTTTCTTGAGTATATTTCTAAAAAAATCAATAGGGGCATCAGAGCGATGAACTGCCGATTTGAGTTCAAGTACTCGCCTTAAAAATGGTTTCTGGGTTTTGTCTGTTGCATCAGTAAGGACAGAAAGGATCTCATGTTCAAGTAATACACCTTCCGGCATAGGGATTTTATCCCCTTGATCATTATAAGTGCTAAGGTTATAGACAATTTTCTCCGAGGTTATGCATTCATCGGCACCATATTCACCATTGAAATCAAACAATATAAACTTACACTTGCTTTGAAAGCTCTCTTTTAGCATTTCAGACAATGCGGCATAACCGTGTTTGTACAGAGATGCCAGAGTGTTTGACTTTCCACTACCGGTATTACCGAAAATAGCAATGTGAGAATTTAATAAACCGCTAACAGGTAGGGTAATATCGATATCTTCAAGATCAGTACGGGCGAATGTGATAGCACAAGTTTGTGCTCTCACTATCTGATGAATGAGCTGAATTATCTCTTCGGTCACTATAAATGCTTCGTTTCCAATTAAGGGAAGTTCCCTTGTACCGACAGTAAAATGACCGTTCCGATCAACGTAACCCGACAAAGAGACAGTCAGGTAGCGGCGAAAACGTATGGACTCAGCACCGCTTCCTAATGGATTTTTCTCCTCAAGTATCTTTTCTGCCTCTATTTTACCGATTAGGCTCATGAATCCTTTCTTGATTTCGATAAATCCGCCAACGGATACGTTCTTAAGTACTTTTCCACGGAAAAAAAGATCGCTAAGGTTTTTATTTTTATCGACCAATATGCTTATTGTTCTTCCTGACACCTCACATACTTCACCGACACGGAGAACTGCCTCTTCATGAATAAATTCTTGTTCCACAGTTATCTCCTCAGAAAACAATTTATAATTTCGTTTACCTTAGTGAAATCTAATTCTTTACCTGGAGTGTAAACTATTTCCACATTAGAGTAGTCTCTGAATTTTTCCATAAATGCGATTCGAGAAATTTCATTATAGGAAAATATTATAACTTTAAGAGACATGTTTCTTAGCGCTTTTTTTGTTAACGTCTCTATGTGTTCATCTGCAAATGAGAAACCAAAAACTATAAGCAATGCTCCTTCCTTGTCTAATTCATTAGAATAACTTCTAAGAAGATCGTAATAGATATTTTCAAGAAGAGTTTCGCGAAATTTATCCTTTCTGGGAAGAATGAGTGCATGTGATAGCACCCAATTTCTTAGTTCTTCATGGGTAGCAAAAGCTACAGGTCTCAATGGGGGTACTTGGTAGTAAAAATCATTTTTATATTTAAGCCATGATAAAGAACCATGAAGCTTAATCAGGTTTATTGTCGGTAGCTCAACGCTATAGTTATAAAGGTTTCCAGTAGCATGAGTCGTATGGTAGAAGCTGGCTGGATCAAATAAATGTGCACCATACAAATTTCCTCGCCGACTAAACCCATCATTTAAGATAACGTTATAGCTTTTGACGGCAGCATCTTCGATAAACAGATCATAATTTGTGGTAAAGAGATTTATTCTCCTAGGTAATAGGCCAGTTCTTCTTTGGGTAAGAATCTTTTCAAGAGAGTGTAGGAAACTGGAGTAATAGGTGCGAGTGACAGTTACGTTATCTAACGTGGGTTGACTATGCGGTATACCTTGCTGAGTTCTATCGAGTAGAACGTCATTAGCTTCCCAAACTGAGGTTAGAAAATCGCCTGCTTGCTGAAAATAGGCTAAGTCATCTCCTGAACGCACGTGCTCTTCTAGTTGCGCTTCGATATCTCCTAGTATGCGGATAGCTGGTAGTGACGCTCCGGAGCCGATAAGAAAGTTGATGTTTGCTGACTGAAAAACACGCTCAAAATACTCTCGATCCCGATCCTGACCGTAGTATGCTCGTTGCATTGCCACAGTAAACGCTTCCTTAAGTTTAATTTTAGTGTGTAGATAGGAATTATCTTACCGTTACTGCACATAATTGCACCACTTTTACGAGCTGTCATCGAGAACTTTTTGGGACTAATTTTCTTCTTTTTGCTTCAGCTTTAGCTGGTAGCGTGTATCTCGGATCTTAAGAGATATGCAGATATAGCACTGTGCGATAATCAATAGAGGGCATGTGAACATCTAGTCTGAAAGCAAAACATGAACCGTATTTTTAATGCAAAACACTGCCTTTCCCAACAACATTTCACCGCAGCGAACTAAGGGGCGCTACACCCGCTATGCAGGGGCAAGTTTTTTCTCCTGTGCACTTTTCGTTCTCCGTATCTACTTCAGGTTAATCGTTTCCCAACACAACCCGTCCCGCAAGGGTAAATGGCACGCATGCTGCGCCCTTGCAGGACAGAACGATGCCGGGAAAGCGAACCGTCAGGCGATACGAAGACGAAAATCACACACTGACGGAGAAAAAACCATGACAATTTCCCTGCATTACCCCCGGACAAGCGCCCCTAACACCGCAGCGGCGACCAGCGTATCCCCGCTGGACCCGTCAGGCTCCTCAAAAACGAAATTTTCTAAAACCAGAAAGGATATTTATCAGACCGTTACCGACAACATCATTGCAGCGCTGGAAGCCGGTGTTAAACCCTGGTCCTGCCCGTGGCAGCGTGTATCCGGCATGTCTGGATTGCCATCTAATTACGCCACCGGCGTGGCCTACAGTGGCATGAATATCATGTTGCTGTGGAGCAGTGCATCAAAACAGGGGTTCAGCGATTCACGCTGGTTGACCTATAAACAGGCCCAGTCGGTAGGTGGACAGGTTCGCACGCGTGAACGTGGCACTACAGCCATTTTCTACACCACGCTGGAGAAGGAAAACGACGCCGGAGAAATCGACCATATCCCGATGCTGAAAACTTTCACCGTGTTTAACGTTCAGCAAATCGACGGCTTGCCTCTGACAAAGGTAACTGTCAGTCCGGAAGCGACATTTGCCCCGTTGCCGCAGGCTGAAAATCTGTTCAGGAAGAGCGGCGCAAACATCATTGAGAAAGGACAAAACGCCTTTTTCAGCCCATCAACTGATGAAGTCTGGTTACCGGAGCGCCATCTATTCGCTGATGCGGCTAACTTCTATGCTACCGGCCTGCATGAGCTTGTCCACTGGAGTGGGGGTAAAAAACGCCTGAACCGTGAAATGAAAGGGAAGTTTGGCAGTGCGGATTATGCAGAGGAAGAACTGGTGGCGGAGCTGGGAAGTGCTTTTCTGATGGCGGACCTGGGGATTGAGGGAGAGGTACAACATGAAAGCTACATTGCTTCCTGGCTGAAAGCTCTGAAAAACGACAGGCGCTATATTTTCAAAGCGGCCAGCGCCGCCTCTAAAGCGCATCGTTATCTGATGGATAAACTCTGAGGCCGGAGCCGGACAACCGCAAGGGAATGCGGTTACATGGTTTTTAACCGGCAACGCTGCAAGGCGCAGGCTGAGGCGGAACGCAGCACAGCGAGTACCGAACAGTCTGCGCCTCGCAGTGGAATAAATAATTTCTGGCCTGGCGGTATCGCCGCCAGGCCGGTGAGGCCACCATGTTGGCCTGTGTAAAAGCTTACGTATAGCTGTCTAATGACAGGCGTTTCAGTTCATCAAGGGTATAAATGCGAAACACCCGGCGGTGGCGTTCTTCCAGCGGGACGTGCTGATGGTTGATGATGACATGCCTGATGCTGTCAAACAGCAGTTCAAGTGCACGCTTCTTCTGTGGATCGGGTACAACATAAAAAACGTAAATCCACTGCTTGCGGGTACGGGCCAGCAGGTGGCTTGCCATGATCGACTGATAACGAGCTCGGGTTTTCAGGCGGCGCTCGGTTTCAATGGCAATAACGTTACCGTCAGGCAGGGTCAGTAACCCGTCCGGGCGATGTTTCACCTGATACTGGCTGATAAAAGTGGTCCGGTCGCCGTTAATCCATCCCGAAGCACCTTTTTTCTCCAGAATAAGTCTGGCGGCCTGATTATCAAGATGATGCTCCAGCGTCCAGCCGGTAATTCTGAACGGTTCAAACCTCGCGGGAAAGATTTTATCATCCGGGGTTAACACCACCGCCAGCCCGTCGCTGGTGATCCCCCATAATGAAATCTTCATTGTCCGTGATTCAAGCACATGCTTCTGGATTAACCCCATTTTCTCAGTTTTTGCCAGCAGCGAATAAAGCGATTTATGATCCCGGAAACCAAATAGCAGCATCAGCGTTTTGAAATCGCTGTAGGTTTCTTCTTTCAGGAAGTTCAGCAGTTGTTTTATTTTTTCTCTGTTGCGTGTCTGGCGCTCGTGATATGTCGAAATCAGCATAACCGCTCCTTAAAAATCCAGCGGGGACAGGTGTTCTCCCTCATCAGGTTGGGGCTCTGCCGGTTTGACTTCGCTTCCGTTGAAGAAAAGATCCGGGTACGTTGTCATTACATCCTGTATGGATGGTTTATCATCCTCGTCAAAATCCAGTGCGATTTTCACCGGTGCCGCCGATGCGGCAATATCAGGGGAAACCGAGAAGATTTTTAGCTGACGCTTTCTGACCTTTATCGGTGAAATCAGTGAAGCAGAAGGTAGCGTTTTTGTCGTAAAGATAAAGCTGACAAAATCGGGCAGGTTCAGGATCATATTGCTGTCAATAAAGAAACGTTCGGCCTGGCGGATTGTGCGCTCACTGTCGATCGTTTCCGTCAGCATATTATCCGTTTTCGCTTTACGGAGTTCATCATCCACCAGAATCGTGCCTGACATTCTCGCCACCCATTCCGCTGTATCCGGGTCCATAACCCGGTATACCAGCTTGAATTTTGCATTTTCAACAACCGCACCGACAACGGCGTCACCTTTCAAATCTGCCGGGCAGTCGTTTAAATCGGCGATGGACTGGTGGTCCATAATAATGTGTACGCCTTTATCCCGCGCCGCACCTAAACCTTCCAGCGCTGGTCTGGATAAATGGTATTTCAGCTCGGAAAGATAAATAGCAATGGGGCGGGGTACGTCTGTTACTCGATCGCGCTTTTCTGCCAGTTGGTAAAGGCGAACCAGCAGCATGCGCTGGGCGGTAATAATTTTGCTGTTTCGCATGGAGCCGACAACATAACAGCAGCCGCCCTCATCAAATATGTGCTTAAGCGAAAAGCCTTCTGGTGAGTTAATGGCATTGAGTATTGCCAGTTCCTCAATCTTGCCGAAAAATGCTTTGATTTTTTCGGCAACTCCCTGAACGTAATCACCGTTATAGACATCACGGATTGTTGCCGATGGATTATCACTGACAAATTGTGCGGCGATACGCGCGGCTTTTCGGTCATCAATGCGATAAAAATCCGATTCCTGCCCTTTTTCCGCCAGGCTGAAACCTGCTACGAACAATTCTTCCAGTTCATCGGGCGTGATATCTTCAATCAGATTTAACTGGTAGTGCTGTTTTCGCAGGTCAATTAAGGCAAAGGGTTTTCCTGCATCCTCGCAGGCTTTCCGGTAAAGGTGTGGTGCCCATTCATCGTCTTTGGGGTCCATAACAAACACTCCTTCACCGGCAATAATACTTTGATATAGCAATATCCCGGCAGCTACCCCTTTACCGGCTCCGGTGGTGCCGATAATATCCGCGTGCTGTTTCTGCCAGTCATTTAACGGGAGATACATTGGTTCGTTCTCCCTGTCCATGCCAGTAAAAATGCCTTTATTCAGGTCGATATAATCCAGCGGATCATAATGCAGTGTTTCCGGCAGCAGGGACTTTACGGTGCGGACATCGGTGCGCAATTCCCGTTCAAGGGTGGTTTTTTTAACAAGGCGTTTCTTTATTTTATCCAGTTCCGGCGTGAATACCCGGCGAAGTATAATATGAAAAATAATCCCGGTCACAGTGAAAGCAATCCGTGCTGACCAGGCTAGTACCGTATTATCACTGGTGAGTCTGGTCTTATACAGCCACTGGAAGGATCCGATAACTATCGGGGCCAGTGTGCCGGAGAGAAAACACAGCATTGAAAAAGCAATAATCATCTTTTGCCACAGCGGGGCTTTTTGCCGTTCATCGCTTTTCAACGAGGCGAAAAACGGCATCGTCAGCCCCGATAACAGCGCCAGCATCAGCTGATGCTGTTGCACAAAAGCCAGCACCGCCAGCATCCCATTCACTATCGGCGACAGTGAAACGGCCAGCTTATTCAAAATCACGATGCCTCCTTCGTCAGCAGTTCGCCCCATGACATCGCCCCATCAGTTCGCCCCACGGTGTCGGGCGAAAAGACGGGGCGAGCGTATGGGGTAAAGAAGGTGGCCGCTGTGCGGCCATGTGCAGGAAAGCATGCTTCCCTGCACGAAACGGCGTGCGCCGGTACATGCGGGCTGGACGCCCTTATTGCTCGGTGCATGGGGGTAATGTCGCGGCTGGACGCCACGCCAAAACCCCCAGGGTCAAAGGCGGCACACCGTCGTCCGCTACGCGCGACCACCCTCTTTAAGACGGTCGCTTTCGCCTTTTTCTTCCCTTTGCTCGTTCCTCGCAGCGGGAATAAAAGGGAAGCTGACCTTTAAAGAGGGTGGTCGCGCCACGCTACCGGCTTTGGGCCGGAGACTTAGCTGCGACGGTGTGCGGGGCTGCGCCCCCCGGGTAAACCGCTGTCGTGGGCGACAGCTTTTCGCTCGCTGGGGCGGCGAAATTTATCCGGCTCCCCCCGGCCTGCAAAATCCGCGTGGGCGCGGCTGTTTGCAGGTGAGGTGCGGTGCCTGAATTATTTTCGCTCCTTAACCCGCGAAAATATTTCTGTCCGCAGCCTCATTTTTACGGCCCCTGTTTCTTCGCTTCTTAATCCGCGAAAAATAGAAGCCGTAAAAACCTGAAAACCGTCATGCTCTGTGCCCGTCTCGCCAGTATTAACCACGAATGCGGCCATATTTACTGATGATCTGACTGATAGCCGCAGGGTCTGCCAAATCACATTCACTTAAAAATGATTGTCTGGCATCGGCCGTATGGTCAGGAAGAAAGCCGTGTTTATTCTTTATCACGATATTAAAGAATGCACGTTCAGCGGAATGACATTCACTGCCGCCGCCATTTCCGGTTGCTTTACCGTACATACATAACACCACCTCGCAGGCATCAGCAGCCAGTACAGATGTTGAACATGATGCAATAACGCAGAACAATAATACGGAGGATATTGCTTTTTTCATTTCAGTTACCATTATGATTAATTAAAGGTTGCGTTTTTTGGCTAATGTTATTTGTCGGGGTTATTTTCTGAATGTCTCTTTCGTGCTGTTTAAATGAACTGGCTTAAAGTAAATATCACTCATCCGGCGCACATCGCCGTGTATATCAATGCTGACGATGACATCAATGCTTTTAAGTACCTTGCGTAACAACACATCAAAAGGAATGTTCCGGCAGTCGGGGTTTTCATAGCAGCGGTCAATGATCCCTTCAATACATTCTGCCGGACAGCCCGCATGCAGGGAGGTGATTAACCCCTCATGCCCGGAGCCGACAATTTTCAGCGCGTCCCACGCTTCCCGCCCACGAATTTCCGCCAGTAATATCCGGTCAGGGTTCATACGATAATTAGCACGGATCAGCCTGCCGGGCGTGACAATAGCATTATCCCCGGCATCCGCCGGGTAAAAAAGATGAACATAATTGCTGTGGTGATAAAAACGGATTTCGGGATTATCCTCAATCGTTACCAGACGGAGATGCAGCGGAATATAATGCAGCAGCGTTTTCATATAGGTGGTTTTGCCGGAGCCGGTTTCACCCACAATAAAAATCGTTTTGCCGTATTCCACCGCCTTTTCCATAAAGTGGGGAATATCCCCGCTGTGATATAACCGGATTAGTGCATTATCCTGACTTTCCGTTTTTTCCTGACCGGCCACGCGCTGATAAAATCCCGCATCAATCCATGACTGATGTGTTTTCTGCTCAAACGAGGGTTTGCGCAGCGTAATGGACACCGTATTACGTTCACAGGCCGGAGGAATAATCGCCTGAATACGTTCGCCAGATCCTAATGTTGCAGAAAGGATGGGTGATGTATCGTCAATATTATCGTCATGCCAGGACGCCAGCGCTCTGGCAAAAGCATGGCACTGACGCAACGTGATGGGGGATGCCTGTTTTTGCCATTTTCCCCGAATTTTTGTATGCAGCTCACCCGGCCGGTTAACAGCAATTTCTGTCAGGCCATCCTGAGCAAGAAAGTCGCCAAACAGCCGGTTTTTCATAAAATCCAGTGACAGGTTTTCAGCGTTCATACCATTTCTTTTTCAGCCGTAGTTGATAAACAGAGGAAAAATCAATATCCGTACCGGTCATGATGCCGATCACATCGCCCTGGTTCAGGTACATCGTGGGCGGGATATTGATGCTGTTTTCCAGCGTCGTTTTCGCCATTTCCGCCGTGGCGGCGCGGGTGTTTTCGGTATAGTCGGTATTGCGGTCTTTACCCGGCGCGGCATCTGATGCCGCTGCCGCCACGTCCTGCACGGTACTGAGCATCAGGGCGTTGCCGAAACGCGCCCAGAAATGGCTGTCGATCCAGCCCGCGATCCCTGCCTCGCCGAGCGGGCCGGTGGCCTGCGTATCGGTGAGCGGGATTTGCAGGCTGCCGGGCTCCGGCGTGCGCAGCTCCGTCCACAGCACAAACATCCGGCTGCGCCCGTGTTGCAGTGCGCCGGTGCGGTAGACGCCACGGGCGACTGTTCCGGCCGGGATCAGCTTCACATGGTTGCTGGCGCTCCAGACATCCTCCCCAATCAGGCAGGAGATATGACCGCCAACATCGGATACGAAGCGCCGCATCATCGAACACGGAATATAACGATCCACCGGGATATAGAGATCGGGATCGAGGCCCAGCCGCCTGACACCAGTGACACTGGCAACGCCCGGATTGTCGTTGTTATTGCTGCCTGCCGGTGCTGTCGTATCCGGGCAGCGCAGACGTCCATCTTCGCCACTGACCAGTACAGACTGACAGGATGTGTACGCCGTGGAGGCTGACGGGCTGCCCGACGTTCCCGCGTTGTTGCGCGATCCGCTTCGGGACGTGCGTGTATCGTCGCCTGACCCTGTACTGTCGCTGTTCAGCCCGTCTGCCAGTGCTGCCGCCTTGTTCAGGGCGGGCGGCCCGGGCGGCAGAGCTGGAGTGGCCGGGGCGCTCTGACTGGCAGGGTCTGTGCTTTCCTGCCTCCCAGGCCCGAACAGGCCAAACGGGTTACTGTCCAGACCCAGATTCTTACGCTCATGCTGCACCGTACCGGAGGAGGGCGGCGCGGTGCCAGATTCTTTCTCATCACCCGTTTTCAGGGCGCTGAGAAGACGATCGCCACCGGATGCCAGCGCGATGACCAGGACCAGACTCAGCAGGCTGACGATCAGCATGCGGCGACCTGAAGCTTTACGGAAACGGGTCACTTCCGGCTGACCGGGCGGCGTTTTCTGCTCCGGCTCCTGATATGCCATTGCCGCGTGGGCGCGTTCACGGGCTTCCGCTTCCCGTTCTGCGGTGGTTTTTTCCGGTTCGTCCGGGAAAGATTTGTCGGTCATTTTGCCTCCAGCGTAACGGACGGCGAAACGGTGTCACTGTTGGTCAGCGGGATACGCCCGGATCCGTCGTTTTCGATCCCCACCACCGAGGTGCCGTAACGCAGAACCAGTTGCGGCGATGCCGGAACCGCCATCACGGTGTAGTTGCCCTGTTTAATGGTTCGGGGCGTGACCGCCTGCTCCAGGCCGTTCACCACCCGGAAAACGGATGGCAGGGTTTTCGCAGGAGAAAAACCGATATACGCAAAACGACCGTCATCCCAGGTAAAGTCCGGGGCGATGGAGGCTGAGCCAGCTGCCACCCGTTTTGTATAGCGCCAGTTGCGCGGCGTGGTGGCCTGCCCGAATGCCGCCGCTATCCGCTGCCGGTCCAGTGCTTCCTGCTGATGTTGCTGACGGGCGGCGCTGGCGGCGGCAGACTTTTTTCGCAGTTCGTCGGGATAGCGGTAGCGGATAACAAAGGCCTGGGCGGGCGAGTCTTTATCCAGCACGTTCAGTTCCAGGCTGTAATCGCGCTTCGAGGTCACCACGAACAGATTGGTTTTCCAGTCTTTTGCCGTCGGCAGAAACACCTGGCTGACGTTGTTGCCGCTGGCGTCCGTGACCGGCTGGGTAATCGGGTTCGGGCTGACGCCCACCCGGTTGTCGCTTTTCGTCACGGTCCAGCCTTTGGGGAAACCCGCCTGCGCATCGATAACGGTTTCACCGTCATCAAACACCAGCATGGTGACGTAGCCGGGGCGGGTACTGACGACCGTGGCGTTCTGGCTGTTGTACGTGACGTTCTGCATCCGGCTGTCA
This sequence comes from Klebsiella sp. JN_Kp126, assembly GCF_033843325.1. Lineage (NCBI taxonomy): Bacteria > Pseudomonadati > Pseudomonadota > Gammaproteobacteria > Enterobacterales > Enterobacteriaceae > Klebsiella > Klebsiella sp. JN_Kp126. The sequence continues at coordinate 8,832 of NZ_JAWXQV010000057.1, read as the reverse complement.
TACGCGCTGCCGCGCGGTGTCGCTGCGCCCCATGCCAGGCATGACACCATTAAGCCAGAGAGGAGCAGGGGATGTTTCAGCATCATTCCCCCCCCAGCTCTTTATCGCGCTGGTAGCTGGTGACGATAAAGCCCAGCGGGTTCACTTCGCGCTGGCTGTCGGTCAGTTGCCGGTGCGGGACGTAGCGGTAAGTGAGGCGGATATTCCACACATCCGTTTTCACGGAATTATCAGCAACACGACGGATTGTGCGCTTAATACGCAGTGTTGCCAGATTATCCGGCCCGGTGGCAGGCGCATGCACATTGGAAATAATGGCGATATAAACGACATATTCCGCCTTATTAAAAATCACGTCCGGTGCCTGGTCGCCGTTAAACCCGTCCAGATAGTCCCGGTTCACGCTGTCGCTGTTAAATAACTGCACGTCGTCATAATCACGCTGGAGGGAGAAATAATTATATCCCTCGCGAAGTCTGACATAGTGTGCTGCCAGTGAATGTGCCAGCGCTTTTTCAGCAGCAATATCCCGCTCCTTCACGCGGGTCATATATTCATAGCGCCCGGTCTGTTTATCCACTGACCATAATTCAGTGTCGGAGGTTTTCAGCGGCAGCAGAATAATAATGGCCGCAATCGCCATTGCGGCCAGAACCAGTCCGGCAGCGGCCACCCGCCAGGCGGTTTTTCGGGAACGTTCTTCCTTTTCCAGCAGTATGGATTCAAAAGAGCGGGAAACATTAACAATGTTCTGAATATCAGACATGGTGAGTCAGCTCCTGAATGATGGCGGGGGAATTCACTGGCTCGGGTTCGCCGGATACCGGTGGGAGGTCGCCCTGATGCCGTGCGCAGCCCGTGAGCGCGCACAGCATCAGAAGGATGATGCTGAATTTCATGGAAGCCCCTTATCGTATGGATGCAGGAATGCCGCACCGGTGGCGCAGGCCACGGCGTGACGGGGAAAGGAAATTAAGGATCGGGAGGATTAACGGTGACGCTGCCGGTTCAGGCGTTTCATGCTTTCGATGGCTGCGGCGCGTTTCTGCCAGGCGCTCACGGTTTTACCCGCGCCTGCGCCGGTGAGTCTGCCGGTCGCCGCTGCGACGGCCATGCCGCCTTTCGCAGTCAGGCGGGCACCGCCCTTTACCCCCGCTCCGGCGAGGTCGGCGGATTTGTTCGCCAGTCCGCTCAGGCCACTCATGGCTGCCCCCTGCAGCACCGCCTGTACGGCGGCCCCGCTGAGTGCGCTGGCGAGCTTCGCGGAGAACCAGACCATCACACCTGCCGCTATCCCGGCCAGCAGGCACTGCGCCGCCAGCGTGACCATATTGGTTTCAGCGGATGTTTTTGTTGCAGCATCCAGTATCTTATTCAGGTAATTAATGGCGATACGGATGGATAAGGCGGAAAACATGATCGTTAATATTGCCGCAAAAATCGTTTTCAGCCAGTTATCAAACATCGGTTTAAGAAAACCGTACAGCAGGCAGAAAATAAAGAGCGGCGCGGTGGTGGTCATTAACAGGATGGTGATTTCGGCGAGCAGGTTGACAAAGGTGGCTGCCATCAGCAGGACAATAGAGCCGCCCCATACCAGCACTTCGGCAAGGCCGCCATTCAGTTTGACGTAAGTTGATGTGTCCATATTAAATAACTTTTGCCCCAGCGCCTGTGCCTTTCCCCAGACAGTATCGAGCAGCGCCCAGATATTATCATCGCCGCTGACACCGTCTTTGAGTCCCTGGATAGCCGCTACCGCCATATCAAGCCAGCCATCCCGGTTTAACACAAAGGTGGTGATCAGCAACATTCGCCCCACATCCCAGACGACATCTTCAACCGGGGTCCGGAGTTTGCCAGCCAGTGTCTGATAACCGCGATACAGTATAAATAAGGTAAAAGAGCTGACAATGATGACGCTGATCATCGTGCCGTAAGTGGAAGACTGACCTTCCAGTACAGCATTCAGTCCATCCATGATGTTTTTGTCCATACCAACAAAAATACCACCGGACATGGTGCCTCACCTGATATTTAAAGAAAGGAAATAAAAAAACAGGGAGAATTCCCTGTTTTGTTGGAGGAAATATTATTACTATGTCACTGCATTTCGTTTTGCAGCTTCCTGCTGAAATATCGCCTCGAATTTTTCCTTAACCCCGGGCTGGCCTTCCTGTGCAAACATAAGTGCTGCCCGGTGGGCAAATTCGCAGTTATCGCTTGCCTCGCCATCCTTCAGGCATTGCGTATAAACCGCATAAGTTTCGTCAGGATGTTGCTTATACCAGGCTTCGGATTTGGTTTCCTTGCAGCCGGACAGTAATATCACGCCTGAGAGTGTGCATAAGGTGAATAAGGATCTGAGCACGGATAACCTCCTTATAAATTATTAAGGTCAGCAACAGGTGCCGTTAGCTGCTGCTGTTCAAAGGCTTTCTGTCTTTGCTGTTCCAGCAATGTCGTTCGCTGTTCAGCCTGCCTGACAGACATCTCCCACTGATTCGTCAGCGCATTTAACTGTACGCTTTTCGCCGCGATGGCGTTAGCCAGATCCTGAGACTCTTTCGAGTCCTGCGCATTCGATATACGGTCAGATAAGTCTGATATATCGCTGAGTGTGCTGTTAATCCTGTTTTCAACGTCAGTGGTATTCTCAATCGCCATTGCTTGATTGAGGATTATCTGTTTGCAACTGTCGGCCAGGGCCTGATATTTTATTCCTTCCTGTTCCTCGCTGCATACGCTGAACGATTTGTATTTACTGTAAAGGTGTTGCAGTTCATAAGAATATGAACTGTTCTGCGTGGTCAGCAGATCATCCAGTGAAATACCGTTCTTACGGAGATTATCAATATCGGTTTTCAGGCTTCGGGCATCACTGAGAAAACCCTGAATATCCCGCACGCCGGTTGCGGTAGCCAGTTGTTTCTTATACGCATTAAGTTCGCTTTTATAATGGGTAACCGTACCCTCCCATTGCTGTAGTTTCTGCATCCACTGGTTAATGGATTCGGTATTCTGCACGGCGTCGAAAACCGGTATTCCGGCGCTGAACGCCTGCGCCGAGAAAAATAACAATAATGCCAGACGGTGATTCCTGGAACGCATTGATAGTACCTCAGGTTGGCTTTCAGATTGCCCGGTCAAAAAAAGTATCTTTCCATTCATCAGGTCGCATACCATCCTGATAAATGGCATCGAATATTTTCAGGTTGTCCTCACTGCCGCTGAGAAGCCGGGTGAATTTACCCATCCCGGACAGATCCATTTTCGCCATCGCCACAAACGGGCGGGTTTCCCCGGCCCGCAGCGGTGTTTTCAGGATGACCATATAATGCTCGCCCGGATCCAGGTTCCTGACCGTGTCATAAACACTTTCCGGCACTTTCATTTTCTCCACGTAATCCGCATGGCTGGCTTTCGGGTTGGCGAGGAAAATCTGGGTACCGCACTGCTCAATAATCGCCGGGGCGATGGGGTGTCTGACGATTTCATCCGGTGACTGTGTTGCCGGAACGAAGATACCGTTCAGCTTTCGGATGACTTTCAGCATATTGAGGGAGAAGCGGGAAAATTCGACATCGGCCAGCCAGCGCCAGAACTCATCCATAAACATCACCAGGCGGCGACCATCCAGAAGACTGGTCACACGGTACAGAAGGTAAAAGGTCACGGGGCCGCGAATATCGTCATCATCCAGAAATTCGGTGCCGTCGATACCAAAGTTATCGACATCGCTGATGGTGAAAGTATCGGCCTCGTTATCAAACACCCAGCCGAACTCGCCCCTCTGCGCCCACTGTTTCAGGCGAATACGCAGCCCGTTGGTGCGGGCGTCTGTGGTCGGCGGCTCCGGCAGCACTTCCAGCAGCCGGGTGATCCCGTACCGGCGGTACTCCGGCGGATAGTCCAGCATGATGGTGTCCACGGCGGCACTGATCCGCTCCTCATCGCGCGGATCGAGCGGCTTACCGTTGCGGCGGCACAGCATGCGCACCAGCCGTTTGATGAAACTGATGTTCCGGCGGGTTGGCTCCAGCGCAAACGGGTTGAAGCCGGTGGGCTCGCCGGTATGGATGCGGAAATAACGCCCGCCCGCCTGGCGGATCGCCATCTCCGCCGCCCGGTCCTTATCGAAATACACCGTGGTCAGCCGTTTGATGGTGGCAGAAGGCGCAAACGACGCCGGGTTACGGTACTTCTGCATCAGTTGTTGCATAATGGTCATCAGCAGGGTTTTGCCGGATCCGGTTTTCCCGATAATCGCCGTATTCCCCGGCGTTTTCTCACCGGTGTCATCCCGCCCGGCCTGGCTGTCGTGCAGGTTCAGGTAATACCCGCCACCGCCGGGAGATGTGAGGATGGCGATGGCTTCCCCCCACGGATTACCGCTGCGTTTGTGGGGATGGAAGTTATGCAGGCAGGCTATATCGGCAAAATTCTGGCTGCTGACGGCCACCAGTCGGGGTCGCAGCGTATACACGCCCGGCAGTTGCGCCAGATACGCGGCGGGCAGTGACAGGGTGGAGAGCGTTGTCATAATACCAAGATCGGCGAAGGGCTGGGCCAGAACGTTAGTGTCCTTCACCACCTGTCCGGCACTGTCTGAGGAGATCAGCAGGGAAAAGTGGAATTTACCGCACGACACATGTCCGGACTGGAGCAGGTCGCGCAGGACAATCAGCTCTTCGCGCTGGGAAGTCGCGTCGTCGTCCGTGGAGTTAAGCCGTTTTTCCGCCAGACGGATATGATTCTGCGCCTCATCCCGTGCCATGCAGGTAAAGGACTGCGTCAGAACATACTCGCTTTCGGCGTACAGCAGCGCATCCAGCATACCGGTATGGGTTTCCGGGGAATAATCCTTAATCTCCAGGCTGCGGAAGAAACGGGAACCGCTGACCGTCTGGCATTCACCGGTGTCGGTGGTGAAAAAGACGTCTGGCGTACTGAGCGTTTCATAAAATGGTGAGCGCGTTACGGCCACCTTCTGCCACTGACCGGTAAGCAGACGATGGAAGAACGCCAGTTGTGAGGAATACACCCGCCCGTTTTCTTCATATATCCCCAGCGGCGTTGCCATATAGCGGGATAATGAAGATTCCAGTGCTTCGCGGTATTCCAGCATGATTTTGAGCGCGTCATCCAGTGCTGCCTGGCGTTTACTGTGCGACTGCGCTTTCATGGTTTTCTTCTCAATCTGAGAGAACGGCGCGTAGCAGACGGTGAAAAACAGCCGGTGCCGCCATAACGGTTTGTCTTTTACCGGCTGGTAATACCGACGTGTTACCTCATCGGAAAAGGGAATACCCGAACAGGCTTCAAAAACATCATGGTATTTTTCACGGAGCCGGTGAATATAGAATGTTACCGGCAGACCCTCATACGAACGAATAACGTTATTCAGGTGCGTGGCCATCAGGGTCAGGTGATGTTCGTCTTCACATTCAAAGACTGTGCCGTCCAGCTCCCAGGTGGCAACCAAATCACGGTGACGGTTTCTGATGACGTAAGGGTGAATATGGGAGGAGTACGGAATATATTTATCCAGCGTAATACGCTCGTTTAATTTCATTTTCTGAATAAACTCCGAGACATCAACGTTATCGTACTGGTTTGCCAGCAGGGCATTCGCGCCAAAATGGGTATTGGTGAAAAGCCGCCCACGGGTTTTAAACGCCAGCCAGAGCAGACTGAAATAATGAATGTCCTTTCGGGTTTTATTTTTCATTTCCGCCCATGCAGGAATGAGCATAATCGCCAGGTAATAGCTGACATAGACTGCCAGCAGGACGATGGCCCCGCTGACGAGAACGAACGGCACCAGAGGAATACCCATAATGGCGGCAGGCCGCGTGAGTGCTTTATTCAGCGTAGCCATCGTTGCCTCCCTTATGACGCCCAGTAGGCACCGAAGCCGGACGCGCCGACGATCAGGATCGCGCCGATGATGATGTTACGCATGTCATGCAGGCTCTTGCCGTCGAACAGCACCTTGTAGCCCACCCACATAGTCGCCAGTGTGATGGTGACGGCGGCCAGTCCCAGCAGGCCGGTCGAGGTATTGCTCAGTGTTTCATTGGCCTTGTTAAAACCACTGTTCGCCGCCAGCACCGGGGCAGACAGCAGCACGGAAACAACAGCGGAGTAACGGCGTTTACGCATGATCATTTCTCCTCATCAGGGATAACAGGGATAGCGCCGCGAATGACGGAATCGGGATAATGCAGGGAAGTCAGGATCGGCGCAGTGGCACCGGCAGGCTCGCCGCGCAGCACAACGGCGGGATAACGGGCAGACGGTTGTGTGCTCGGGTCAGGGGCTCGCTGCCGGTCTTCCCGGGTGGACGGGACGACATAGCCAATGCGCTGTACGTAGCTGGTCTGGTTAAAGGCGGATTCCGGTCGCTGACCGGTTTCAAAGTTGCCGGAGTAGTAACAACTGAGCGCTCGTTTCAGAGTGCTACCGCGCCGGTAACAGTCGGCGAGAATGCGCTCAAATACCGACAGATTGATGCAAGGGTTAAGTAAGTCGCTGGCCGTGACGCCGTAATGGCGGAAATTGGTGCTGGTGATTTGCATCAGGCCGACCGAATAGCGTCGGCCTTGCGCCGCCAGCCGTCCGGTGAGGCTCATCGCCTCATCATGGCTTGCGGGAAAATGTGAAATCACACCTTTGCCGCCCGGCACGATTTCAGCAATGGCGTAAGGGTGAAAACCGGATTCGACCCGTGCCACATCAAGTGCCGTGGACGGGTGAACACTGGTGGCGCACTGCGTCGCCAGCGCCAGAAAGGCTGTGGTGGAAAGCATAGTGGCCTCGTAACCGTGGGTCCGGCAGCGTATACAAAAACACGTTACCGGGGAGAAGGACAAAAGCGGGTTAAACGGCTGCGGCATCCTGTGAAATGTCACTCTCTTCTCTCGGTTCAAGCAGTACCAGCCTGCCTGAAACCGCAATACCGGGGATCAGCACGATATTCAGGCCAGGCTTACCGTTATGTGCGAAGGCCACACCAACCCTGGTCCAGTACGTGTTTTTCTCGCCCTGTGCATCGGGCTGACTTTCCTGAGTGATAAAGACGTGATAATTGGGTTTTCTCATGGTATTTCCTTTAATAAAATAGCCGTGAAAGCAATAAAAAGGTCACATCCCGGTTCTGCATTCCGGTTTTAACGGGTCAGCGAGAACATTCAGCGGCACCCTGAATTGTGGTTACGTGACAGCCCGATCCAATTTGTTAAAGAACAATCCCCGGCCTGGACGAATGAACGTCCATCAGGGCAACCATGTTGTTATGGCATTTTCAGAATCAGATATTCAGTGCGGGATATAAACGATAAATTCAAAACAAAAATAAGAGAGATAAACTGGCGAGGATTATCAGATGCGGAAAGAGGGAGAAGGATGCAGAACAGATAATAAAGAAGGCATTCTATTTTAATGGAAACAGAAAGACGTGCAGAGAAATAATATCCCCGAACGTCTTTATCGCTATTATTAGCGTCTGCGATGCTCAAGTTGTTCCTGACATTCTGTACAGGTGGTTATGCCCGGCAGAGTCTGCCGTCGTTTTTCAGGAATAGGTTTACCACATATACGACAGTGAAATAATGATGGTGTTGAACCCGGCTTAAAACGGTTCTGCTCAATCATCTCCTCCAGTCGCTGTTCATTAAATTCCTGATCGCGGTCGATCTCATCCGGCATGGAGAGTCCTCCTGCCAGTAGCGGCTTCCTGTTCGCACAGTGCGATACGTTTCCAGACCGTGGTGAGTGACAGCGCTTCGGCCTCTGGCTGCAGGATTTCCGTCACCTGCATCATGGTGATCAGTGCATCGGGCGATTCAAGGTTTTCTACCCTGCGCTGCTGCCATTGCAACCAGATAGCCACATCTGTCTTTTCATCCGGTTCAGGCGTTCGGCCATACGGCACGCTGACACCCAGCAACCGACGGCGAAGGCAGACTTCATTGGAGGTGAGACCAAAATAGTGGTTCATCAGTGCGATGGAGCCGCCCAGTCGTATGGCCCGGTCAATTAGTTGTCGGCGCTGTTCTTCCTGACCAGAATGGGCCAGCAACTGGTGCAGAACATCGTGGCGTAGCGAGACTGCGATAAAAGGCGCGGCTGCTCGGCTCAGCGTAAAGAGTGCATCTGGCGAGAGCTGGCTGAGGGCATTCATTTCGTCAAATGTGAAACCGAGATCTTCACAGTGACGAATATTGCCTTCATTAAGCGCCTGCAGGGCATTGGTGAGTACGGCGTAATTTAGTGAAGGGATCATAATATGTATTCCGTATATTTTGTTCAACAGGCAAGATAGATGCAGAAATATCTGGGTATATAGCCTGTTGGAGGGTATTTAGTTGAATCAGTTGCTTTAATTCGCCTTCCCTTGACCGCGTTTAGCGCCGGGACAATTTAATATTGATCCATTCGTCAATTTCTGATTCCAGCCAGGCCACACTGGCTGGTCCGATTTTTATTGAACGAGGAAATGTACCCTCTTTCATATACAGATAGATTTGTGAACGTTTCAAGCCGGTTTTTTCTTCAACCTTTTTTAAGCGTAATAACTGATGTGATGTCATGATTGTCTCCTGTAGCAAAACAAACATTGGTATGCCTGGAGATAATAAAAAAGCATAACGGAAGGAGAAGTGGTAGTGGTAAACCCCGTATTACGGGGTTTAATAAACTAAATACGGGATCATATTGTTGACAGATAAACACAATATCAATTTAATAAGGATGAGGACGGAGGGGAGCCACGCTCTAAATAGCTGCGCCTAATACCGCTACACTTTTGCCTGACCATGTTTTCCTCCG